>NZ_JAELTJ010000051.1 GCF_016428805.1 Achromobacter sp. ASV32
GCCAACTACGAAACCACCTCGGTCTACGGTTTTGGCCATCCGCTGTACTACGACAACGTCATCCGCGTGCTGCGTGGTGAATGCGAACCCGAGACCGACGGACGCGAAGGCCTGCAATCGCTGGCCCTGCTGACCGCCATCTACCGTTCCGCGCGCGACGGCCTGCGCGTGCCGCTGCCGCTGGATTGAGCATCATGAGCATCCATTCCACCGCCATCGTCGACGACGGCGCACAGCTGGGCGCCGGCACCCGCGTCTGGCACTGGGTCCACGTCTCGGGCGGCGCCGTCATCGGCGAAGCCTGCTCCCTGGGCCAGAACGTCTACGTCGGCAACCGCGTCAAGATCGGCAACCGCGTCAAGATCCAGAACAACGTCTCCGTCTACGACAACGTGACGCTCGAAGACGACGTGTTCTGCGGTCCGAGCATGGTGTTCACCAACGTGTACAACCCGCGCGCGGCCATCGAACGCAAGAGCGAATACCGTGACACCGTCGTGCGCCAAGGCGCCACGCTGGGCGCCAACTGCACCATCGTCTGCGGCTCCACCGTGGGCCGCTACGCCTTCGTCGGCGCCGGCGCCGTCGTGAACCGCGACGTGCCCGATTTTGCCCTGGTGGTGGGCGTTCCGGCCCGCCAGATCGGCTGGATGAGCCGCCACGGCGAACAACTGGACCTGCCGCTGACCGGCAACGGGCAGACGACCTGCCCCGCAACCGGCGACACCTACGTACTCAAAGACGGCGTCTGCCAACTGGTGTGAGACAACATGCAATTCATTGACCTGAAAAAGCAGTACCAAGTCCTGCGCGACCCGATCAACACGCGCATCCAGAATGTGCTCGATCACGGCCAGTACATCATGGGCCCCGAGGTCAAGGAACTGGAAACCGCGTTGTCCGCCTATACCGGCGCCAAGCACTGCATCACGGTCGCCTCCGGCACCGAAGCGCTGCTGATCGCGTTGATGGCGCTGGGCGTGAAGGCTGGCGACGAAGTCATCACCACCTCGTTCACGTTCGTGGCCACCGCGGAAGTCATCGTGCTGCTGGGCGCCGTGCCGGTGTTCGTCGATGTCGAACCCGACACCTGCAACATCAAGGTCTCGGAAATCGAAGCCAAGATCACGCCGCGCACCAAGGCCATCATTCCGGTCTCGCTGTACGGCCAATGCGGCGACATGGACGAAGTCAACGCCATCGCCGACAAGCACGGCATCACCGTCATTGAAGACGCCGCGCAAAGCTTCGGCGCCACCTACAAGGGCAAAAAGAGCTGCAACCTGTCCAAGATCGGCTGCACCAGCTTCTTCCCCAGCAAGCCCCTGGGCTGCTATGGCGACGGCGGCGCGCTGTTCACCAACGACGACGCGCTGGCGCAGGCCATGCGCGAAATCCGCGTGCACGGCCAGTCGGCCCGCTATTACCACACCCGCATCGGCGTGGGCGGCCGCATGGACACGCTGCAATGCGCCGTCGTGCTGGGCAAGCTGGAACGCTTCGAATGGGAAGTCGAGCAGCGCATCAAGATCGGCGCCCGTTACCAGCAATTGCTGGCTGACCTGCCCGGCGGCGCGCGTACGGTCACCGTGCGTCCCGACCGCGACAGTGTCTGGGCCCAGTTCACCGTCATGGTGCCCAACCGCGAAGCCGTCATCGCCCACCTGAAGGAAGCCGGCATCCCCACGGCGATCCACTACCCGCGCCCCATTCATGCGCAACCGGCCTATGCCGAGTTCGCGGCGGGCGAAGGGGCGACGCCGGTGTCCGACACGCTGGCCGCCACGGTCATGAGCCTGCCCATGCACCCGGACCTGGACGAAGCCACGCAGGATCAGATCGTTGCCGCGCTGCGCGCCGCACTGAGCTGATTCCTCCATGGCGCGGCGCCGCTTGCGGCGCCGCGCCATGTCCTCGCCGTACCCTTGCACCGACGCGGTACGATGCAGCCATGAATATCCTGCTCATCAACCATTACGCCGGGTCGCCGCGGCACGGCATGGAATTCCGGCCGTACTACCTGGCCCGGGAATGGGTCCGGCAAGGCCATCGCGTCACCATCATTGCCAGCAGCGTCTCGCACCTGCGCCAGCAGAATCCCACGGTTTCATCCGCCGTCACCCGCGAACAGATCGACGGCGTCGACTACGTCTGGCTGCGTACCCGCCCCTACGCCGGCAACGGCGCCAAGCGGCTGCTCAATATGCTGCAGTTCACCGCCAAGGTCTACGGCATGGCGCGCGAGTTCGCCGCCGGCCAGCCCGACGTGGTCATCGCGTCCTCGACCTATCCGTACGATATCTGGCCGGCCGCGAAAATCGCCCGCGCCGCTGGCGCCAAGCTGGTCTTCGAGGTGCACGATCTGTGGCCGCTGACCCCGCGCCTGCTGGGCGGATTTTCTTCGCGCCATCCCATGATCTTCTCCATGCAACTGGCCGAAGACTATGCCTGCCGGCACGCTGACAAGGTCATTTCGTTACTGCCTGGCACCGCCCCGCACCTGCAAGGCCGCGGCATGGCGCCCGGCAAGTTCGTCCATATCCCCAATGGCTACGATCCCGCCGAAACCACCCGGCCGCTGTCCGCCGCGGTGGCTGAGCGGATCGCGGCGTTCGCGCGGTCATTCAAGGCCACCTGCATCTACGCCGGCGGCCACGCGGTGTCGAATGCGCTGGATCCCCTGATCGACGCCGCCGCCCAGCCGCAATGCGCCGCCGTCGGCTTTGTGCTGGTTGGCAAAGGGGCGGAAAAACCCCGCCTGATGCAGCGCGCCGAATCGTTGGGCCTGAAGAACATCCTGTTCCTGGACCCGGTGGAAAAGCAGGCCGTGCCCGCCCTGCTGGCGCTGGCCGACATCGCATATATCGGCTGGCACGACAGCCCGCTCTACCAGTTCGGCATGAGTCCCAACAAGCTGTTCGACTACATGCTGGCCGGCCTGCCGGTGGTGCATGCCACCAGTTCGCCCTACGACCTGGTGCGCGACGCCGGTTGCGGCGTCAGTGTGCCTGCCGACGACGTGCCGGCCATCGCCGGGGCCATCGCCGGGCTTGCCGGCCTGTCCGCGCCCCAGCGCCAGGCCCTGGGCCAGCAGGGCAAGGCCTTCGTGCAGCAGCACCACAGCTATCCGGTCCTGGCCCGCCAGTTCCTGGCGTCGCTGAGCGGGGCCGCGCAAGGCTCCACTACAATTCCCGTTCCTCAACGCTTCTAGCCGCCAGACTACGAACCATGTCTTTCATTCCCTTCGCACTACCGGACATCGGCGAAGCCGAAATCACGGCTGTCACTGAAGCCATGAGGTCCGGCTGGCTCACCACGGGCCCCAACGCTCGCGCGTTCGAGCAGGAATTCGCCAGTTTCATCGGCGGCGACGTGCAAGCCGTGGCCGTGAACTCGGCCACCGCCGGTCTGCATCTGGCGCTGGAGGCCATCGGTGTAGGCGAGGGCGACGAAGTCATCACCACCACCCACACCTTCACCGCCAGCGCCGAAGTGGCCCGCTATCTCGGGGCCGAACCTGTGCTGGTGGACATCGACCCCGACACGTTCTGCGTCAGCCCCGAGGCCATCGAGCGCGCCATCACGCCGCGCACCAAGGCCATCATTCCCGTTCATTACGGCGGCCTGTCCTGCGACATGACGGCCATCCTGGACATCGCGCGCCGCCACGGCCTGCGGGTCATCGAAGACGCCGCTCACGCCCTGCCCAGCACCTGGAAGGGCGAACTGATCGGCAGCCTGGCCAGCGACATCACGGTCTACAGCTTCTACGCCACCAAAACGCTGGCTACCGGCGAAGGCGGCATGGTGGTCACGCGCGATCCGGCCCTGGCCAAGCGCTGCCGCGTCATGCGGCTGCACGGCATCGACCGCGACGCCTTCGATCGCTTCACCTCCAAGAAACCCGCCTGGTACTACGAGATCGTCGCGCCCGGATTCAAGTACAACCTGCCCGACACGGCCGCCGCCATGGGACGCGTGCAATTGGCCCGCGTGCGTGCCATGCGCGACCGCCGCGCCGAGATCGCAGCCCGCTTCGATCAAGCGTTCGCCAGCCTGCCGGTGACGCTGCCTCCCAGCCCTGAACGGCTTGCCGGCCGGGGCTACGACGCCGCCGACACGCATGCCTGGCACCTGTACGTGCTGCGCCTGGCGCCCCAGGCGGGCATCAGCCGCGACGACTTCATCTTGCGCATGACCGAAGCCGGCATCGGCTGCAGCGTGCACTATGTGCCGCTGCACCTGCAACCCTACTGGCGCGACCGCTACGGCCTCACGCCCGAGATGTTCCCGCATTCGCAAGCCTGCTACGAACGCATGGTCAGCCTGCCCATCTACTCGCGCATGACCGACGACGAGGTCGCACGCGTGATCAGCGCCGTGGAAACGCTGCTGCGCGCCTGATGAAGCGATTGTTCGACATCATCGCCTCGCTGCTGGGCCTGATCGCCCTGTCGCCACTGTTCCTGGTGGTGGCGGTGGCGATCAAGCGCGATTCACCCGGCCCAGTGTTCTTCCGGCAGGTCCGTGTAGGCAAGGACGGCAAGCCCTTTCGTATTCATAAATTTCGTAGCATGACGGTAAATAAAGCCGACAATGCGAAAGAAATTACCGTGGGCGGCGATGCACGCATCACCCGCAGCGGCGCCTGGATACGCCACTGGAAATTGGACGAGCTGCCCCAGCTCATTGATGTGCTCCTGGGTGACATGAGTGTGGTCGGCCCTCGCCCGGAGGTGCCCCGATACGTTGCGCTGTACCCCGACGCGTTGCGCCAGATCGTGCTGTCGGTCAGGCCTGGCATTACCGACCTCGCGTCAATACGGTTCAGGCACGAGAACGACCTGCTCGCCCAAGCCAGCGATCCCGAGCAAGCCTATCGGTACCAGATTCTTCCTGAAAAACTTCGACTCCAAAGCGAATATGTGCGCACGCGGTCCTTCTTCGGCGACCTCGGCATTCTCGCCGCCACATTCGCCGCCATCGTTAAGCGTTGAGTCAGCTGGCGCGCCCTGTCTGACAGCAAGCTAACGCCGCAGCGTCGATGCATACGGATGCAATCGACTCATCTCGAATTAATCGAAACATCTCGTGAACGAGCGACATGGGATCTCCTGTCATGCTCGATTCATAGACTGACGTTCCGATTAATAGAAGAGCCAGCGTCCGAGATTGACTACTGATTCCGATTTCTCCTCATCCACACATACTGCCGACCATACCGATAACCCGCCGCTGAAAGTCGCCCTGCTGGGCGCGAGCCAAAGCATCCATACCGTGCGATGGGCCAATGGCCTGAGCGAGCGCGGACACGATGTCCACCTGCTCTCGCTCGACCCGCCATCAGCCGACATCTCACCCACGGTGCGGCAATACCAGCTGCCTTACGGCGCCCCTTTCGGTTATCTGTTGGCTGATCGGCGTGCGCGCAGGTTGCTCTCGCGGATCAAACCCGATCTGCTCAATACCCACTACGCGACCGGCTATGGCCTGCTGGCGCGCCGCTCCGGGTTCGCGCCGAATCTGCTGTCCGCTTGGGGCAGCGACATCTACGATTTCCCGGAAAAGAGCTGTTGGCACCACCGCGCGCTCAGCAAGAACCTGAACCGCGCGACCGTGCTCGGCGCTACAAGCCATGCAATGGCGACTAAAATGCGGGCGCTGTCCGAGAAGCCTGTCTTCGTCACGCCATTCGGTATCGACGAGCATCAGTTTTCGCCGCGAATCGTACGGTGCCCATCCGACCGTATCGTCATCGGCACCGTAAAGACACTGGAAGCGCTTTATGGAATCGACACGTTGATCCACGCATTCGCCAAACTCAAGACCCGCTTGGCCGCCAGCAATGGCGATCTGGCGTCACGCCTGATGCTGCGCATCTATGGCGGCGGCAGCCAGCGGCCCATGCTGACGGACATGGCGGCGAACCTGGGTCTGAACGACTGCGTCGAACTCAAGGGACAGATACCGCACAGCGAAGTGCCCGCTGCGCTGGATGAGCTGGATATCTACGTCGCCCTGAGCCGTCGCGACAGCTTCGGCGTCGCCATCCTCGAGGCCTGTTCGAGCGGGTTGCCTGTCGTGGTGTCGGACGCCGACGGTCCGGCAGAGGTCGTGCTCGATGGCGTGACAGGCTTTGTTGTGCCCATTGACGACGCCGACGCCGCCTCGCAGCGGCTGGAAACCCTGGTCCTGAACCCGCAATTGCGCGCCACCATGGGCACGGCCGGCCGCCGGCGCGTGCGCGAGATGTACAGCTGGGAGCACAGCCTGGACCTCATGCTCGACGCCTATCAGGAAACGCTGCGTATCCATCGCGGCACGACGGCGCGCCGCCAGCGATGACGGTGCTGATCTGTCTCGTCATCCTGAGCTTCTCGACCATCCATCTGCTCGAGTACCTCAGCTATTACGCCCGCATCGCCGGCAGGCTGGCGAACCGGCCCGTCACGGGGTACGCCGTCCAGAATGCCACGACCACGATTACCCGGTTCTTTTATCTGGCCCTGATGCCATTGCTGGGCTTTCTGATCGACAAGCAGATCCCCGTGGCCACTTACCAGTTGATGGGGCTGTGTGCGTTGCTCGGCGCCACTCTGCTATCGCTGCTGGCATTTTTCGTCCGGTTCCACTGGATCACCCTGCTGGCGAACTTCATCCAGCGGCGCGCCGGCAAGCCCAAGCTGCGCACGGCCGACATCCGCAAGCAACTGGAGACCCCTTCGGTGTTCCCACGCCGTCGCATCGTCGTCCTGGCCGCAGCCGTCTTCCTCTGCTACGCGCTCGGCGTCCTGGTCTCCTATTACTTCGCGCTGGTGTTCCACGACTACCGCAGCACCATATCGCAGCTGTCCGGCATCGTGAATGGCTTTGCCACCGTGCTGCTCACGTTCGTGCTTGAGCCGCGCATCGCCGCGATCGTGGACGACCACCCCACCCATGACGTCTACCATGCCGTGCAGGCTATGCTGACAGGCCGCCTGCTGGCAGTGGGCATCCTGGCGCCGGCGCTTTTCTGGAGCCTGGGAAATGCGCTCGCCTGAGGCCCGCAGCAACCGGTTGCCCGACAGGCTGGTCCTGGCCGGATTCGCCTTGTGCCTGGCCGGCTCTTCCCTCTATGTCCCCTACCCCTTGCGGCCATTCCACTGGGGGCTGGCGCTGTTCGTGCTGGTACTGGCAGCCGACCGTTCCTGGCGCGCCGCTGCGTGGAACACGAGCCTGCGAACACCGCTCATCGTCCTTGTCCTGCTGCTGGCCATCCAGCCCTTGTGGATCGTGGCGCAAGACCGGTATGTCCGGTACGCCATCTATCTGCTCATCGGCGCCGTTTCCGCCCTGCTCGGCGAAACCCTTGCGCGCCGCCAGAAGCCATTCCTGTTCCTGTTCCCCTGGCTGCTGGCCTTCTGGTTCATCACCGCCTATTTTCCGGTCTTCGACGCCTGGACCGAGGCGCAGCGGTTCCGGCCACGGTACCTGCTGACCGGCGGCGTCTGGGACAACATCAATGACATGGCCACGGTCCTGGTATTTGCCAACCTGATCTGGCTGCTGTGCCGCCGGCGCCTGTCACTGCCGCTGTTCGCCATCTGCTGGTTCTATGCGCTGCTGCTCAACCGGCGGGCAGACCTGGCCGCGGCCCTGGTGCTGGGCCTGGCCTGCCTGTTGTGGTTCATGGACGGCGACAAGCGCCGTGGCCGCCTGAAACTGCTGGCGGCATGGGCGCTCGCCACTGCGGCGGCCATGGCGCTGCAGAGCGAGCCGCTGCATCTGGTGTCGCTCCCGAGCATCCAGGAAAGGCCGCTGGCCCCACCCGCCCCCACCGCACCGCCCATGGCCGGCCTCGCGCCCGCGGCGGGGCCCGCCGGCCTTGCCCCACCCATGGCGCCCGGCGCCGCGCAGGTGCCCGCCCCCGCCGCAGGCCCATCCACGTCCCTGGGCAACACAGCCCCACCGGCGATTGCCCCCGCGCCGGCAGGCGCCAGTGCCTCGCCGGCACCTGCCGCGGTTCCCGCATACGCCCACGCCCCCGCGGCAAACGTGCTCATCCAGGCCAAGGACGGAGATGAATCCACCGCCTTCCGGGCTCGACTGGCCATGGACATGATCGCCGAATGGCGCACCCTGCCCTGGTGGCAATGGCTCACCGGGCCGGGCGCCGGGCAATTGAACCTGATCTGGCCCGGCAACAAGGCGCCTTGGGCCTCGCCCCACTTTTTCTGGCTGGAAATGTTCTTCCATATCGGCCTGGCCTGGTTCGCCCTGCTCGGCTGGCTGGTGCTGCGGCTGGACTGGCTGGGCCGGATCTGCCTGCTGGTTGCCGGCATCGCGGGCGTGGCGCCCAGTTCCATGGTCTATTTCCAGCCGTTCTGGCTGTTTCTGGGGGTACTGGCCGCGGGCATCCCACGGAAACGCGCCGTCACAACGGCCGACCCGGCGTCTGCGACGTGATTCCGGCGCATCAATTTGTCACGAGAATCTGATATCTACGCCAAGGCCTGTAAAATTTCGCGCACATATAACAAGACACACCCGCTACCGACGCCCTCATGATCCTTCCCCTAGCCATCCGGCGTCTTTTTGTAGATTTGCCCCGGCCCGCCAAGCAAGCCCTTGCCGTCGTGCTCGACGCGGCCATCCTGCTGATCTCGTTCTACCTCGCACTGTGGCTGCGCTTCGAGCTGTTCTTCCTGAATAACTCGTATTTCGCCTTGTCGCTGGCTGCCTGTGCAGGCGGTGTCGTCGCGATGGCCGGGTTCCGGGTCTACAACTACATCCTGCGCTACATGAACGAGCGGGTGATCCTTGGCATCACCGGCGGTGTCGCCGTATCGGTCATGGTGGTCACCGCCGCCAACACCTTTCTGCAATTGGTGGGTCTGTCGCGGGCGGTATTGGTCATCTACGGGTCGCTCGCCATCGCCGGGCTCGTGGGCACCCGCTGGGTCGCGCGCCGCGCGCTCTTCACTGATACCAAGGCCGTCAGCGACCTGCGCATTCCCGTGATCATCTATGGCGCGGGCGGGGCGGGTTCCCAATTGGCAACGGCGCTGCGCGCCGGCCCCCACTATCAACCCGTCGCCATGCTCGACGACGACCGCCGCAAACATGGCCTGATGATCGCCGGCCTGCGCATCCATCCGCCGGGCCATCTGCCCACCTTGGTCGAACGCCATGGCGTGCGCCAATTGCTGATCGCCATGCCGACCGCCGGCCGCGCCCGCCTGCGCGAAATCGTGGAATCCGCCGAGCAATACCGCCTGCGCATCCGCCTGGTGCCCAGTCTGCGGGAATTGGTGGATTCAAACGGCTTGCGGTTGCGCGATGTCCGCGTCGAAGACCTGCTGGGCCGCGACCCGGTCGCCCCCGTGCCTGATCTGCTTGGCCGCTGCGTCACTGGGCGCAATGTCATGGTCACCGGCGCAGGCGGCTCGATCGGCTCGGAACTGTGCCGCCAGATCATCGCCCTGAACCCCACCCGGCTCGTCTTGTACGAAATGTCGGAACCCGCGCTCTACGCGATCGAACAGGAACTCAAGCACCTGATCGGACAACGCCCCATCGAACTGGTCGCCGTACTGGGATCCGTGCGCGACTACTCCCACAGCCTGCATCGCATCAGCACACATCAGATCCAGACCATTTATCACGCCGCCGCCTACAAGCATGTGCCCATGGTGGAGCAAAACGTGGCTGAAGGCGTCGCGACCAATGCCCTGGGCACCCTGTCGCTGGCCCGCGCCGCCATCGCCGGCCAAGTCAGCGATTTTGTCCTGATCTCCACCGACAAGGCCGTGCGTCCCACCAACGTCATGGGCGCGTCCAAGCGGCTGGCTGAATTGATCCTGCAATCGCTATCCCAGCGGCAAAATGCAACGCGGTTTTCCATGGTGCGGTTCGGCAATGTGCTGGGCAGTTCGGGCAGCGTCGTCCCCCTGTTCCATCGGCAGATCCTGGCGGGGGGCCCGGTCACGTTGACGCACGCGGATATCACCCGCTATTTCATGACCATCCCCGAGGCCGCCCAGTTGGTGCTCCAGGCGGGCGCCATGGGTGAATCGGGATCGGTCTTTGTCCTGGACATGGGCGAACCCGTCCGTATCCGTGACCTGGCCGAGCGCATGGTACGGTTGTGCGGCTTGACGATCCGCGACGAATCCGACCCGGACGGCGACATTGAACTGCGCGTCGTGGGACTGCGCCCCGGTGAGAAGCTCTATGAAGAACTCTTGATCGGTGGCGACGTCAAATCCACCTTGCACCCTCGCATCATGCAAGCGCGAGAGAACGACCTTCCGTATGAACAACTGAAAGCTGGCCTGGACCAGATGGAGCAATCGCTCTCTTCCTGGGACCGCGAGCAGATCGTCGCGACCCTGAAGACGCTGGTCGCCGAATTCAACCCGCAGGCAGAGGAAAACCCCTCCCGCCGCGTCGTCAATATCCCGCAATAATGGTTCGGATCGCGCATCTCACCACAGCGCATCCGCGCTTCGACGTCAGGATCTTCCACAAGGAATGCCGCAGTCTGGCGAACCATGGCTATCAGGTGGACCTGTATGTCGCCGATGGCCAAGGCAATGCGCAGCGCGATGGGGTCTCCATCATCGACATGGGCCGGTCCAGCGGCCGCGTCAACCGTATGCTGGGCAAGACCTGGGCCGTCTGGAACGCCGTCCGCAAGACTGACGCACGCATCATCCATATCCACGATCCGGAACTGCTTCCAATCGCACTGGCGCTCAGATGCATGGGCCGCCAGGTCATCTATGACGCGCACGAAGACGTGCCGCGCCAGATCCTGAGCAAACCCTGGATCAAACCCTGGATCCGGCATTCGATCGCCTGGCCGTTCGAGCGCCTGGAGAATTTCGTCGCCCGCCGCTGCGCCGTCGTCGTCGGCGCCACACCGCATATCGCCGAGCGCTACGCAGCGCAAGGAATTCGCAGCATCGACGTGAATAACTACCCGATCCCTGGCGAGCTTGGCGACCCCGGCGGCATGCCGGACCCCGGTGAAGACACCGCCGCTCCTCGGACCGTCTGTTATATAGGCGGTATCACACGGATGCGTGGCGCAGTCGAAATGCTGCAGGCACTTGGAAAAGCCAATGCCCGGATGATTCTGGCCGGCCCCATGGAAAGCGATGAGCTGCAAGCCGAACTGGCCGCCATGCCGGCATGGAGCCGGGTCGATTACCGCGGGGTTCTGGATCGTGCCGCCATACGCGCCGTGCTGCACGAATCGCAATTGGGGCTGGTGCTGCTGCACCCGGTTCCCAATTATCTCGACGCCCTTCCGGTCAAAATGTTCGAATACATGGCGGCCGGGCTGCCCGTATTGGCGTCGGATTTTCCACTGTGGCGCGGCATCCTCGATGCCTCGGGCGCCGGAACCTGCGTGGACCCCCTGGATACCGACCGCATCGCTCAGGCCATCGACAAGATGCTGGATCTTCCCGACGCCGACAGGCAGCGAATGCGCAACGCCTGCCGCGCTGCAGTCCGTGATTCCTATAGTTGGAAAAACGAAGAAGCAAAACTGGTTTCGGCCTACGCGGCTATCGCCGCGCCCTGAGCCCCGCCAAGACAATTCCCACGGGCCGGACAGGGGTATTCAAGTATTATTACGCTCTGTCCGGAGCAGGTCTGCAAGAGTTTTGTGCATGCCGCAAACACCTCTCTGCCCGTCAAACAAATCATTGCCGCGCCGCTCGCGGCGCCAGCCTGACTGACTGATCGCCCACTATGACTACCAAGATTCTCACCGTTCTCGGCGCCCGCCCGCAATTCATCAAGGCCAGCGTCGTGTCCGCCGCGATTGCGGCAGACCCACGCCTTCAGGAAGTCGTAGTCCACACCGGCCAGCACTTCGACAGCAACATGTCCGACGTGTTTTTCGACGAATTGGGCATGGACAAGCCGGCGCACCAGCTCGACATCCACGGTGGCGGCCACGGCGAAATGACCGGCCGCATGCTGGGCGCCGTCGAACAAGTGCTGCTGGCCGAACGCCCCGACATCGTCATGGTCTATGGCGACACGAATTCCACGCTCGCCGGCGCCCTGGCAGCCGCCAAGCTGCACATTCCGGTCGCGCACATCGAGGCCGGCCTGCGTTCATTCAACATGCGCATGCCCGAGGAAATCAACCGCGTCCTGACCGACCGCGTCTCGCGCTGGCTGTTCACGCCCACCCGCAGTGCCAGCGAAAACCTGATCAAGGAAGGCGTCGCAGAAAGTGCCATCACGCAGGTGGGCGACGTCATGTTCGACGTCGCGCTGCGTCACGGCGCGCGCGTCACCGAACAGGGTGGCGCACTGGCACGGCTGGGCCTGACGCCGCGAGAGTATGTGCTCATCACCGTGCATCGTGCCGAAAATACGGATGATCCGCAGCGCCTGCGTGCCATCATGCAAGGGCTGGAACAGGTCGCCGCGACCAAAACCGTGGTCTGGCCCATTCATCCCCGCACGCGTGCCACGCTGGCCCGCCTGGGATTGCTGGAGAACCTGCGCAACCGATTCCTCATCACGGATCCCGTCGGCTATCTCGACATGGTGCAGCTGGAAAAATACGCGGCGCTAATCGCCACGGATTCGGGCGGCGTGCAAAAGGAAGCTTTCTTCCACCGCGTTCCGTGCGTCACCCTGCGCGACGAAACCGAATGGGTTGAACTGGTACAGGCAGGCTGGAACCTGCTGACGCCGCCCGTCTCCGCCGAGGCCATTGCCGCCGCCTGCGAACGTGCACTGACCATCAGCCCCGCCGACATCCAACCCTATGGCGCCGGCGACGCGGCGCGCATCATCGCCACGCATCTCGCGGTCTGAACCATGTGCGGCATCATCGGCGGCTGGTGGCGCACCCCCTTGCCCGATCTGCAACCGCGGATCGAGCAAGGTATTCTCGCGCTCAAGCATCGCGGCCCGAACGATCACGGCATCGAATCCGCCCGCGCGCCGTGGGGTGAAACGGCGCTGGGCCAAACGCGGCTGTCCATCATCGACCTTACCGCTGGGGGCCATCAACCGATGCGCTCATCGGATGGCCGCTATCTGCTTGTCTACAACGGCGAGATCTACAACTACAAGGAATTGCGCCAGGAGCTCCGCCAGGCCGGCCACCACTTCCAGTCGGATAGCGACACCGAAGTACTGCTGACCGCGTGGATGCACTGGGGTCCGGCATGCCTGAGTCGCTTCAAGGGTATGTTCGCCTTCGCGATCTCGGATGCCAAGGACGGATCGCTCAGCCTTGTCCGGGATGCTTTCGGCATCAAGCCGCTCTTTTACCGCTACCAGGATGGCAGCCTGATATTCGGCTCGGAGCTGCCCGCGATCCTGGCGCTCTCACCGCAACAGCCAAAGCTGGATTGGCAGTCCGCCTACGACTATCTGGTTCATGGCCGGTACGACCATGGCGAACGCACCTTCGTCGACGGCATCCGCCATGTTCCGCCCGGCACTATTCTGACCCTCAAGCCCCAGACAGGCCAACTGTCCGCGCCAGCGGCCTGGTGGACGCCGTCCATCAAGGCTCGCCATAAAATCAGCCTGGCCGACGCCGCAGCCGAATTGCGCGAACGCTTCCTGGAGAACGTGAAGCTGCACCTGCGCAGTGACGTCCCGTTGGGCGCAGCTCTGTCAGGCGGTGTCGACTCGTCCGCCATCGTCTGCGCCATGCGGCACATCGAGCCTGATCTGCCCATCCATACCTTCAGCTTCATCGCCAAGGGATCGCAGAAATCCGAAGAGCAGTGGGTAGACCTGATCAACGCCAACGTCCGCGCCGACGGCCACAAAGTCGTGGTCGACCCGCGCGAATTGGCGACGGACCTGGACGACATGATCCGTGCCCAAGGCGAACCCTTTGGCAGCACCAGCATCTATGCGCAGTACCGTGTCTTCAAGCTCGCCAAGGAGCATGGCATCACCGTGGCCCTGGAAGGCCAGGGTGCCGATGAGCTGCTGGCGGGATACACCGGCTATCCGGCACACCGCATTGTCAGCCTGCTGCAAGAGGGCCGCGCGCTGGACGCCTGGCGTTTCCTGGGTCACCAGAAAGACTGGCCCGGCAGGCCTGCAAGCCGTGCCATCGTGCAAGAAGCCGTCGCGCTCATGCTGCCCGACGCGCTCTATCACCGTGCCCGCAACGCCAGCGGTCGTAAAGCTGCGCCTGCGTGGCTGAATATCGACCAATGCATCGAAGCCGGTGTGACCACGCAGTTCCCGCGTGATGGCTGGCCCTCGGCGCAACGCGGCCGCCGCGTCATGGGCGAGCTGGCCCAGTCCCTGACCCGACGCGGCCTGGGCTGGCTGCTACGCCACGGCGACCGGAACTCGATGCGCTTTTCCATCGAAAGCCGTGTCCCCTTCCTGACCACCGACATGGCGGACTTCCTGCTGGGGCTGCCGGAAGAACACCTTATCTCTCCGCAAGGTGAAACCAAGCACATCTTCCGCGCTGCGATGCGTGGCATCGTGCCCGATGCCATCCTGGACCGCCGCGACAAGGTCGGCTTCGAAACGCCCGAACTTGAATGGCTACGCGCACTGGCGCCGCAGATCCGCGGCTGGCTGTCCGAAGACACCGGTGCCTCCTTCCTGGACCGCAAGCAGCTGGTTGCGGAATTTGACGCAGTCATCGACGGACGCAAGCCGTTCAGTTGGCAGACTTGGCGCTGGATCAATTTCCAGCGTTGGCTGCATGTCATGAACATAACCGCCTGACCACCACGACGATGCGCAAATCTGTCGCACTTCTGGTGCTCAACCCCTTTACCAACGACAGCCGCGTGCTCAAAGAGGCGTTGTCTCTCAAACACGCGGGCTACGAACCCTTTGTCGTTGCGCTGCACGAGCAGGGCCTGGCCGAACAGGACACGGTGCACGGCATCCCGGTCAGTCGGATACGGCTGCACAGCCGCAAGTGGCCCAAGGTACTGCCCGTCCAGGTTTTCAAGTACTTCGAATGGCTGTGGCGCGCATTCCTGCGCTCGCGCAAGGCTGACATCGTGCATTGCAATGACCTGCCCACGCTCCCCGCTGGCGCCGCCGCCCGTCTGCTCAACCGCAAGCGCACGCGCGTGGTCTACGACGCGCACGAGTTCGAGATCAATGACGTCGCCAACGAGCCGCGCTGGAAAATCCGCGTCAAGAGCATCATGGAGCGCTTCTGGATCCGGCACGCTGACGCCACCCTGACCGTCAGCGAATCCATCGCGGACGAGTACGTCCGCATGTACGGCATCCCCAAGCCCGCGCTGGTGCTTAACTGCCCGCCGCTTGCACCGCTGCCGCAGGCCGATATTTTCCGGTCGACGCTGGGCATCTCCCAAAGCGCCATCATTTTTCTCTACCAAGGGGGCTTGGCGGCCGGACGCGGTATCGAATCCATCATCGATGCTTTCAAGGGACTACCGGATAGCGGACGGGTCGTCGTCTTCATGGGCTACGGGCCGATGGAGGGAGCAATCAGACAAGCCGCCGCGGAACACCCGAACATCTATTACCATCCAGCGGTTTCGCCTGATGTCTTGCCGGCCCACACGGCCTCCGCCGATGTCGGCCTGTGCCTGATCGAAAACCTGTGCCTGTCCTATTTCTACTGCTTGCCCAACAAGCTGTTCGAATACCTGATGGCGGGCCTGCCAGTCATGGTGTCTGATCTCCACGAATTGCGCCGTTTCGTCCACGCGCATCCTGTCGGTCCGGTCGTGCCGGGAACCGACGCCGAATCCATCCGCCGGGCCGTGACGCAGCTGAATGCCGCCGCGCTTGCAGAATATGCCGATGCCGCACGCTCGGCGCGAATGATATTTCACTGGCAAGCCCAGGAAAGCGTATTGCTGGACGTCTATGCCCGTCTCGCCTGCGCAGCGCCCTGAGCTTGCACGGCGAAAAGCAAAGGGCCGTGGCATCTCCGACGCCACGGCCCTTTTGATTTGCGCACGTGCCTGCTTACTTCACCGCGGTCGCGTAGATGTCCAGGCCCACACGCTGCGGCCATTTCGTCGCGAGCAGTTGCTCGCGGGTATAGCGTCGAAAGGGCGGCTCTTGCGATATGTTCTCGATGCGATAGGAAGCTGAACTGAAATCGCGCAGCAGGTGCATCAGCGATTTGGCGGAAATCGCGTCAGTGTGCGGCGCGGCATTGCCGTCGCTGTCGGCATCGTACGACGCTCGCGCCTGCGAACTCTTCAGTTCCACCACCCCGCGATAGCCCGTAAGTTCACGCCACAAATAGCGCAAGGTGGTTGCCCGTTCCTGCATGTAACGGCGAGCGGAATAGGCGCTTCAGCGACTCCGGCTTGGAATCCGTAATTCCCAGCGTCTTCGCAAGAGGCGAGCCGCACATTTCATACCAATAGGCGGCATTTCTTTCACTTACACTGGCACTCGACATCGTCTGGTAATCCCCCCATTTTTAGCGATTGGCAGAAGTAGGAACGCTACGCGGCCATGGCTAACCGCTGTTTTGGGGTAAATCCGCCCAGAGCCATATTTGGGTGCTCGTGATTGTAGGACCACATCCACTGCGTGGCGACGCGCTGTACGTGGTCCAGATCTTCCCAGTGATATTGGGACAGCCATTCGTAGCGCACGGTCCTGTTGAACCGCTCGACGTAGGCATTCTGTTGTGGCTTGCCCGGCTGGATATATTCGAGCTTTATGCCCCATGCTCCGGCCCACTCGACTATCGCCGCGCTCAGGTATTCGGGCCCGTTGGCGCACCGAATGGCTAAGGGCTTTCCCCGCCAGCCGATGATCTGCTTGAGCGTGTGGATCACGCGCTCGGATGGCAGCGAGAAGTCAACCTCAATGCCCAGCGCTTCGCGGTTGAAGTCGTCGATCACGTTGAACACGCGGATGCTGCGCCCATCGGCAAGCTGGTCATGCATGAAGTCCATCGACCATACCTGGTTCACGTTGGTCGGCACGGTCAGTGGCTCAGGCGTCTGCCGAATCAGCCGTTTGCGCGGCTTGATCCGCAGGTTTAGTTCGAGGTTGCGGTAAATCAGGTACACCCGCTTATGGTTCCAGCCGAAGCCTCGAACATTGCGCAGATACAGGAAGCACAGGCCAAAGCCCCAGTTGCGGTGGTTGTCGGTCAGACGCAGCAGCCAGTTGGCGATCTCCTCGTTCTCGGCATCCGTCTTGGCGACGTACCGATAGCAAGTCTGGCTAACCCCGAACGCCTCGCAGGCCATCCGGATCGATACGCCACGATCCTGCACGGCGCGTTGGGCCATCTCGCGGCGGCGAGATGGCCTCACCACTTTTTTTCTAGCGCCTCCGTCACGATCTCGGCCTTGAGCTTCTCCTCGACGTACATCTTGCGCAGCCGGGCGTTCTCGGTCTCCAGTTCCTTCATGCGCGCCATCAGCGATACGTCCATGCCGCCATACTTGGAACGCCACTTGTAGAACGTAGCCGAGCTGATGCTCAGTTCTCGGCACAGCTCAGGAACGGCAAGACCAGCCTCCGCGCGCTTGATGGCTTCCATGATCTGGCTATCCGTAAATCTCGACTTCTTCATGCGGTAGAACTCCTCAATGAGAAAATCCTACTTCTGACCTCATCGCTTTTGCGGGGGGATTACCATTTCAAGTTGCCCCCCGATCGTGCGCGACCTCACGTTTGATTACCGTGATACGTCGACAGGAGGAATACATAATCGTATTCGTCCTTCAACGAGACCAACAGCGCGTCATCGGTAATCGACACGGCACTGAATCGGACGGCCGGGTGATCCGGCACGTCGATCTTTTCCGCGGAAAGCAGGTTATCAACCACGTGCACGAGATTGACGTTCAGTTCCAGCAGACGCTTGACCAGGTTGCTGCCGACAAAACCGGCGCCGCCGACGACCAGCACATTCGAATTCGCGATTATGGATACATTCTTGATTCTCTTACCAGAACACGTCAGGCTTTCGGCGCTGCGAGGTGACTGAAAATGTCGGTCACGCCATATTTGTCGTACCAAGCCAATTGGCCGGTAATCGTGTCCTTGAAATTGACGGCAGCCTTCCAACCAAACGCCTCTTCGGTACAGCTTGGGTCCAGCACGACGCTCTGCACGTCGTCCGCGCCTGCAGGCACGACCGGTACCGGCTCGGCCAGGGTCGCCCCGACATATTCCAGTACGACGTCGAACACTTCCTTGATGGAATGGCCTTCGCCCGTGGAAACGTTGAATACACCGGTGGGACGCCCTTCTTCCAGCGCCAGGTCAGCGATGGTCAAAAAGTCGGACATGTCCAGGAAGTCCCGCACCGTGTCGCTGCAAAAGCACTTCTGCCCCGCTTTCAGACGCTTGTAGAACGTCGGAATCGGTCCGATGGCAAGCCGCGGACCGGTTACATTGGCCAAGCGCAGCGACACAACCGGCACGTCACCCATGAGCAGGAACGCTTCGCCGGCCGTCTTCGAAATGCCGTAGCTGGTGAAGGGCGCGGTCGGGTGGTCCGACGGAATCGGCAACTGCTTCGGACGGCCGTAGCAAAGCGCGGTCTGGAAATTCAGCAGACGCTTGACACTCAGCCGCGACGAGGCCTTGGCCACGTTGATGGAACCCTCGACGTTGGTGGCGGTGTCTTCCACCCAGTCGGACGGATCCTTGTACGCAGCAGCGCTATGCACCACGTGCGTCGGCTTGAACTCGTCGAACACGCGGTTGACCAGTTCCGCATCCGTCACGGAACCTTCCACAACTGTCAGTCCCGCCACCGGCGGCAGGACTTCACGCTTGCCAGTTGCGAAATTGTCGATGACCAGAATTTCATGGCCTTGGGGCAGCCAGTGTTCGATCAGGTTCGACCCCAGGCAGCCAGCGCCGCCAGTAATCAGAATGCGCATGGGGATCACTTATTCTCGTTAATTTTCAGGTGGGTATAGCCGCCCGACACGCCATATTCGCGGAAATAGGCTATGGCAGCCGCGACCGTTTCCTTCAGGGGCGTAAATTCGATCTTGCCGAAGTCCTGCACAGTGCGCGACGGATCCAGCAGGATCGACGGCGCGTCGTCAGGGCCCAGCTCGCGGATTTCGGGTTCGGGGTAAGACGGCAGACCCATGGCTTGCACCACGGCGTCGTAGAGTTCCTTGATCGCCACGTCGGTACCCGACGAGAAATGGTAGGCGCCGTGGCCGGTACCGTCAACGGCGCGCACGGTTGCGCGAGCCAGGTCCTTCACGAACACGAAGTCGCGACGGGCCTTGGTGACGAAGCACTTCTTGCCTTCCGACAGGCGCTGGAAGAAGATCGGCAGCGGGCCGCTAACGTTGCGCGGGCCAACCACGTTGGCCAGGCGAAACGTCACGAAATCCAGACCCGAGTATTCCAGGTAGTCTTCATTGGCGGACTTCGAAATGGCGTAGCTGCTGTTGGCCGGATTGCGCGGATGGTCCAGGCGCACGGGCTGCTGCACCGGCTTCACGCCGTAGCACAGGGCCGTCTGGAAATAGACAAAGCGGCCGACGTTGCTCTTCTTGGCGGCCTGGATCACGTTGGAACCGCCCACGCAGTTGGTCAGCGTGTCGTTGTACCAGTCGTCCGGGTCCTTATAGGAGGCGGCCGTGTGCACCACGGCATCCGGCTGCAGGTCGCCGATGAGCTTGTTGACCAGCGCATGATCCGCGATGCTGCCTTCAACGAAAGTCAGGTTCGGATGATCCTTCAAGTGCGCGCGGCGACCGGTGGCAAAGTTGTCGATACCAACAACTTGATCACCACGCTCGAGCAACAACTCAGCGATATGTGATCCGATTTGCCCACAGATACCGGTAATGAAGACTTTTTTCATGGCTTTGCCTTAATGCTCAAATTGTTTGCTGATGTACGTCATGGAATTGCTTTTGCCACAACTCCAGGCTGAGGAGCGCCCAAATGTTGCGACTGAACAGACCTTCCTGCTGCATCATCTTTTCAATGTCGAACCCGGGTGCGAGGTACTCACGCGTACGGGCGTTCGCGCTGCGGAAGGTGTCGAGGATGAATTCTCGCGCCTGCCCACCCTGGCGCATCCAAACTTGCAGCGGTACCGGGAAGCCCATTTTATCCTTGCGCTCGCGAATCGCCTTGGGCAGGGTGTCCTGGAAGGCTAGGCGCAGCAAGCGCTTGAGTTCCCCGTTTTGGAACTTGACGTTAGCCGGCACGGTGGCGGCTAGCTCGATCAACTTGTGGTCCAGGAATGGCACCCGCGACTCGATGCCATGCGCCATGCTCATGCGATCTTCGACCTGCAGCAATGCCGGCAGCAGCGTCTTGAAATCGAAGTGGGTTATCGAATCGAAGTAGGATTCCTTGCCCACGTTCTTTCCCCAGAAGATTTCCTTGAAATCATCAAAGGACGACGCCTTGTCTTCGAACATGTTCCAGTTGACAACGTTGCCGAAGGTGTTGGAACGGTTGATCAGCCGGTAGTAACGCTTGTCGCGCGAGTCGAAAATACCTTCCGCCATGAATTCCTGGATCAAAGGCTTGTAATTGCGCAAGGTCCGAAGATTGGGAATGATCGACTCGTATGTGACGATGTAGTTGCCATCATGCATCGTGCCGTCCAAAGCACCTTTAATGCATTGCTCCCAATAGGCGATCAGATAGCGCGCGTAGCCGCCGAACGTCTCGTCGCTACCTTGGCCGCCCAGCACCACTTTGACATGGTCCTTCACCAGGCGCGAAACCGCGTATTGCGGAAACGATCCGGGCCCCGCCACCGGTTGATCCAAGTGATAGATGACCTTGGCGATATCGTTGACGAAATCGCTCTCAGTGACGTCTACTTCGTGCAGCTGGATGTTGTGCTCTTCGGCGACCACTTGTGCATACCGCGATTCATCGAAAGCCTCGCCGATGGCGAACTTGCCGGTGAATCCTTGGAAACGCTCCCCAGCGCGCTCACCGCGTGCCATGGCAGCCACAAGACTGGAATCCACGCCACCGCTGATATATGCCCCGACCTCCACGTCGCTACGCATGTGCATGCGGACGGAGTCGCGCAGACGCTCACGCACCTGCTCGACGAAATACACCTCGGTGTGATTCCAATCCAAGTTGTAGTGCACTTCCCAGTATTGGCGCTGCCGCAGATTCAAATCGGCATCGATATAACCGCAGTGCGCCGGTTTGAGTTGGCGGACACCCTCGAACAGCGTTTTCTCGCCCAAACAAAATTGGAACGCGAAATAATCGTGAAGCGCGTTGGCATCGGTCTGGATGCGATCCAAGAACGGGGCCAGGCCCTTGATTTCAGAGGCGAAATAGACCCCCCCCTGGCTCACTGCGTAATAGAACGGCTTGATCCCGAACCGGTCACGCGCGACGAACAGCTGGCCGCGGCGCTCATCCCAGATCGCAAACGCGAACATGCCTTCGAGTTTCTCGACGCAATCCTCGCCCCACTTTTCATAGGCGCGCAAGATGACCTCCGTATCAGAAGTCGTATCGAAGTATTCCTCTCCGATCTCTTTGCGCAGTTCGATGTAATTGTAGATTTCACCGTTGTAGGTGATCACGTTGCCAGACGCACTGCGCATCGGCTGCGCGCCGGTGTTCAGATCGATGATCGACAGGCGCGCATGGGCCAGCCCCACCCTGCCCTGCGGATGCACCCACTTTCCGTGGCCGTCCGGTCCGCGATGCATCTGACGTTCGATGCCCACGGTCAATTGCCGGTCTATAGAACCGGCTGGGCGGCTATCCCGCCAGACTGCACCAAATATTCCGCACATATTATTGGATTCTAAAAATAGTAATCAAAATAAAACAAACCGGGCGCACAATGACGCTACTGGAAACTGGAGGCCAGCACGGGCGTTCCTGGCGTGTGCCGCAAGACGCGCTGCCATCTATTGCTTCCACCAATTACCGTCGATCAGGCCAAACCATTCGGCCATGCTGACCCAGCGCCAGATCGCCCAGGAATTGTTGACTTGCCCTGCCTGATGCGCGTCCCACACCTGCTGCAAGGCAGTGCGGTCGTAGCCTTCAATGTCCTTCAGGCGCGATGAGAACAATCGCTCTTCGGCCCAGCTCTTAAGCCCACCCCTGAGCCAGTGGTCCAGTGGCGCAGCATAGCCAACCTTGTCTGCACGCCAGCGGATCGACGAAGGCACAGTCTTGCCCGCAGCCTGTCGCAAGATCCATTTCTGCCAACCGTCCTTGATTAGCAGGTTGTCCGGCAGGCGCATGCAGAAATCCACCAAGTCGTAATCCAGGAACGGCAACCGACTCTCGCGTGAAAACGCCATGCTGTTGCGGTCGGCGTAACGCAGCAGCATGGGCAGGCTGTTGTACAGCAGTGCCTCGCCCAGCGTACGCCGTAGCCGCTTGCCCGCCACTGGCTCCACCAAGCCTTCAGTATAGGGGCCATGCCACACATTAGGCCGCGCCAGCGCATACCCTGCTACTTCACGCAGCGAATATGCCGTCGCGGCATTGAAACGCCGACTGCTGTCCTGGAAGCCTTCGGCAGCGATGCGTAACCGCCGATTGAATAGATAGGTTTCCTTGCCAGCTCGCCAGAATTGGCGTTGGTCCAGCAGGTCCAGCTGGAACTGCTTGAACCAGAACTGGTATCCCGCCAGCAATTCATCCGCGCCCTGCCCGTCCAGCAATACTGTAGTCTGGTTTTCCTTGGCCAGCCTAGCCACGCACCACTGCAGATAGATGGACGCTGACATGACCGGCTCTTCCTGATGCCAATGCATCTGCATCGACTCCCGTTGCAGCCCGGCAGCGGATGGCCGAACCTTGTGGGAGGTGACGCCGGTATAGTTGACTACTTCGTCGATCTGCGGCCCCTCCGACATCGTCGGGTCTTCGTCAAAGCACGCCGAAAATGTGTTCTGGACAAATCCCGCCTTGCCTCGCTCTTTGGCCAATACGCCCACAATCGTCGAGGAATCCAGTCCCCCGGACAAGCTCGAGCCAATCGCCACATCTGCCCGCAGCCGCATTTTCACGCTACGTTCGAGCAATTCCTCGAAGCGGCCAATGGCATCGTCCGGCTTGATGGACTCGTCTACATTGTCGTAGTCCGGTGTCCAGTAGCGCCAGCGGGCCCTCTCGGCGCCGTCAGCACCCAGCCTCAAGGCGTGGGCCGGCGGCAGCCTTTCTATACCGTCAAAAAACGTATCCTTCCCGTCTTCGTACCAGTGCGCCCTGGAAAAGGCGTTCAGCGCCGCCATGCGCGCACTGACTGCGAAGTCTGGGTGCGCCAGAATGGCTTTCATCTCGGATGCCAGCGCCACAGCCCCATTTGGAGCCCGACCGATAAACAAGGGTTTCTCACCGAATCGATCCCGGGCGACGAACAGCTCGGAGCGCCTGGCGTCCCAAAGCGCAAAGGCAAACATGCCATTGAAGCGCTCGACACACCTGTCGCCCCAATGCAAATATGCGGCCAACAGCACCTCGGTATCACTGTTGGTCCGGAATGCGTATCCCTCGGCGCTCAGTTCTTCCCTCAGTTCGATGTAGTTGTAGATCTCGCCGTTGTAGACCAGCACCAATTGCCCATCCAACGCCGCCATCGGCTGATCGGCATGGTGGGATGTATCGATGATCGACAGGCGTCTATGAGCCAACCCTACACGGTGATCGCCATGCATCCAGGACGAAGCATTATCTGGACCTCGGTGGGCCAGCCGGTCCCGCATCCGGGAAAGCAAGGGATCCGCTATCGGCGCTCCCGGGGAAATGAGTGCAACGAAACCGCACATAAATAAGTATTCCGATTCGATATCAGTATTGACGCGCCGGACGCGTTGTCGTCCTCGCCCGCCGCTGCAAGTGGCTTTAGTTGTCCGGCGAATAAATCAGATGTATCGGCTGATCCAATAACGCGTTTTCTGGGGTAACCGCCGCCAGCAGAACCGCAGGCAGGTATAACCAATCTTGCGCAGCTCCAACCGCAGCAACTTCCAGACCGAAGGCGGCACCACATATTTCAGCGGCAATTCGCTCACCACGGCTTCGCGCTTCAGCCCCTGCTTCAGGATTGAATCCAGCAGCAGCCAGGCTTGCGCGTCCACCGACGACAGCTGACGCAGGGCACCGCCCCTACTCTGCGACATCGCCGGCACGCTGTAAAGCTGACAACGAGGCCGGTGCAGATAACGCGCCTCAAGATCGCTATCCACCCCCGCCACAAAATTCCTGTAGGAATACCTGCCGCTGCCGATGATGTCGCGATAGGCCCGACTGGTCAGCTGCTCCAGATAATCCAGGTCTTCCAGCTTGGCGAAGACTTCGTCGATGTTCGAATAATCCTGGCGTAGCGCGATGTAATGCACACCGGCTTCCAATACACCCGAATATTCGCCCTCGAACAGTACCAAGGCCGTCCCCAAGCGCACCGCCTCGAAGATCTTGGGCGAAATTTGGTTCATCTTGATGTTGCGCTCAAGAGGCTCCAACAATTGCCGATGGACGTCGTCAAACGAAGCCCCCTGCTGCGTCCGCAGCAGATCGTCAATCCGACCCCGCAATGTGCCATCGAAATCGAACACGTTCGAGCCGCTTTCGGTGCCCAGCGTAGAACGCGCTGAGCCCAGGAAACGATACCAGTCCGCACCATAGATGCGCTTGCTGTCGTCGACTTCGATGTCGACGTTCAGGCCACGCTCGTCTGCCAGCTTGCGGACATCGACGCCGATTTTGTACTTCTGCCACCCCAGGGTTCCATAGAAATAGGGCAACATGCGGCCGCGGTAGGCGATCCGAACGTGCCGGTCGCGCAGCGGTATTTGATACTTGTACAGGTGCGGATCTTCCGGCACATACCCCGTCAGCGTCGGCAGGAAGTCTGTGAAAGGGAATCGCGCCCGCGGGTAGACGTATTCGAGATATTTGTTCGGAACGCAGGTGTAGACAATGTCGAAGCCAATGCGGTCCATCCATTTGCGAGCGACTTCAGTTGTGTCGTACTCGTCCTGGATAAACAATACCTTCAAGCCGCGGAAGCGCTCCAGCGCCTTGGCGACCACTTCGGAAAGGTGATTCTCGATGGACACGCGGATCGAGTAATGCACCATAGCAACGTCGTACGCGCTCAGGTCAGGCTCCGGCCAGGCATCGCCATACGGTGTACCGCCCGTCGCAGGCATGAAATGGAAACTGTGGCGCGAATACAGCGCGAATGCTTCAGCATGCTCCGCGATCGTACTAACGTGCGTTGACCGGTCGTCGTACAGCATGACCGCATTCAGGCGGCCTGGTACGGGCCGGTCACGACACTCCTGCAAACCTTGGAGTATCTGGCGCTGCACGTACGCGAAACGCGTGTCGTACGAGACCAGTGCCGCCGCCTCATCGCGCAGGCGCAGCATCAGTGGATCATGGCGGGTAGGCCCCGCCGTCACGATCGCGGCAGCGAACGCCTCAGCCGTAGTAGCGGTCTTGAACAGCTCCGGCTGCCGCTCCAGTGCCGAAATCGGCACGGTCACTACCGGCAAGCCACAAGCCACATATTCGTAGGCCTTCAAGGGCAACGAATTACGAATCCACTCGTCGGCGATGTAGGGGATCAGCCCGACTGACGCCATACACATTTTCTTGCTGAACTCCGTCGCCTCGAGTTCGCCGAAATACTTGACGTTAGGGTGGCTCAGCAGCAGCTTCCAACCCTCCAGGCCCTCCTGCACCTTGCCGCAGAACCAGAAGGTCCAATCCGGCAACTGATGCGCCAGACTGTGCAACAAATCAAAATCGAGCCGCTTGTTGATGCCACCCTGGAAAATGGCGATCTTGCCGTTGCCAGGGTCAACCGCAACAGAGCGGCGTAGAGCCGCCAAGAATTGATGATCGCAGCCGTTTTCTGCAACCACTAAGTTGCCGCCGTAGCCACCAATGTCTCGGTACGCGCGGCCGACACCGTCGCTTACCGCTACCACCAGGTCAATGGAAGAGTGCAGCAGACTGCGCAGCGCTTCAGATATGGATTGCTGATTCAGACTCCAGCCTTCGCTGGGCGTGAAATAGTCCTCGGTAGCGTGATAGACCGTGTATGCGTTGGGCAGTGCATCTATCAGCGGCTGATAGTGACAACAATCGTATATCCACAGCAAAGGGCGTCGGATGCCACGGCTCTGCAGCAGATCCAGGAACGCCGTCACGGTTTCCGGAGTATTGCTGGAGGTGCAATGCACCACATCCAGACCCTCGACCTCGCTGCGCTCTACCATGGGCGGGGCACCGGGCGATTCCCACGGCTGCACGAACAATACGGGAAGCTGTTTCGCGAAACGAGTCGCGTAGTGATATCGGTTGCTGCGTGGCTCGGTGTGCCAATTCGACCAGGTAAACATGATCACCGCATCGAATTCCTGCGAGAGCAGTTCGGCGGCCGAGGGAGTTGGGGTAAGGACGGCGGATTGCGTAAGAGTCATGTTGTTTTATTCGAAGATGGTCATGGACTTAGCACTATCTGAAGCCTGGTGGTCGAGCACCCTCACTACCCTTGGCACGGCGGAGCATTCTCAAGCCGGCATGGATAATAAGCGTCGCTACGACCGACACGTGCACGAGCCGCGCAGTAGGCGGCGAGGCCCGGCGAATCAGAGGTTTCCCGTCACCCTCAATAGCGATGCTCAGACAGAACCCTAGACAACGATCCCATAGATTAAGGATGTGGGAACAGTAAGTTAGGGACAAATCCCGTTTATCGAAACCGAGCATATCGTTAGTGAGCCTGAACTTTATGGGAATTGCATGACCGCGGGACGGATACAGCAACAAGAACAACCCGTCCCGGCCCAAGGCCAGCGGCAACATGCCGGCCTCCGCGCGGCTCCCGCAGTGTGCTGGCGGCCGCCAGAACCTCGATCCGGGCCACTTCGAATGCGACGCGAGTCGTATCGTCGCATTCGGCAGCCCGGATTTTAGTACGGATGACCAGATCCCCCGGCCCCTCGAGCAGCATCCACCCGGCAGTGGTGTCACCTTGCAACAATTGCAGGCTTTGGAGCACTCATCCTAGGGCGACGGAACGCTTGGCTTGTTCTCATCGCAGATCCTCGGGGCCAGCGGCATGCATTATGGATCACCCTATGGGGCAAGAATATGGAATAGCACTCATTACCCCTTATATCATCATCCCGGGCTGGATTTTCTTTCCGTACCCTTGGCGTTTCCCGGATTTGAGTCCACAATCAATTCATAACGACGCCTGAAAAGGAGACAGCCATGCGCATTGCAGATGCCCAGTGGATTCCTTCAACCCAGCACCAGACTTGGGATGCGTTGACCGATCCCGCCGTGCTGCAGCGATGCATCCCCGGCTGCGTCGAAGTCGTCCAGCGCAGCCCCACCGAATACGGGGTCACGCTGCGGGCCAAGATCGCCGGCCTGGATACCGACTACGAAGGCGAGATCCTGCTCTCGGACGTCGATCCCCCCAACAGCTGCACCCTGGTCTTCGAAGGCAAAGGCCGCGCCGCCTGCCTGGCCATCGGCACCGCCCAGGTCAATTTGTCGACAAAAGACCAGGGCACGCGGGTCGCCTACACGGTGGCCGGCATGACGGGCGGCAAGCTGGCCGAATGCGGCGAAGGCCTGATCCTGAAGGCTGGCGAAAAGATCATCTCGAAATTCTTTACCGCCTTCATCGACCATATGGCCGCCCAGCCCCGCCTGGCGCCGCCCCCGCCCCCTCCCGAGCCCGAACCCCGCGGCCTGTCCAATTCCCGCTGGTCCTGGGTGCTGGTGGTGTTGGTGGTCGCCGTATTCTGGGGCTATCACACACTCTATAAGTAAAACCCCTTAGAGCCGGTGATATCCTTGGCGGCATGACCCCGCCGCCGCCGCCATCGCCCGCCACAGAACCCGCCCACTCCCGCCGCGACCTGCTGATGGGCATGGCGGGCGTGGCGGCCACCGTCGTGCTGGCCGCCTTCGATTCCACCATCATCAGCACCACCCTGCCGCGCGTGGCCGAGGCCCTGAACGGCATGGCGTTGTACGCCTGGGTGGGCACCGGCTACCTACTGGCGACGGCGGCGTCCATCATGATCTTCGGCCGCCTGGGCGACATGTTCGGCCGCAAGCCCCTGATGCTGGTGTCCGTGCTGATCATTGCCTTGGGCTCGATTGCCTGTGGCCTGTCGCAAACCATGGGGCAACTGATCCTGTTTCGCACGCTGCAAGGCATCGGCGGCGGCATGATGATCGCCACCGCCTTCGCGGCCCCGGCCGACCTGTTTCCGGACGCCAAGCAGCGCGTCAAATGGATGGCCCTGGTGTCGGCCGCCTTTGCCATGGCCAGCGGCATCGGCCCGGTGCTGGGCGGCGCGGCCACCCAGGCGCTGGGCTGGCGCGCCGCGTTCTTCATTTCTCCCATCGCGGCCGCAGTCGCTCTGTTCCTGCTGGCCAGGTATTTCCCGCGGATCAAGCCCGTGCATACGGGGGAACGCCGCATCGACTGGATCGGCGCCATCCTGCTGGTGCTGGCCGTGGGCGCGCCGCTGGCGGCGCTGGAACTGGGCTTCGCCAAGGGCGAGCATGCCCACCCGGTGATGGGTTTGGCACTGGCGGCGATCGGCATTACCGCCATCGCGTTGCTGATCCCCATCGAACGGCGCGTGGCCTCGCCCATTTTTCCGTTGCGGGTGCTGGCGGGCCGGGAACCGCAGCTGCTGAACCTGGCGGCGATGACCGTCGGGGCCGTGATGTTCGTGCTGATCTTCTATAGCCCGCTGCTGCTGCAGCAGGTGCTGGGCTACACGCCCAGCGAGGCCGGCTTGCTGCTGACGCCGCTGGTGGCGGCCATCTCGGTCGGCAGCATCATCAACGGGCGCCTCTTTCCCCGCCAGACCGAACCGCAGCGCCTGATGGTGTTCGGCGCCGGCCTGCTGGCCGTAGGCACGCTGATGGTGCTGCTGATCTCCCCCGGCACGTCGGCGTGGTGGATCCTGGCGGCGTTCTTCGTGAACGGCTGCGCACTGGGCTTTCTGCTGCCCAACCTGACGCTCTTCATGCAGATGCTGAGCGAACGGCGCGATGTGGGCGTGGCGTCCGCCCTGGTGCAGACGACGCGGGCCATCGGCAGCGCCCTGGGCACCGCCGTGGTCGGCATCCTGATTTCGCACGGCACGATACTAAACGGAGTGCGCACGGGACTGGTGTTGTGTATTGTCCTGTGCCTGACCTGTGCGGTACTCGCGCATCGGGTCAAGATGAAGAATCTGGCCACCAGCCGGAACCAAGCCTGACTCGGGATTTACGATGCGCCGTCGCGATTTGCTGGACCTTTTGCTCCTGGCCGCCGTCTGGGGCGGCTCTTTTCTGTTCATGCGCGTGGCCGTGGGCGAGTTCGGCCCGGTAGCACTGATCGAACTGCGCGTCGGCCTGGCTGCCTTGTTCCTGCTGCCAGCCGCCCTGTGGCGCGGCAGGCTGCCCATCATCGCCAGGCATTGGAAGGCCATCCTGGTGGTGGGCACGCTGAACGCCGCGCTGCCCTTCCTGCTGTACGCCTATGCCGCCCAGTCCCTGGGCGCGGGGTTCCTGTCGGTCGCCAACGCCGTGACGCCGGTCTGGGGCGCGGTGGTCGGCTGGCTGTGGCTGAAAGACAGGCTGCCCTGGGCGCGTTCGCTGGGGCTGGCGATCGGCCTGCTGGGCATCGTGGTGCTGGTCTGGGACAAGCTCAATTTCCAGGCCGGCGGCACGGGGCCCGCAGTGCTGGCGGCGGTATCCGCGCCGGTGTTCTACGGCATCGCGGCCAACTGGACCAAGCGTTTCCTGACTGGCGTGGATGCCCTGTCCAACGCCACGGGCAGCATGCTCGCCGCATCGCTGGTGCTGCTGCCGCTGGCGCTGGCCACCTGGCCCCAGACCCCGGTCTCGGGCATGGCCTGGGGCGCCACCATCCTGCTGGCCGTCGTCTGCACCGGCGCCGCCTACATCGTCTTCTTCCGCCTGATTGCCAATGTCGGGCCCACCGGGGCGGTCAGCGTGACTTTCCTTGTCCCCGTCTTTGGCGTGGTGTGGGGCGCCTGGTTTCTGGACGAGGCCATCACGGTATCAATCCTGACGGGCGCCGGCATCATCCTGGTGGGTACCGCACTGGCGTTGGGCCTGGTCGGCGGCAAGCGCCGCGTTGCGGCCGGCTAGCCGATCCGCACCCGGGGCGCCTGGCTCAGCGGCAAGCCGCGCTGGTCGGGTGCCGATAACCGAGGCGCGCCGTTCAGCGGCCAGGCCACTGCCACCGAGGGATCATTCCACAACAAGCATTGCTGGTGCGCAGGCTGGTAGTACGCCGTGGTCTTGTACGACACCACGGCGCGCTCGGACAGCACCAGAAAGCCGTGCGCATACCCCTCCGGAATCCAGAGCTGCAGATGGTTGTCGCCCGACAAGCGCTGAGCGACCCATTGTCCGAAGGTCGGAGAATCCTGGCGCATGTCCACGGCCACGTCGTAGATCTCGCCTTCGGTCACGCGCAGCAGTTTGCCCTGGGGATCCACCGTCTGATAGTGCAGGCCGCGCAGCACATGGCGGTGGGATTCGGACTGATTATCCTGCACGAAGCGCAATTCACGCCCCACGGCGGCATCCAGCACCGATTGCCGGTAGGTTTCAAGAAAGCAGCCGCGCGCGTCCCGATGCACTTCGGGCTCGATCAGCAGGACATCGGGCAAGGACAAGGGTGTAATGTTCATCAGAACGGCAAGCGCTTGAGCAGACTCATCAAATAGTCGCCATAGCCACTCTTTTGCAGCGGACGGGCCAGGGCTTGCAACTGGTCAGCAGTAATCCACTGCTTGCGATAGGCGATCTCTTCGGGACAGGCGACCTTCAGGCCCTGGCGACGCTCCAGCGTGGCGATGAACTGGCTGGCCTCGAGCAGGCTGTCATGGGTGCCGGTATCCAGCCATGCGTGGCCGCGCCCCATGATCTCGACTTTCAGGCGGCCCTGCCGCAGATAGGCCTGGTTCAGGTCGGTAATTTCCAGTTCGTTGCGCGCGGAAGGACGTATCCCGCGCGCCAGCTCAACCACCTGATTGTCGTAAAAGTACAGGCCGGTGACCGCGTAGCTGGACTGCGGCAGCGCCGGCTTCTCTTCGATCCGCCGCGCCTGGCCGCCAGCGTCGAACTCGACCACGCCATAGCGCTGCGGATCCTGCACGTGATAGGCGAACACGGTGGCGCCTTGCTGCCGGGCGTCCGCGCGCATCAGTAGCTGCGGCAAGTCATGGCCGTAGAAAAGATTGTCGCCCAGGATCAACGCGCACGGCGCATCGCCGAGAAAGTCCGCCCCGATCAGGAACGCCTGCGCCAATCCGTCTGGCGATGGCTGCTCCGCATATTGCAGATTCAGGCCCCACTGCCCGCCGTCGCCCAGCAGCTGGGCAAAACGCGGCGCGTCTTCTGGCGTGCAGATCACCAGGATGTCGCGGATGCCCGCCAGCATCAGTGTGCTGAGCGGGTAGTAGATCATCGGCTTGTCGTACACCGGCATCAACTGCTTGCTGATGGCCAGCGTGGCCGGGTGCAGGCGCGTGCCGGAACCTCCGGCCAGAATGATGCCTTTGCGTGCTGGCGCTGCGCTCATGACGGCACGGCTCCCTGGCGGTACACACCAGAAACGATATCCGCGACCCACTGCGGGTTGTCCAGGTACCAACGCAACGTCTTTTCGAGCCCTGAATGGAAGGTCTCGACCGCGCGCCAGCCCAGCTCGCGCTGCGCCTTTGCGGCGTCGATGGCGTAGCGGCGGTCGTGCCCCGGACGGTCCGGCACCATCGCGATCTGCGTCTTGTAGGAGGCACCGTCAGCGCGCGGCCGCAGTTGGTCCAGCAGTTTGCAGACCGCCAACACCACATCCAGATTGGTACGCTCGCAATCTCCGCCCAGGTTGTAGGTTTCGCCGGCGCGGCCACGCTCCAGCACGCGGCGCAAGCCGCTGCAATGGTCTGCCACGTGCAGCCAGTCGCGCACGTGCAGGCCATCGCCATAGACCGGCAGGGGCTTGCCGGCCAGGGCGTGGTGGATCATCAGCGGAATCAGTTTCTCGGGAAACTGCCGCGGACCGTAGTTGTTGGAGCAGTGCGTGGTTAACACGGGCAGGCCATGGGTCTTGCCGCAGGCCCGCACGAGATGGTCGCTGGCCGCCTTGCTGGCGGAATACGGATTGTTGGGCTGGCAGGCGCTGGATTCGGTGTAGGCCGGCGCATCGGGATCGAGCGATCCATAGACTTCGTCGGTCGAGACATGCAGGAAGCGGAAGGCATCGCGGGCCGGACCGGTCAGATCCGCCCAATAGGTGCGCGCCGCTTCGAGCAGACCGAAGGTGCCGCAGATATTGCTCTGGATGAAATTGCCGGCGCCGGCAATGGAACGATCCACGTGCGATTCGGCCGCGAAATGCAGGATCGCCCGGGGCCGGTGCGCCTGCAGCAGTGCCGTCACCAGCGCGGTATCGCCCACGTCGCCCACCACCAGCTGATGACGGGCATCACCCTTCAGGCTGGCCAGATTGGCCGGGTTGCCGGCGTACGTGAGCTTATCCAGATTGACCACGGGCTCATCACTCTGCGCCAGCCAATCCAGCACAAAGTAGGAACCGATGAATCCGGCGCCGCCGGTGACGAGAATGCTCATTGCGTAGTGCCCGAGAGAAGGCCTGACCTTCCAGCCTTGCAGTTTACCGCCGCGGCCGCCGGCTCAGTACTTGTCCGAAGTCCCCGTCAACGCCACGCCGATGCGCAGCAGGGTGTAAGACGCGGCGTCCACCCAGCGGCGTATCCAGCCGCGGCGCTGGTATTCCAGCGGCCGGATGAAGCGGCCGCCCTCCAGGATCGCGGTCTCAAGGCGTTCCTGCAGATCCCACGCGAATGGCTGGTCGTCCACCACCACATTGGCTTCGCGTGCCAGCAGCAGGCTGAAGGGATCCAGGTTGGACGAGCCGACCGTGGCCACGTTGTCGATGACGGCCACCTTGGCATGCAGGTAGCTGGGCATGTATTCGTAGATCTCGATGCCGTCGCGCAGCAACTGGTCGTAGAGGGAGCGCGTGGCGTGGTACTGCATGCGGTATTCGACCTTGCCTTGCAGCAGCAGACGCACCCGCACGCCGCGCGCGGCGGCCTTGGCCAAGGCGCGGCGGAACTGCCGGCCGGGAAAGAAATAGGCGTTGGCGATGAGGATGTCGCGCCGCGCCTGTGTGATGCCGTACAGATAGGCGCGCTCGAAGGTCTGGCGAAACCGCAGGTTGTCGCGCAGCACCAGCGCAGCGCGCAGCTCGCCGCAAGGCGCCACCGGGGCATGGCTGGGCTTGGTCAGCCGCATGCGGCTCCAGTCGCGCGGATGGCGTCGCAGGCGAGCCCAATTCAAGCGCACCCACAGCAGGTCCTGGGCGTAGGCCGCCTCGGTCACCACCGGCCCCTGCACCTGCACGGCGAAGTCGAAGCGCGGCGCCGAAATGCCGTCGGTCGGGTCCAGGTCGTCGTAGTCGTCGACGATATTGATACCGCCGATGAAGGCGATGCTGCCATCGACGACGGTGACCTTGCGATGCAGCCGCCGCAGGCGACTGCGGGACGGGATGAATTTGGCGAACCAGCGCGGCTCGGGCCGGAAAATGCGGCATTGCGCGCCAGCGGCCGCCAGGCGCTCGCGCACGGCGTCGACCGTTTCCGCGCTGCCAAAGCCGTCCAGCACGACACGCACCTTGACGCCGCGGCCAGCCGCGGCCATCAGGCAGTCCAGCACCTTCAGGCCGGTGCGGTCCAGCATGAAGATGTAGGTTTCCAGGTGCACGCTGACCTGCGCCTGGTCAATGGCCTGGCACAGCGCGGGGAAGAAATCGGTTCCGTTCTGCAACAAGCGGATCTTGTTGCCGTCGGTCCATTCCAACTTGACCTGCTCGGCCTTCACGGAAGTTCCAGCTCGGCCAGCAAGGGGGAATGATCGGATAGCCTCGCCCATTCGCGGCCGCGCAGCACGCGCGCGCTGCGCACGGCAAAGCCGCGCTGGTAGATGCGGTCCAGGCGGAACCACGGGAACACGGCGGGAAACGTGCGCGGTGGCGGCAGCAGCAGACGCGAGCTGCCGTCCATGCCCAGCTGGTTGGTACGTTCCATGACGGACACGCCGCTGTTAGGCAGCCCACGCAAGGCGTTGCTCAGGCGTTTGACCGAATCGCGCAGACGGGGCAACTCACCGCCATGGCTGCGCGGCGCGTGCGAGAACACTTCGTACAGTCCCAGCTGCTGCACGAACAGCGGTGCCAGCCGATCGCCCCAATCGTTGAAGTCACCCGCGATCAGGATGGGCTCACCATCTGGCACCAAGCGCCGGATGCGTTCGGTCAGCGCCAGGATCTGGCGGCTGCGGCTGCCGGCGAACAGGCCCAGGTGCACCACGAAACAATGCACCGCGCGGCCGTCCAGCTCGATGCGCGCATGCAGCAGGCCGCGTTGCTCCAGCCGGTGGTCGGAGATGTCCTGGTTTTCGTGATCAAGAATGGGAAAGCGCGACAGCAGCGCATTGCCATGGTCGGTTTCATGGCGGACCGCGTTGCGGCCGTAGGCCACATCCAGCTTCAGCGCGGCGGCCAGGGACTCGTGCTGGGCGTCCAGCAACGACTTCTGTTCGTTACGGCCCTGGACCTCCTGCAGGAAGACCAGGTCAGGCCGCAGGCCATACAGGCCCAGGCGCAATTCATTCAGGGAATCGCGCCGGCCCAGCGCCGAACGGCCCTTATGGATGTTGTAGCTGACGACACGGATGAGCGACATAAAAGCGATGGCGCCTTTGAAAGCAGAGGAACCACAAGCCAAGCCCTGCAGCAGCCCGGCAAGCACCGCCACCAAGCGGCGTTTGCCAGATTACCCCAATTCAGCAAACCCTGGCCGCAACAAAAAGCTGCTCACCGCAAGCCCGGTAACGCCAAGGACACAGCACTCCGCAAACACATGCTGCCTCACAAGCCGGGCCGCCGAGGATCCGGCTCCGCCGGCCCCGTGAGGCGCCCCCCCTGGGGAGAGGCGCCCCCGGCGCCTCGGGGGGCTTACTTCACCGGTCACGTCAGGCGCCTCCCTTGGGGGGGAGGCACCCCGCGCCTCGGGGGGACTTACTTTTGCTCTACGTTGCGCAGGCGGATGTGCAGCTCGCGCAGTTGCTTCTCGTCGACTTCCGAGGGCGCTTGCGTCAGCAGGTCTTGCGCACGCTGCGTCTTCGGGAAGGCGATCACGTCACGGATCGATTCGGCGCCGGTCATCATCGTGACGATGCGATCCAGGCCGAAGGCGATGCCGCCGTGCGGAGGCGCGCCGTATTGCAGCGCGTCCAGCAGGTAGCCAAACTTCTCGCGCGCTTCCTCGGCGCCGATCTTGAGCGCGCGGAACACCTTGCTCTGCACTTCTTCGCGGTGGATACGGACCGAGCCGCCGCCGATTTCCCAGCCGTTCAGGACCATGTCGTAGGCCTTGGCGAACGCCTTGCTGGGATCCGTTTCCAGGAAGTCTTCGTGACCGTCCTTGGGGCTGGTGAACGGGTGGTGCGCGGCGGTGTAGCGGCCGTCTTCCTCGTCGTACTCGAACATCGGGAAGTCGACCACCCACAGCGGCTGCCAGCCGGCCTTGAACAGGCCCGACTTCTTGCCGAATTCGCTGTGGCCGATCTTCACGCGCAGCGCGCCGATGGCGTCGTTGACGACCTTTTCGCGGTCGGCGCCGAAGAAAATGATGTCGCCATCCTGCGCGCCGGTGCGCTTGACCAGTTCGGCCAGGGCAGCGTCGTGCAGGTTCTTGACGATGGGCGATTGCAGGCCGTCGCGGCCCTTGGCCACTTCGTTGACCTTGATGTAGGCCAGGCCCTTGGCGCCGTAGATGCCGACGAACTGGGTGTAGGCGTCGATTTCGCTGCGCGACATTTCGGCGCCACCGGGCACGCGCAGGGCGACCACGCGGCTGCCGGGCGCCGTGGCGGCGGCGGCAAACACCTTGAAGTCCACGTCGCGCATGACGTCGGTGATGTCGGTGAACTCGAGCTGCACGCGCAGGTCCGGCTTGTCGGAACCGTAGCGGCGCATGGCTTCGGTCCAGCTCATGATCGGGAACGGCTCGGCCAGGTCAACGCCCTGCACCACCTTGAAGACGTGGCGGATCAGGTTTTCGAAGATCTCGCGGATCTCGAATTCGTTCAGGAACGACGTTTCGCAGTCGATCTGGGTGAATTCGGGCTGGCGGTCGGCGCGCAAGTCTTCGTCGCGGAAGCACTTGGTGATCTGGTAGTAGCGGTCAAAGCCCGACACCATCAGCATCTGCTTGAACAGCTGGGGCGATTGCGGCAGCGCGAAGAAGTGGCCGGCGTTCACGCGCGAGGGCACCAGGTAGTCGCGAGCGCCTTCGGGCGTGCTCTTGGCCAGCATCGGGGTTTCGATGTCGATGAAGCCCAGCTGGTCCAGGAACTTGCGCGTTTCGATCGAGACGCGGTAGCGCAGCATCAGGTTGCGCTGCATCTGCGGACGGCGCAGGTCCAGCACGCGGTGCGTCAGGCGGGTGGTTTCCGACAGGTTGTCGTCGTCGAGCTGGAACGGCGGGGTGACCGACGCGTTCAGGATTTCGACTTCCTTGCAGAGCACTTCGATTTCGCCCGAGGCCAGCTCGGCGTTGGCGGTGCCCGCCGGACGCTCGCGCACCAGGCCGGTGACGCGGACGCAGAATTCATTGCGCAGGCGCTCGGCGGTGGCGAAGGCGGCGTTATCCGGATCGAACACGATCTGCGCCAGGCCCGCGCGGTCGCGCAAGTCGATGAAGATGACCCCGCCGTGGTCACGGCGGCGGTTCACCCAGCCATACAGGGTGACGGTCTGGCCGAGATGGTCGCGGCAAACCTGGCCGGTGTAGCAGGTACGCATCGGGATAACTCCGTTGTGTGCTTGGTTGTAGCGTAAGGGTTACGAATCGGCGCCCGGCGCGTTCTGCGCGCCAGCCGCCGGAGAGAGCGGCGCCGGCCGGACCCCTGGCGCTGCGGCCGGGCCCGGGGCGACGACGCCCATGGAAACGATGTACTTCAAGGCCGCGTCCACGCTCATCTGCAGGTCCGCCGTGTCGGCACGGGGCACCATCAGGAAAAAGCCGGACGTGGGATTCGGCGTGGTCGGCACGTACACGCTGATGTGGTCGCCAGGAAGATGGTCGGCCACCTCGCCGCTGGGCGTGCCGGTAACGAAAGCGATGGTCCAGCTGCCGGCGCGCGGGTATTGCAACAGCACCGCGCGGCGGAACGCCTGACCATTGGGGGCAAGCACGGTATCGCTGACCTGCTTGACCGAGTTGTAGATCGAGCGCACCAGGGGAATGCGGCCCAGCAGGTTTTCCCACTGGTCCAC
>NZ_JAELTJ010000506.1 GCF_016428805.1 Achromobacter sp. ASV32
CAGATGTGTATAAGAGACAGATCCTGTAACGGGCTGCGCCCGGGCCAGGCCTCGGTGCCCACTCGGCCATTAGATGGACGAGCTCACGTCTCCTTTTCAAGGTTTCTCCTTTTCTTCCCTCACCTTGGAATACTCATAGTAGTCGTTCAGCTAGTTGTCAATACACTCGTTGGAACCGTTACAGATACGACCTCGTTGCAGGCTTGCAGTTTTTCTGCCAGACCAGGCCCCTGGATCGACCGGTGCGGACTAAAATCGTTTGGGTCGACGACGCACAACAACACACCGCTGTGGCCCTTTTGGCAGTGCAAAGAACCCCTGCTATCAGGTGCAGAACCATGTTCTCTACCTGCAACGTAGCATCTCCGAGGAGAGGAAAGGACTTTAAAAGAAAGGTCCGACACGTGAATTTTCTTGCAGGAACCGGCAAGCAACCCACGTTGA
>NZ_JAELTJ010000507.1 GCF_016428805.1 Achromobacter sp. ASV32
ATGTGCAACTTGGGGGAGAGAAAGGAGCGCAGCCCCTGGAAATGGGATGGCGCAGACGCACGTGTGTGTCTAAGGCATGGATGCACTCCGCAACTTGAAGCCTCTATTTTCTGTGGGAGCGTGTGGCCCGGGAATCAGGGGTAATTGAAAGGGATGGGCCCGGAAGTGGTCACCATACTCGTAGTGGCTGGCGCCTCAGCTGCGGAACATTTATGTGTCAGGTCCCAACGTGGCCGTTAGTGGATGTGATTATGTATGGTGGTGGTGTGAGGGGATGTCACTGGCCGGCAGCTTTATATGCTAAGCGCGCAGCAGACAGGCAAATGAGAAGTCGTCACACGAGGTGATGGAAGGACTGGTTTTGCGTTGGGGATAATTTGATGCCATCTATTGAGCATGTTCAACAGAAGCTGTCTCTTATACACATCTGACGCTGCCGACGAC
>NZ_JAELTJ010000508.1 GCF_016428805.1 Achromobacter sp. ASV32
GGACTCACCAAAGTCTGGCCAAGACTCACCAACGGCCATTGAGATCGATTCGGACGGCGAGGGGCCCCCTTCAAAGCGCCGCAGAGGCCCAGAAGCAGAGTTTGACATCGGTGGCGGCGGCGAGGATAACAAGAAGAAACTTGCTATGGATGTTTCATACGAGGGCTTTGCCATTTACGGGCGCGTTCTTTGCTTGGTTGTCAAGCGAAGGGGAGAATCTAAGGCGTCGCAGGGCTCAACGAGCGGCTCAGCTGCGACGAGTGGCCAAGCAAAGATGGACAATTGGATAGCGTCTACACAGATGGCTGCGGATGAAGTGTTATGAGAGACGTGGACAAGCTACGCGATACGATTAGAAGCATAGCTGGGCCACGCATACGCCTAAGCACGAAGAACGAAGAACCCGTCTCGTCACGGCTGAACCACGGCTTCCATGATTAAACT
>NZ_JAELTJ010000509.1 GCF_016428805.1 Achromobacter sp. ASV32
GTCCAGGTGGCCAGCGACACCGGGCTGGGCAACAGCTTCTGCGGCCGCATTTTGCAGAGCCTGTGAGTTTTGCAGAGCTTGGGCAGCGTCACTGGCAGCCTGCAGAATTTCAAGACCATTGCTCGCATAAGCGTGCGCGGTGGTATGGGGAGACGGCGGAGGCGGTGGAGAGGAGGACATGATGTGATGCGCCGCAACGCGGTGTATCTGGAGTCGCGATGGGTGATTATCGGCGGATGTCCGGATGATGGATTGCGTTGAAGCGAGGTGAAGCCGACGTGTGGCCCAGATAGGGCGGTGGCAGCATTTGGTGGAGAGACCGGGGTGCGGTCACGTGCGGACGTGGTTTGCTGGCAGACCCCTGTCGTGCTTCTGTCGTTCGCGACCAGGTGTGAGCAGCACAGCAATACTCGTATGAGTGAAGTCGTACACCGTAACATGTAC
>NZ_JAELTJ010000510.1 GCF_016428805.1 Achromobacter sp. ASV32
GCTTTGTATGCATTTTCTCTCTTGTTTTTACCATTTGGCATTTTGCTAACTTGCATCTCAGTGATGTCGTCGATTCGGGCTCGCTGGTCGACATATCCATCTACGACCATGGTGCAAATGGCGAGGAATTTCTCGGCCAAGTCAATATTCAGGCTCCCCGAGAGAAAGATATACCCATTCGGGGGTGGTTCCCGCTCAAGGGTCACGTCAACACTGTAGCCGAGGAAGCCCCCACCGGCGAAATATACGTTGAAGCACAATATCAGCGAACAGACAAGAAGCGCTTTGAGCCTAGTGATTTCGAAATCCTGAAGCTCATCGGCAAGGGAACGTTTGGCCAGGTTTATCAGGTCCGCAAGCGCGATACTCAGCGCATTTATGCCATGAAAGTGCTGCAGAAGAAGGTCATTGTCCAGAAGAAGGAAGTTGCGCACACTGTAGGAG
>NZ_JAELTJ010000511.1 GCF_016428805.1 Achromobacter sp. ASV32
GCAAACACAGTAAAAGCCATGTCTTGAAAATGAAGGTTTGTAGAAGAGGCCGCCCAACAAAATTACGGGAGCAGGTTTATTCTATTTTTTTTTTCCGTCTGATAAATAGCCCGGCTTGTTTCTGCAAGGCAGCCAATTACACCTATAAGCTAATACAAGGTAGTCTGTAATTATTTACTCGTACATTCTCACCTCCGTATGGAAACGGAAGTGCCCTGAAGTACTCGTAAAGTCCGCGGTCGGGTTCCATTGGCACGCGACCAATGGTACTACCGTACTGCGCAAGTACCTCGTAAGCTTGGCCAAAAATAAAATTGCCACCGTGTCGACTTGTAAACAAATTGATTAATTTGAGAATGAAGAATCGAAATAAAAATTTTCCTCTTTTTTCAAAGCAAGGCCTGAGTTGCGCCGAGATGAGAAACCGTGGGGGTACCCGTGCTC
>NZ_JAELTJ010000512.1 GCF_016428805.1 Achromobacter sp. ASV32
TAGTAGCTCAGATTTGCATGCGCAGGCTGACCCGGACGGTGCAGTGTGTGAACCAGAATACTACGTGTCAATAATATATGAAACTGAAGAAGGCGACGATGGCCAATCAAGTAATGAGGATCGGCTACCGTGCAAGCCGGCACAGTAGCCAAGAGAAAGATTAGTCTCCGAACACCTGACGCTGGATGAACCGTCTGGGGCATTAGGCAACGGCAAGTACTGTCCGTCCGCGACAGATGTAACGGAACAAGGCTGCGGCTACCGGTCTACTGACGAGCCACTCCACAAGCGTTGCACGCTCGGCCTGTTTTAGGCAGAGCTATATCGCCTTGTGAAGAGAGTACTCGTGCTTTAGCGGGATTGACACCATATCTACCCGCTTGGGGAGGGAAGATGACGCTGGTTCTGACAATACCGTGGAATCTATAAATGCAGCGTTTGAT
>NZ_JAELTJ010000513.1 GCF_016428805.1 Achromobacter sp. ASV32
CTGCTGAAGATACCTGCACCCGGCGTACCTGGAAGCACCTTTAAGCTTGCTGCCTTTTTTGGCAAAATAGGTACTTACTCGTATATAAGTATCTATCATCGTGTAAGTCGGCCTTTTTGGGGGAAACATTGTTTAAATCGACAACCAATTGTTTCTTGGTCTCTGCCGCTGCCATTGTTGCGACATGTCCTTTTGCAACGGAAATATAAGCTTTTAATCTACAACTGAGTGTGAATGTGACTACAATTTTGCTGCCACTGCTGCCGTTTTTTTACGCCTTTGCTCGGTGGTCCGTTTACTTTTGTTGCCAGTAAATATCGACGACGCGTAGATGGACAACAAACAGCCTGCTGCCCACTGTACAATACATAACCGTCAACAGCAGTTTCTTTCCCCCTCTTCGTTTGGTGAAAGCAAATAACTATCCGCCCTCTAACCATGAT
>NZ_JAELTJ010000514.1 GCF_016428805.1 Achromobacter sp. ASV32
GGGCAGTCACCTGGCCACAGAAGGTGCAGGGTAGGTTAAGGGTCCTCACAGGGATCCCTAATCTAGCCCTATAGGCCTCTGTGACTTCGGCGTCTGGCCACTGTAGCTGGCGTCTTGTAGGGAGGGCCGTAAGCCACTGACGCCCCAGAAAACTGCTGTTTTCAGTGCGTAGGCGCTGTAATTCAGCCGGCTGGGTGGCCTGGAAGCGCTGTATACGGATTTCGACGGCGTCTTTGAGGGCCTGTTTAGCGGTGGGCGTGGTGGCGTTAGGGGACGACTGGCGTGCCCTAGGGGCCCTAGAAGACCCTATAGCCTCCATAAGGGGCCTCGCGGCGGCATAGGCGGCGGTGTAGGTGGCGTTGGGGAGGGGGGCGGGGATACACATCTGACGCTGCCGACGACGATGCGGTTGTGGTGATGGGGGGGGGGGGGGGGGGGGTAAG
>NZ_JAELTJ010000515.1 GCF_016428805.1 Achromobacter sp. ASV32
GGTATCGACACCGCCAAGAAAGAGATACTCGTTAAAGTAAAGACTCTGATCTGGGCTTAAACGACGACGAGTTCTGAAACCGTAAATGCAAGTTGACATGCGCCTAGATTTCATGTTAGCCCGTGGCTGAAAGAAGGCTATGCAATACTTACACTGCAAATGGGACGTCACTGCAAGCCAGGTTAGCATATGCGACCAATTTTGCTGTCGGAAACTGTACTTACGGCGCATAAAGCTCGGTTCTTTCGTGATGTGCTTCCTGGGGTGTTGTTGGAGCATCGGCGAAATATTCTACAGGAAGGCAGTCATGTTAGCAAAAGTTATAGAATAAAACTATAGAAAAATAAACCTACAAAACCGCTGGGCTTCTTCTTCTTCTTTCTTGTAGAGCGGCTCTTGCGCTTCTTTTTCTTTTTGCTTGTCTTTACAGGCAAATCCTCTTC
>NZ_JAELTJ010000052.1 GCF_016428805.1 Achromobacter sp. ASV32
CCCCCCCCCCCCCCCCCCCCCCCCCCCCCCCCCCCCCCCCCCCCCCCCCCCCCCCCCCCCCCCCCCCCCCCCCCCCCCCCCCCCCCCCCCCCTCTTCCCCCCCCCCCCCCCACCCCCACCCCCACAACCGCATCGTCGTCGGCAGCGTCAGATGTGTATAAGAGACAGAGCGCGGCCAGCGCGCCGCCGGCGGCCAGGCCCTGCACGAAGCGGCGGCGGTTGGGGGCGGGCAGTGAGGGCATGGCGGATCCGGGGGGGCGTTACTGCACCGACACCGCGCCCTTCATGCCGGCGGCGTAATGGCCGGGCTCCAGGCAGCCGAAGGACACGCTGCCGGCGCGATCGAATTTCCAGATGATCTGGCCGTGCTTGCCGGCGTCCAGCGACACGGCGTTGGGTTCCTCGTGGCGCATGCCGGGGTCCTGCATCATCATGGCGTAGTGCGCCTGCAGATCGGCATCGCTGCCCAGCACCATTTCGTGGCGGATCTTGCCCGAGTTGCGCACATTGAAGCGCACGGTCTCGCCGGCCTTGACCTGCACCTGGGCAGGCGTGAAGCGCATGGCGTCGGTCATGTCGATATCGATGGTGCGCGTGACCCGGGCGGCCTCGCCAGGCGCGCCGATGGGCGCGGACGCCATGGGCATGGCGTGGCCGGCGTGTTCGCCGTGGGCGCCGGCCGCGAGCGTGGGGGCCGTGCCAAGCAGCGCGGCGACGGCCGCGGCGGCCAGGGTGATGCGTTGCAAAGTGCCTTTCATGCTGATCCCTTCAAAGGGGTTGACCATGCAGGCACTGTAGGAAAACCGGGGTGACCCGGTTCTGTCGCGCGGATTACTTCTTTGTAATGTTGGACCCGGCGGGCGCGGGGCCACGCAGGGTGATGCCGACCACCGTGCCGTCGTCGCCGCTGGCCGCGTCGACCTCGCCGCCATGCATGCGGGCGATGGCGCGCACGATGGCCAGCCCCAGCCCGTGGCCCTCGCTGCGCGGCGCGCGGGCCTGGCCCGAACGGAAGAAGCGGTCGAAGATGCGGGGCAGGTCGGCCGCGGGGATGGGGGCGCCAGGGTTGCGCACGTCGACCCGGGCGCCTTGCGGCTGCGCCTGGCAGGTCAGCACGATTTCACCGCCGCGCGGGGTGGCCTTGATGGCGTTGGAGATCAGGTTGGCCAGCGCGCGGCGCACCAGCCCGGGGTTGGCGGGCACCACGGCATCGCCCTCGCAGCGCAGCGCCACGCCGCTTTCTTCCAGCGCGGCTTCGTAGTAGTCGGCCACCCGCCGCGCCTCGGCGGCCAGCGACACCGGCACCAGGTCGGCCGCCAGTTCACCGCGGTCGGCGCGGGCCAGGAACAGCATGTCGTTGACCAGGGTCTTCAGGTCTTCCAGTGTTTCCAGGTTGGATTCCAGCGCCTCGCGCAACTCGTCCGCGTCGCGGCCGCTGGACAGGGTGATCTGGGTGCCGTTGATCAGCGTGGCCAGCGGCGTGCGCAGTTCGTGGGCGACGTCGGCGTTGAAGCCCTCCATCTGCTGGTAGGCGGCCTGCAGCCGCTCCAGCGTGCGGTTGAACGACAGCACCAGTTCGTGCAGCTCGCGGTCGGTGTCGCGCAGCGGCAGGCGCACCGCCAGGTTGTCGGGCTGGATCCGCGCAGCCTGTTCCGACAGGCGCCGCGTGGGCGCCATGCTGCGCCGCACGGCCCAGGCCGCCAGCACCACGGTGGCGCCCACCCACAGCGCGCAGATCAGCGCCAGCGCGGTGCCATAGGCATACAGGAACTGTGAACTGGTGCGGGTGCTGACCGCCACCGTCAGATGCGCGCCGGGCAGGATGCGGTCGTCGACGGGCACGCGCAGGCCGCGCATGCGGCTGCCGTCGGCTCGTTGCAGCAGCACCTGCTGGCCGGGCAGGGTGTCCAGCGTTTCGGGCGCCTCGCCGCCGTACACCGGGCGGCCTTGCGCATCGACGATCCAGATACCCAGCTGGCTCTGGCCTGTGCGCATGTCGTCGAACGTGGCCGCCAGGTCGTGCAGGCCGCGTGCGCTGTTCTGCATGTCGATCAGGTGGTTGATCAGCTCCAGTTTGCCGCTGACCTCGGTGATTTCCTGGCGCTCCACTTCGCGCTTGAGCGCCCAGAACAGCGTGGCGCCGGCCAGGCTCGATACCAGCAGGGCGATGGCGCCCAGCAGCAGGGTCAGGCGCGCCTGCATCGAACGCATGCGCGGCACGGTCATGTCCGGGCGGACTCCGGCCGCGATTCGAGCACGTAGCCCATGCCGCGCACCGTATGCAGCAGCTTGGCGTCGAACGGGTCGTCCAGCTTGCTGCGCAGCCGCCGCACGGCCACGTCGATGACGTTGGTGTCGCTGTCGAAGTTCATGTCCCACACCTGCTCGGCCAGCGTGGTGCGCGACAGCACCTGGCCTTGGCGCCGCAGCAGCAGGGCCAGCAGGTTGAATTCCTTGGCGGTCAGGTCCAGCCGCTGGCCGCTGCGCACGGCTTTGCGCCGCGCCAGGTCCAGTTCCAGGTCGGCCAGGCGGAACACCGTGGGTTCCTGCGTGCGGCCACGGCGCAGCAAAGCCTGCACCCGCGCCAGCAGCTCGGAAAACGCAAAGGGCTTGACCAGGTAGTCGTCGGCGCCGCCTTCCAGCCCGCGCACGCGGTCTTCGACGGCGTCGCGTGCCGTCAGCATCAGGATGGGGGTGTCCTTGCGGGCGCGCACCGAGGCCAGGATGCCGAAGCCGTCCACGCCCGGCAGCATCACGTCCAGCACGATCAGGTCGTGGTTGCCTTCCAGTGCCAGGTGCAGGCCGTTGACGCCGTCGCGCGCCAGGTCGACGACATGGCTTTGCTCCGACAGCCCTTTTTTCAGGTAGTCGGCCAGTTTGGGTTCGTCTTCGATGACCAGAATGCGCATGGCCGGAAATTTACCATCCGCGCGGCAAGCGCGGCGCGGATGGCGGCGCGCAGGGATCAGACCGGCAGGGCGACGGCGATGCGGTCGGGCGGAAAGCGCAACGCGAACAGGCTGCCCTTGCCCGGCTCGCTGCTGATGAGCAGTTCGGCGTCGTGGCGCATGGCGATGTGCTTGGTGATGGCCAGGCCCAGGCCGGTGCCGCCGACGGCGCGCGAACGGCCGCGGTCGACCCGGTAGAAGCGTTCGGTCAGGCGCGGGATGTGGCGGGCGGGGATGCCGATGCCGGTGTCCTGCACGCTGTAGCGGCCGCCGCCGTCGGGCTCGCGTTCCCAGCGCACGGTGATGGTGCCGCCGTCGGGGGTATAGCGCACGGCGTTGGTCAGCAGGTTCGACAGGGCCGAGGTCAGCTCGGTCTCGGCGCCCAGCACGTCCAGCGTGTCGTCGATGTGCCATTCCCACACATGGCGTCCGCCGGACAGGGCCTCGATCTGCTGGCGCGCCTTTTGCAGCAACGCGCCCATGTTGACCGCGCGCGGGTCGCTGCCCGGCGACGATTCCAGGGTCGATAGCGTCAGCAGGTCTTCGACGATGGCCTGCATGCGCTGGGCCTGCTCGTGCATCATGTCGATGTACTGCGCGCGCTGTTCGGGCGGCAGGGCATCGGCCGGCATGTCGCGCAGCGTTTCCAGGAAGCCCGCCAGCACCGTCAGCGGCGTGCGCAGTTCGTGCGAGACGTTGGCCACGAAATCGCGGCGCGTGGTTTCCAGGCGTTCGATCTGGGTCACATCGCGGGTGATCAGCAGGCGCTGGTTGCTGGCGTAGGCGGTCAGCTGCATCATCATCAGCCGTTCCTGGCCGTTCTGGCCCAGGCGCACCAGGATCGGGTCGGGCCAGGACGCGCGATGCGCGTATTCGACGAATTCCGGCGCGCGCAGCAGGTTCAGCAGATTGTGGCCGCGGTCGGCGGGCAGGCGCAGGCCCAGGTGCTGGCGCGCCATGCGGTTGCACCAGTCGATCTGGAAGTCTTCATTCAGCGTCACCGCGCCGTCGGGCAGGGCCTGGGCGGCGGCCAGCATGCCTTGCATGGTGTCGCGGGTTTCGGCCAGTTCGCGGGCGCGGGCCCGGGTGTAGCGATAGAGGGGGGCGAGGATGTCGTCCCAGGGGCCCACCGAGGCGGGAGGGGACGTGTCCGGGTGTTTGGCCCAGTGGGAAACCAGATGCAGGCGCCAGCTGCGCCAGAGCAGCATGGCGGCCAGCGCGGCCGAGAACACGATCCAGCCCGCCGGGTCTCCAATGAGCCATTGCGCCAATAGTGCCACCGCCGCCCACAGGGCGACCAGGAAGAGGGTACGCAGCCAGATCATCGTGCGGGAGTTTTACCGCGCCGGGACCTGTGCCGTAAACCGGTAACCGCTGCCGCGCACCGTTTCCACGTGGGCGTCATGGCCGCTGGGCTCCAGCGCCTTGCGCAGGCGGCGGATATGCACGTCCACCGTGCGCTCTTCGACGAAGACGTGGTCGCCCCAGACCTGGTCCAGCAGCTGCGAACGGGAAAACACCCGTTCCGGGTGGGTCATGAAGAAGTGCAGCAGGCGGAATTCGGTGGGGCCGATCTGCAGCGACTGGCTGTTGCCCGACAGGCGGTGCGTCACCGGGTCCAGCTTCAGGCCGCCGACGTCGATGACGTCATCGGTCAGCTGCGGCGCGCGGCGGCGCAGCACGGCCTTGATGCGCGCCATCAGCTCCTTGGGGGAGAAAGGCTTGGTGATGTAGTCGTCGGCGCCGGCCTCCAGGCCATCCACCTTGTCCTGTTCGGACCCCTTGGCGGTCAGCATGATGACGGGGACGGCGCGGGTGCGCTCGTCGTTGCGCAGCTTGCGCGCCATCGCCAGGCCGGACGTGCCGGGCAGCATCCAGTCCAGCAGGATCAGGTCGGGCAGTTCGGCGCGGATCAGGGTTTGGGCCTGGTCGGCGTCGAAGGCGCGCAGCACCTTGTGCCCCGCGAAGGACAGGTTGACGGCGATCAGTTCCTGGATGGCGGGTTCGTCTTCGACAACGAGGATAGTGCTGGACATGGCGGATAGGGCACGCTTCTGAGCGCCGGCGCGGCGCGAACATTGCGATAGTATGGCCGCAATATTTCAGGTATGTGACCGCAGGGCGCTGCGCGGGGCCGGCAGGCGGCATCTGGCGTGCTCCCGATAGGCTACCATTGGACGATATATCGGGAATTCACCATGCAAAACCCCTCCGAATCGCAACATTCCGCGGATTCCGCCTCGCAATCGACCCATTTCGGCTTCCAATCCGTCCCGGAAACCGAAAAAGCCCGCAAAGTCGCCGAAGTCTTCCACTCGGTGGCGCAGCGCTACGACATCATGAATGATTTCATGTCGGCCGGCCTGCACCGCGTCTGGAAGGCCTTCACCATCGGCCGCGCCGCCGTGCGCCCCGGCATGAAGGTCCTGGACATCGCCGGCGGCACGGGCGACCTGGCCAAAGCCTTCGCCAAGCGCGCCGGCCCCACGGGCGAGGTCTGGCTGACCGACATCAACGATTCCATGCTGAGGGTAGGCCGCGACCGCCTGACCGACGCCGGCCAGCTGGTGCCCACGGCCGTCTGCGATGCCGAGCGCCTGCCGTTTCCGTCGGGTTACTTCGACCGTGTCAGCGTGGCCTTCGGCCTGCGCAACATGACCCACAAGGACCGCGCCCTGGCCGAAATGACCCGGGTGCTCAAGCCGGGCGGCAAGCTGCTGGTACTGGAATTCTCGCGCGTGGCCAAGCCGCTGGCGCCCGCTTACGACTGGTATTCCTTCAACGTGCTGCCCTGGCTGGGCAAGAAGGTCGCCAAGGACGAAGCCAGCTATCGCTATCTGGCCGAATCCATCCGCATGCACCCCGACCAGGACACCCTGGCGGACATGCTGCGCACCGCCGGTCTCGAGCGGGTGCAGTACTTCAACCTGACGGCCGGCATTGCCGCCTTGCACGAGGGCGTGCGACTGGGCTGACCGTCCCTGGGTTGACACGGCATTTCTGCCCGCCACGGGGAACTTGTGGGGCGGCGTCTTGTCCGTTATTCTTACGTCATTCAGATTAATGTAAGAAAGTCGCGCTGAGGGCTGCACGATCCGTGCAGCTTCCTGCTGCTCGGGGCAGCAGGGGCGCGAGTACGAGGGAGCAAAAATCCATGAACAAATTCTGTTTCTCGCGGTTTGTCGCCGCGGCGCTCATCGCCATTTCCGGCGCTGCGCTGGTGACGGCGTCGTTTGACGCCGAAGCCCGCCGCGCGGGCGGCGGCTCCAGCGTTGGCCGTCAATCGTCCAACGTGACCCAGCAGCGCCAGGCCACCACGCCGCCGTCGGCTGCCAGCAACACCGCGGGCGCCACCGCGGCGCCGGCGGCTGCCGGTGCGGCCACGGCCGGTGCCGCCGGCGCTGCCGCCAAGAGCGGCGCGTCGCGTTGGCTGGGCCCCATCGCCGGTATTGCCGCCGGCCTGGGCATCGCCGCCCTGCTGTCGCACATGGGCCTGTCCGGTGCTTTCGCCGAATTCCTGTCGTCGGCGCTCCTGATCGCCGTGGCCGTGTTCGCCATCATGTTCATCATCCGCCGCCTGCGTGGCGCGGGCCCCCGCCCGGCAACCCAGGGCGCCTTTGGCGGCGCCAACAACGCGCCTGGCCAACCGCAGCAGCCTATGTGGCGCGAAACGCTGAAGCCGGCCGCGCCTGCCGCGGCGCCGGTGGCGGCGGCCGTGGCGGCGCCGGTGGCCGACCTGCCCAAGCCGGGCGAAGACGGCAACTGGTTCGTGCCGGGCGATTTCGATACGCCTGCGTTCCTCAAGCAAGCCAAGGAACAGTTCGTGCGCATCCAGGCTGTCTGGGACAGCGGCAGCACCGACCGCCTGCGCGACTACCTGACCGACGACCTGATCACCGAGCTCAAGCCGCAACTGGCCGAGCGCGGCGCGGCTCCCAACAAGACCGAAGTCGTGTTGCTGAACGCCGAACTGCTGGGCATCGAAACGGTGTCCGACGGTCACCTGGCCAGCGTGCGCTTCTCGGGCATGCTGCGCGAGGCCCCGGGCACCGAAGCCTTCCGCTTCGAAGAGGTCTGGAACCTGTTCAAGCCCGCCAGCGGCGGCTGGCTGCTGGCCGGCATCCAGCAGATCCCGGTGGAATTCGCCAGCTAAGCAGGCCGGCGGCGTTCGCCAGACCACGCGGGGGCCTTGCGGCCGCCCGCCACAACCGGCCCTCCAGGGCCGGTTTTTCCATCTGCGTTTCCCCCGTCCTTCCTGCGGCCGCGCAAACGGCGCCCAAGTCTCCCCGGAACAGCCCCGCCCAACCCGTTACACTCCCGATTTACCCATCAACTTCGTCACCCCGTTTGCGGGGCTGCGGACCGCCATGTTGCCTTTCTCGTTTCTGCCCACTCCCTCGCGGCTGGCTGTGAACGCGCTCAACGCCCTGTTGAAGCGCGAAGACTGGGCGCGCGAGCGTCTGGCGCGCCACGCCGGCAAGACCGTGCGCTTTGCACTGGGCGGATTCACGCTGGGCCTGACCATCGATAGCGAGGGGCTGGCCGCCCAGGCCGACCCGGTCGTGGTGCCCGACGTGACGCTGACCGTCGCACCCGAGAAACTGCCGCTACCGCGCCTGGGCGTGGGGGGCGAGACGCCTGATTTCGCCGAGGCCACGCATATTTCCGGCGACGCGGCGCTGGCCCAGGTGGTGGCGGATCTATCCAAGCAACTGCGCTGGGACCCCGAAGACAGCCTGGCCCGCGTGGTGGGCGACATCCCTGCCCTGCGCATTGCGGGCGGCCTGCGCGCGGCCGCTGGCGGCGCTCGCAAGGCCAGCCAGCGGCTGGCCGAGAACGTGTCTGAATACCTGGCCGAAGAAAGCGGCATGCTGCTGGGTCGCCCCGCGCTGGAGCAATGGCGCCTGGATCTGGCCGACCTGAATGCCCGTGCCGACGCCGTCGCGCGCTCGGCCGCCGCCCTGCAAACCCGTCTGGCCACGGCCAGCGTCAAGCGGGGCGCCTGACCTATGTTCCCCTTGCTGCGCCTGCTACGCATCATTCTGGTTTCGCTGCGCTATGGCCTGGACGAGCTGGTGCTGTCCAGCCTGAACCATCCCCTGGCGACGTGCCTGTTGCGGGTCATCCGGCTGGGCACCCGTCCGCGTCAGCCGCGCGGCCAGCGGCTGCGCATGGCGCTGGAATCGCTGGGCCCGATTTTCGTGAAATTCGGCCAGGTGCTGTCCACCCGCCGCGACCTGATTCCCGCCGACATCGCCAACGAGCTGGCGCTGCTGCAGGACCGCGTGCCGCCGTTCCCGTCGGCCCAGGCGGCGGCCTGCATCGAGGCCGCGCTGGGCGCGCCGCCTGAAAAGCTGTTCGCGCAGTTCCAGGTCGATCCGGTGGCGTCCGCCTCCATTGCGCAGGTGCACTTCGCGGTGCTGCACGACGGCCGCGAAGTCGCGGTCAAGGTGCTGCGCCCGGGCATGCTGAGCATCATCGAGAAGGACCTGTCGCTGCTCAAGATCGTGGCGCGCATCATCGAGCGCCTGGGCGCCGATGGCCGCCGGCTCAAGCCACGCGAGGTCGTGGCTGAATTCGACAAATACCTGCACGACGAACTGGACCTGGTGCGCGAGGCCTCCAATTGCAGCCAGCTGCGCCGCAATTTCGGTCCGGAATCCGGCCGCGGCGACATGCTGATGGTGCCCGAGGTCATCTGGGAATACACCGCGTCCACCGTGTTCACCATGCAGCGCATGTACGGCGTGCCGGTGGGCCAGGTCGAGCGCATGCGCGAGCTGGGCATCGACATCCCCACGCTGGCCCGGACCGGCGTCGAGATCTTCTTCACCCAGGTGTTCACCGACGGTTTCTTCCACGCCGACATGCACCCGGGCAATATCTATGTGTCCGACCGGCCCGAAACGCTGGGCAGCTATATTGCGCTGGACTTCGGCATCGTCGGCTCGCTGTCCGAGTTCGACAAGAATTACCTGGCGCAGAACTTCCTGGCCTTCTTCCACCGCGATTACCGCCGCGTGGCGCAGTTGCACATCGAGTCGGGCTGGGTGCCGCCGGACACGCGCGAAGAAGAACTCGAAGGCGCGGTGCGCGCCGTCTGCGAACCCTATTTTGATCGCCCTTTGTCCGAGATTTCGCTGGGGCAGGTGCTGCTGCGCCTGTTCCAGACCTCGCGCCGGTTCAATGTCGAGATCCAGCCGCAACTGGTGCTGCTGCAAAAGACATTGCTGAACGTCGAAGGCCTGGGGCGGCAACTGGACCCCAACCTGGATCTCTGGAAAACCGCCAAGCCCTATCTCGAACGCTGGATGCGCCAGCGGGTCGGCATCAAGGGCCTGCGGCAGAGCCTGGAAAAAGAAGCCGTGCAGTGGTCGCAGATGCTGCCGGCCCTGCCCAGGCTGGTCCACGACCACCTGAACCGCCCGAACGTATCGCCGGCCCTGCTGGCCGAGATGATCCAGCTGCGGCGGGCCCAGGAACAGAGCAACCGGCTGGTCGCAGCGCTGGTTGGCGTGCTTGCCTTGGCGATCGGGGTCGCCTTGTGGGCATTGACGCGATAGGCGGCGCGATGGTGTAGTGCGATCCCCCTGTCATGTTTCATTCATGAAACAGTCATCATAGCTTCGCGGGAAACGGCGAAAAATAGCGCTGCGGCGGCCAATGCAGCGTCACGCCGGCAAGCGCGTGCGCCATTCATTAATTTCTATAGCCCCACTAGCGGGACGAAAACAAGGGCAGAACATGCTTTATCCTGAACTCTTCAAGACCATGGAAGCGGTGCGCTGGAATATGGCGCACGATATTCCCTGGGGGGATTTTGATCGCAGCAAGCTCTCGGACGAGCAGGCCCAGACGATCAAGATGAACGCCATCACCGAGTGGGCGGCGCTGCCGGCTACTGAGATGTTCCTGCGTGACAATCGCGGCGATAGCGATTTCTGCGCCTTCATGTCGGTGTGGTTCTTCGAAGAGCAAAAGCACTCCCTGGTACTGATCGAATACCTGCGTCGCTTCTGCCCGGACCTGGTGCCCACCGAAGAAGAGCTGCACAACGTGCGCTTCGAGTTCGACGTAGCCCCCGAGCTGGAAACGCTGATGTTGCACTTTTGTGGCGAAGTGCGCCTGAATCACTGGTATCGCCGGGCCGCCGAATGGCATACCGAGCCGGTCATCAAGGCCATCTACAAGACCGTGGCCCAGGACGAAGCCCGTCATGCCGGCGCCTACCTGCAGTACATGCGCCGCGCGCTGCATAACCGCGGCGACGACACCAGCGTCCAGGCGCGCCTGGCGTTTTCCAAGATCGGCGTGCTGATGGCGTCGGCCGGCCGCACGCAGCAGGCGCTGCACCCGACCAATCTGCACGTCAACAAGGACCTGTTCCCCAATGACACGGTGCAGTCGCGCCTGCCCGAGCCCGGCTGGCTGGAACACTGGCTGGACACCCAGATCCGCTTTGACGGCGTCTGGGAACAGAAGGTCGCCACCCGCATCCTGCACATCCTGTCCAAGCTGATGGACCGCAGCTTCGAGACGGTCAAGGATCTGAACCGCTACCGCAAGGAAATGACCGCGCTGGTCGTGCCCAAGGAAAAGGAAATCATCCTGGCCGGCGCCTGAGTACAATCGCGCCATGCCTGCCGCCCGTTTCGAATCCAAAGTCCTGTCCCGCGACGACTGCGTCGCCGCCGTCGCTGCCGGCCGCTTGCCGCGGCCGCTGGTGTTCACCAATGGCGTCTTCGACATCCTGCATCGCGGCCATGCCACCTATCTCGATCAGGCCGCCCAACTGGGCGCCACGCTGGTCGTGGCGGTCAACACCGATGAATCGGTGCGCCGCCTGGGCAAGGGCGAAGAGCGCCCCTTGAACCGCATGGAAGACCGCGCCGCGCTGCTGGCGGCGCTGGGCTTTGTCACGGTGGTGACTTCGTTCCACGAAGATACCCCCGAGGCCCTGATCGGCCAGCTCAAGCCCGACCTCATCGTCAAGGGCGGCGACTACGACATGGAAAAACTGCCCGAAACCGCCCTGGTCAAATCCTGGGGCGGCCGGGCGGTAGCGATTCCCTTCGAGTTCGAGCGGTCCACGACGGCGCTGGTCAAGAAGATCCAGGGCGCGTAGTCGCAAAGGCGGACTGCGCCCATGAACAAGGCGGCCTGCGGGCCGCCTTTGCTTTGCTGGCGCAGGTGGCCGCCCGTGGCTAGAACTTCCAGCGCAGCGCTATCGAGCCGGTCTGGTCGCGGTTGCCATTGCCGAATTGACCGCCGTAGCCCAGCGCGACCGTGGTGTTGCGCGACACCTGTGCGTCCAAGCTCAGTTCCAGCAGCGCCGCGTCGCGCGCGATGGGCGCGCCCATCGCCGTGAACGTATCGCTGCCCTCAAACGCCATGCTGGTGCGCGGCTGCACGTCGCCGAAGGCGTGGCGCCACCCCAGCGTGCTGCGTACGACGCCATCCAACGACCCCAGTGCCACCGCGTGGTGAGTGCGCACGCCCAGCGTGGTGGTGGTCAGGTCGTTGCGCATGCGTTCGCCCGACAGCGCGGCGGAGCCGCCTGATTCGGAAAAGCCGCGGATGCGCTGGTCGCTCCAGGACACGCCAGCGTAGGGCTCCAGCGTGAAGGTGCTGCCGATCGGCAGCGAGTAACCCAATTCGGTGAACAATTGGGCTGTGCTGGCGCCGTAGTCGGCAGTCAGCTTCTGGTCGAGCGCGCCCATGTGGACGCGACGTTGGGTGCCGATGTCGTGCCAGGTGTAGGCGCCGCCCGCCAGGAAGTTCAGCTTGCCGGGGCCGGCCGCGAACGATTGACCACCGTAGAGCGTCAGGCTGTAGCTGTTGATGTCGGCCTGCGAGTTCACGGCGTCGGCACGCGCCCGGGCGTCGGTATAGCCGACAGCGCCACCCACACGCCAGCCGTTGGCAAGCGCGTGGTCGGCGCCCATGAAGAGGCCGCCGGTGTGTTGCCGGACCTCCGCGGTTTCGCTGGTGGCATTGCTGCGCTGCCAATTGCCGACCACTTGCGCCCAGATGGGACGTGCGGTCGATTGCGGCAGCGTCGAGGCGGCCGGGGCGGCATCGCTGCCAGCGGCGTCTGCCGTGGGGGCGCCGGCTTGCATGACGGCGCTCAAGTTGCTGCGAAAGTGCTCCAGCGGCACTGCCGCCGCCGTTGACGCCGTGTTGCGCAGCGAGGACGCCGCGCTGGCATGCGCTTCACCGGACAGGGCCTGGAACGCCGCAGCGGGAGCGCCTACGGGCAGGTTCAGCACGGCCTGATAGACAGGGTTTCCGGCGGACAGGCTTTCGACCGCGTTGGCGACGGAGCGCTGGTTGCGCGAATTGGCGCCGTCCTCGAACTTCATGGGACGCGCGGGCTCGCCGTTGCCATTGCCGGGCGTGACCGGGGGCACCACGCGCCGCACCAGGGTCAGCACGACATTGTTGCCATCGTTGGCGACGGTGGGCGTCAGGTACGCAAGATTGCTGCTGGCCGACGCGAAACTGCCCGTCAACGACTGTGCTGACAGGATCGTATAGGCGGTGTTTTCGGCGTATATGCCATTGCCTGCTAGCACGTTGACGGCCGCGCCGCCCAGTTGGGCGTTTCCTGTGACGGTCAGCTTGTCGCCCTGGCCTGCTGCGGTGACGCGGGTTTCGTACGTGGAGGTGGCGCTCAGGCTCAGGTTGCCGTCGATGACGGCGGCGCTGGGTGCGCCGTCTGCGCTGCCTAGCGCCAGCGTATTGCGGCCCAGCGATCGCACGTCGCCGATCGTATTCGATCCACTCCAGAGTTCAAGGCGATTGCCGTCACCTTGCATCAACACCGCGTCGCCGCGGCGGGTGCCCTCTTGGTTCATGCCAGCTTGAATGTTGCCGCGGTTGCGGATCGCGACATTCGTCCCGGCGATCACGCCGGCTCCGCCGTTGCCCTGAATATATGGGGTGCCGGAAGGCGCCAAAGAGCCTCCGCCGTTTCCCCCAGCGAGCGTGCCCAGGTTGTCGACGCTGAGCGCGCCGCCGGTTCCATTCATGATCACCAGGCCGTTGCCGCCGTTGCCGCTTTTGCCGTTTGGCGTTGCGGTGGCACCGCCTTCACCCCCCGTAATTGCGCCTTGGTTGAGCACTACACCGCTCTGGACGAAAGCCCCATCACCACCGTCGCCGCCATTGCCGTTGGCAATGGGAGAAGGATCGCTGTTGTAGCCACCTCGCCCACCCATCATTCGGCCGCCCAGCCGGTTTTGCAGTTGGCCTGAGCCGAGATACACGCCTGTGCCTCCCCCGCCGCCGGACCCGGACATGGAGTACGTGGAGTCGCCACCGGAGATGACGCCCATTGCCAGATTGTCGATCTTGCCTGTGAGGACGATCAGGCCGTCGCCACCGCCACCGGTGCCGTTACCGTCGTAGCTGAGGTAGGCGAATCCGCCCTGAAGGGAGGTGGCGACCACGGCGGTCACGTCTGCACCGCTCAGGAAAATGGCGGCGCCGCCACCCCCGCCGCTGCCGCCCAGGCCGCCTTCCTGCGGTGCGCCGAACGTGTACACCGTGTTCGGCGTGCTCAATGCGATGCCGACGGCCCCATCACCCGGGGCATTGTTTTCGCCTATTCCGCCGTTGTTCCAGCTACCGCCCCGGCCGCCGGCCATATCCCCGCCACTGCCGGCGCCGCCTGCGCCGCCGGCTACGGCCGGGACGTTGACGGCAACACTCAGGGCGCTGATGACTAGAAGACTCAGCAATCGAACTGGAGAGACAAGCTTGGGGTGCGCTGGACGGGAGATGCCAGATACGGTCATAGGACCCTCAGATGGCAACGAAGCGGCGGGTGGCCTCGTTCAACGCGCAGAATCGTAACAGGTTAATTATAAAAATTACCGAACATGTATCAAAAGCGAAAAAATAAAATACTCTTGAGTAGGTTATTGACAAAGGGCTATGACATGGCGCCGCGCTGGTCGGAATTTCCAGCGCGGGGTCGTGGACCCCGTCCGATCAGCGTGGTTCGCGCAGCAGCCGGTTGATCGCGTCCAGGTCGGTCTCGGCCAAAATGCCGCTGGTGGCCTTCAGGCGCAGGCCGGCCAGCACGGTGCTGTAGCGCGCCAGCGCCAGGTCGCGCTGGGTGGCGTAGAGCTGCTGCTGGGCGTTGAGCACGTCCAGGTTGATACGTACGCCGACCTCGTAGCCGGTGCGGTTGGCCTCGACGGCGGCGCGGCTGGACTTTTCGCCGGCTTCCAGGGCCTGGATGCGGGCCAGGCCGCTGGTGACGCCGCTGTAGTACTGGCGGGCGGCCTGCACGGCCTGGCGGCGCGCGGCTTCGAAGTCGTGGCGCGCTTTTTGTTCGAGCTGCACTTTTTCCGTGACCTGCGAGGACACGCCGCCGCCCGAATACAGCGGAATCGACAGCACCACGCCGATGCTGCTGTCGATGGGCTTGCCCGGGGCGCCGTTGCGCATCACGGCGTCGCTGGCGCTGCCGCTGGTGGCGCGCAGGTTCAGGGTGGGGTAGTGGCCGCTCTTGGCGATCTGGATCTCGCGCCCGGCGATGCGGGTCAGCAATTGGGCGCGCAGCACGTCCAGGCTGGACGCTTCGGCCTGGGTGCTCCAGTCGGCCACGCGGGCCGGTTGCGGCGCGGGCAGCCGCACGCCTGGCGGCAGCTCGGCCAGGGCGCCGGGCGGGCTGCCGATGATCTTGGCCAGCTCGTCGCGCCTAACGTCCAGGTCGTTCTGCAGGCGCAGTTCCTGGGCTACCACCAGGTCGTAGCGCGCCTGCGCTTCGTAGGTGTCGGTGATGGTGGCGTTGCCCAGCTCGAAGTTGCGCTTGGCCGACTCCAGTTGGCCGGCCACGGCGGCCTTTTCGGCTTCGGTGGCGGTGAGGGTGTCCTGGGCGTACAGCACGTTGAAGTAGGCATCGGCCACGCGCAGCAGCAGGTCCTGGTAGGCCTGCTGCAACTGGACTTCGACGTCGGCGACGATCAGCTTGGACTGTTCGAAATTCTGCCACCGGCCCCAGTCGAACAGGGGTTGGGTCAGCGCCAGGTCCCAGACGCCGCGGCCGCCGCTATAGGCGACGCCGCCACGGGTGCTGCGGGTCTGCTGGTAGGCGCCGCCGGCGCCCGCCGAGACTTCGGGCAGCAGCAGGGCGCGGGCCTGGGGTTCTTTTTCCAGGCCGGCGCGGTAATTGGCGCGCGCCGAGGCGTACAGCGGATCATTGCCCAGGGCGGCCTGCCATACCTGCAGCAGGTTCTGCGCGGACGCGGGCGACGGGCCGACGCTTGCGGCGGAGGTAAAAACCAGTAAAGCCGTAAGCAGTCGGACGCGCATGATCTGTCAGGAGGAGGGGTGCTGCTCCAGGAAAGCCGGGCCTGAGGTTCCCTTGCCGGCCGTTGGGCGCGGATCGGAAGCGCGGGGCCGCCAGGGCCCCGCCCAGGGGGAACTCAGAACTTGAACTGCGACACCGTGGCGCCGCGCAGGGGCTTGACGACCGTTTCGAACAGATTGACGGTCTCGAAGCTGGCGGCGGTGGTGCGGGTGATACGACAGGCGGTCATGATGGGGTTCTGGCCCACGATGACCACCAGGCGGCCGCCCACGCGCAATTGGTACTTCAGCGCATCCGGCACGACCGGCACCGAGCCGGTGACCAGGATGGCGTCGTATTCGGTGGAGCCCCAGCCGTTGCGGCCGTCGCCGGTTTCGACCTTGACGTTGGTGACGTTGTTCATCTGCAGGTTCTGCTGCGCGAACGTGACCAGGCGGCTGTCGATTTCGACCGAGGTGACCTGTTGCGCCAGGTAGCCCAGCAGGGCGGCCTGGTAGCCGGAACCGGTGCCGATTTCGAGCACGCAGTCGCTCTTGCTCAGTTGCAGTTCCTGCGCCAGGCGGGCTTCCACCTTGGGCGCGAGCATGGTCTGGCGGGTGTTGACCGCGTTGATTTCCAGCGGCAGTTCCAGGTCGGAAAATGCCAGGGCGCGCAGGGCGGGCGGCACGAATTGTTCGCGGCGCACGTCGAACAGTGCTTGCAGCACGTTGGCGTCCAGCACATCCCACGGGCGGATCTGCTGTTCCACCATGTTGAAGCGGGCTTGTTCTACGTCGGGCAGGGTCGAAGCGTTCATGACGGTCAGAAAAAACAGAGGAATCAACTGACCATTGTACCGATTCGTAGCGTCCTGTGACGGCCCGGGCTCAGCCGGAAAAGTTACAGCCGGGCATTGCCGCCCGCCACTGCGGCGGGCCAGCGGGCGCCGCGCCGGATGTAACCGTCGGCGGGCAGGGCGCGGGCGTTGGCCGCGCCCGCGCGCCAGGGCGTCACCACCACGCGTGGAAGTGGTGTACCGGGCCGTGGCCGGAGCCAACCGACAGGCGCTCGGCGTGGCGAATGGCTTCGGTGAGATAGGCCTTGGCGCGGCGGGCGGCCTCGGGCACGTCCTCGACCTGCGGCAGCAGGGCGGCCAGGGCGGCCGACAGGGTGCAGCCGGTGCCGTGGGTATTGACGGTTTCGATGCGGTGGCCGGGCAGCTCGATCATGCGGTCGCCGTCGTGCAGCAAGTCGATGGTCTCGTTGCCGGGCAGGTGGCCGCCCTTGACCATCACCCAGCGCTGGCCGGAATGGGCCATCTTGTTGCGCAGGCGCTCGGCCACACGGCGCATTTCCTTCACCGTTTCGACGGGGCGCTCTTCGAGCAGCACGCCGGCTTCGGGCAGGTTGGGCGTGAGCAGCGTGGCCTGCGGCAGCATGGCTTCGCGCATGGCGCCGACCGCGTCGCGTTCGAGCAGCAGGTCGCCGCTCTTGGCGACCATGACCGGGTCCAGCACCACGTGGGCCGGGTTCCATTTGGCGAGTTTTTCCGCCACCACCTGGATCACCGGCTTCTGGCCCAGCATGCCGATCTTGACCGCGTCGATGCGGACGTCGGCGAACAGCGTGTCGATCTGCAGGCCGACAAAATCCGGCTGCACGGGCGAAATGCCGGTGACGCCCTGGGTGTTCTGGGCGGTCAGGGCGGCGATGACGGCGCAGCCGTAGGCGCCCAGGGCGCTCATGGCCTTGACGTCGGCCAGGATACCGGCGCCGCCGGAGGGGTCGACGCCTGCGATGGTCAGCGCGTTGGGGATGGGGCGCGCACCGGCGGCCGCTTCGCGCTTGCTCATTTGGCGGCGCCGGGGGCGGCGGTGATCAGGCCTTCGGTGGGCGAGCTGGGCGCGCCGCTGTACAGCTTTTTGGGCATGCGGCCGGCCAGGAAGGCTTCGCGGCCGGATTCCACGCCCTTTTTCATGGCGCTGGCCATCAGCACCGGGTCGCGCGCGGCGGCGATGGCGGTGTTCATCAGCACGGCGTCGCAGCCCAGTTCCATGGCGATGGCGGCGTCGGACGCAGTGCCCACGCCGGCATCCACCACCACCGGCACGCGGGCCTGGTCGATGATCAGACGCAGGTTCCAGGGATTCAGGATGCCCATGCCCGAGCCGATCAGCGAGGCCAGCGGCATGACGGCCACGGCGCCCAGGTCTTCCAGCATGCGGCACTGGATGGGATCGTCGGTGCAATAGACCATGACCTTGAAGCCTTCGTCGACCAGCGTCTTGGTGGCCTTCAGGGTTTCAGGCATGTTGGGGAACAGGGTGTGCGCGTCGCCCAGCACTTCCAGTTTGACCAGGTCATGGCCGTCCAGCAGTTCGCGCGCCAGGCGCAGCGTGCGCACGGCGTCGTCAGCCGAATAGCAGCCGGCGGTGTTGGGCAGCAACGTGAACTTGGACGGCGGCACGTAGTCGAGCAGGTTCGGTTCGCCGGGGTTCTGGCCGATGTTGGTGCGGCGGATGGCGACCGTGACGATCTGCGTGCCGCTGGCGTCCAGCGCCGCGCGGGTCTGTTCGAAGTCCTTGTACTTGCCGGTGCCGACGAGCAGGCGCGACGAATAGGTGCGGCCGGCGATGCTGAGAGTGTCTTGAGTGGTCATGGCGGTGTTTCAAAGAGCGGGCGCGCTGCGCGGGACCCGCGGGGGCTGGCTGATGATCTGGCGGATCAAGGGGTTGATCACGGTAACGCGAATCATAAAGCACCGAGGCGCGCGGCCGTTCCAGAAACCGCGCTTCCTGCATGGCGGCGGCTGCGCAGGCGGCGGGACGATGCCGCGCCTGCCGCTTTGGCCAGTGCCAGGCGCCTGCGGGTGTCACCCGGTCTTAAGAAGGCGCGCGCACGCGGTCCAGGTCCGCGCATAGCTGTTCGGCGGCGTCAATCAGCCGCGGGCCGGGGCGATACAGCGCGTCGGCGTCGATGCCGTACACGTGGCCGGCCCTGGCCGCGGGCAGGCCCATGCCGCGCCAGGCGGCCAGGTTGCGGGCGGTATCGGCGGGCGTGGCCACGCCGGCCAGCACGGCATCGGGACGTGCGGCCAGCACGTTTTCCAGGCCGACCTGCGGCGCCACCACGGGTGCCTGGCCGAACACGTTGACGCCGCCGCACAGGCGCAGCGCGTCGCTGACGATGCTGGCGTGATTCAGGGTGTAGATCGGGTCCAGGCCCGCCTGCACGAACACGCGCACGGGCTTGCGCGACGCGTAGCGGGCGGCCAGCGCGTCGAGCCGGGCCCGTAGCGCCTGGGCCGCGGGCGCGGCGGTCGATGCCGTGCCGAACAGCACCCCCAGCCGCTCGATGGCGTCAGGAATGGCGGCCAGCGTCTGGGGGTCGCTGTAATAGACCGGCACGCCCAGTTTGTCCATCACGCGTGCCAGCGGCGCGGCGGCCGAGGGCTGCCAGGCGATCACCAGGTCGGGCCGGACGGAAGCCACACGCTCGGGGTCGGGTTGGGTGCCATCGCCGATGACCGGCAGTTCACGGGCGGCGGGCGGGTAGTCGCTGCCGCGGATGGTGGCGATCAGGTAGCCGCCGGCGCCCGCCGCGTAGACCAGTTCGGTGGCGTGCGGCGCCAGGGTCACGGCGCGCCGGGCTGGGGCGGCCAGGGTGATGTCGCGGCCGCGGTCGTCGCGGGCATGGATCGCGGTGGAATCCGCCGCACCGGCCACGGCTGGCCCGACGGCCAGCAGCAGCCCCAGGAGGGAAAGGGGGATCGTGCGACGGAGTGTCATGCGGGGAAGGCCAAAAAAATAGTCGGCGCGAAACGCCGACTATATCGGATAGCCGCCCGGGGGGCGCGTTGGCACGGTATCGCTGCGTAGCGCCGCGCATGCGCGGCGCTACGTTCCGGGGCGGTGCGCCGCGGCAGCTCAGTAGCGCACGGTCAGCGAGGCGTAGAAGTTGCGGCCGGGGGCGGGGTACAGGTTGTAGTTGGCAACCGGGCCCAGCATCTCGAACGAGGCGTTGCCGCCGCGGATGCCGTACGTGGCGTACTTGCGGTCCAGCAGGTTGTTCACGCCCAGCGCGCCTTCGATATTGCGGGTGAACTTGTAGGCCACCTTGGTATTGAAGAGCACGTAGGCGTCCAGTTGCGTGTCGAACTGGTTGGCCTGGTCGTTGTCCATGCGCGACTTGCCCACGTATTGCGCCGACACGTTCCACAGGAAGGCGTCGGTGGGGCGCCAGGTCACGCCGGCGTTGGCCAGCCACTTGGGCGCCAGCGGCACGGTCTTGCCCGACAGGTCCACGCCGGCGTAGGTGCCCGAGCGGAATTGCGCCTGCATCCAGGTCACGTTGGCGTCCAGCGTCACGCTGCGGGTCAGCGCGTGGTGGCCTTCCAGCTCGATGCCCTGGCGGCGCGTCGGATCCAGGTTGGTGTTGGCGCCGGTGCCCGGGCCCCACATGCCATCGGCCAGCGGGTTGTACTGGATTTCGTTGGTCAGGTCATAGCGGAACCACGACAGGCGGGCGCTGCTCTTGTCCGAGGCCCAGGTCACGCCCAGTTCCTTGTCGGTGGACGTCTGCGGCGCCAGCGGCGACTGCACCGACAGCGCTTCGTCGGCGTTGGGCAGGCGGAAGCTGCGGCCGACCTTGCCGTACAGGCCGAAGCCGGCGGCCAGGTCCTGGCGCACGCCCAGTTGCCAGGCGGTCAGGTGATGGCCCTTGTCCGATTCCTCGCCCGAGCCGGAAATCACTTCCAGCTTGTCCGAGGCGTACTGGCGGCGCACGCCCATCGTCACGTAGGTGCTGTCGGTGGCGCGGATCTGGCCTTCGGCGAACAGGCCGTACTGGTGCTGGCGCGACTGCCACTTGGACGGCGTGAAGTCGTAGTAGGCGTTCTGGTCGGCGCTGGTCTTGGCTTCCTGCGCGTCAGCGCCGAAGACGACGCTGTGGCCGCCGGTGATCGGCAGGCGGTAGCGCAGGCTGGCCAGGTTTTCTTCCAGCTTCTGGTTGCGCAGGGTGTCGCCGAAGCCATCGTACGACAGGCCGTTCAGCTTCTTCTCGCGGGTCGACGCGTCGGCGTACAGGGTGCCCACGCCGATCTGCTGCTCGACCTGCAGGCCGAAGGTGGTGGTGGTCGTCTTGATGTAGTCGACCTTGTTCTTGGCGCCGCGCGGGTCGCTTTCGAACTGGTTCTCGCCCGTGGTCGGGTTGATCAGGCGCGGACCCGGCAGGTCCAGCTTTTGCGTCGTCGTGTTGCCGTACAGGCGGATCGAGCCGTTGTCGTGGCGGAACGTGACGCCGCCGCCGCCGCCCTCGCGGCTTTCGCCGCTGTGGTCGCGGTAGCCGTCGCTGTGCAGCGATTGCAGGTAGGCGTCAACGCCGACCTTCTGGTTGTTCATGGCCACGGCGGCGTCGTATTGGCGCAGGCCGTAGCTGCCGAAGGTGGCGGTGGCGCGGGCGGTCACCGGCTCCTTGGAAAAATCCTTGCGGGTGATGATGTTGATCACGCCGCCGGTCGTGCCGCCGCCGTATTGCACCGAGCCGCTGCCGCGCACGATTTCCACGCGTTCCACCTGGTCCAGCGGCACCACGCCCAGGCTGGGCGCCGACAGGTCGTTGGTGTTCTGCTTGACGCCGTCGATCATGATCAGCGTGTTGCTGGCGCCGGTGATACCGAAGCCGCGCAGGTCGACGATGGCGTTGTCGCTGGCGCTGCTGGTGTTGATCAGGTGGATGCCGGCCTGGGTCGACAGCAGGTCCTGCATGGTGCGCGCGCTGCTGGCGGCGATGTCGTCGGCGGTGATGACCGAGATCGACACGGGCAGGGTACGGCCGTCGGTCGGCACGCGCTGGGCGGTGACGGTGATGGCGTCGAGTTCGGACGGGGTAGCGGGGGTGGCGGCTTGCTGGGCTGCCGACAGGGCGGGAGCGGAACAGAGCAGGGCGCCGGCGTAGCGCCGGATGGAGCGGGATTTCATCTACGTAACCTCGATGCGACCCGCGACCCCGCAGGTCAATCACGATGGGGAGGCTGTCCAGGCCGGCAGCGGCCCGTAAAGGGCGCCGGGGGCGGACATCCTGGCGATCGAACAGGCCGGTATCGGGCTGCCATGGGCGCACTGCGCACATGGGGACCGTTGCGGGGGCAGCACAGGCTGGATGCCGGCCGGGCCAGCCTTGTGGGCGGCGAGGAGCCAGCGTCTTCCTGTTTCCCGTTTACCTTTCGCACGCGGCCGGGCAAGTGTTGTGTTCTTGCCCGCCCTGTTGCGCCGAAAGCACCGGTTCGGGGCCGAAACTGTATCACCGGGGGGCAGGATCGGGCCCATTTTGTTACGATCAGGACTTGTTTTTTCGGCGTTTATCGCTTTTTAGCGACATCTGCGCAGCCCTGGCGCCGCCGCTCAACCCCATCCGGACCCGAACGTGTCGTATCCCCGCCTGCCTTATCCGCCCGAAAGCTATACCCGCGGCGGCGATTTCGCCCGCCTGCTCGGCCAGCGCATCCTGATTCTGGATGGGGCCATGGGCACGATGATCCAGCGCTACAAGCTGGGCGAGGCCGATTTCCGCGGCCAGCGCTTTGCCGACCACGGCAAGGACCTGAAGGGCGACAACGAGCTGCTGTCGCTGGTGCGCCCGGACGTGATCTCCGAGATCCACCGCCAGTACCTGGAAGCCGGCGCGGATGTCATCGAAACCAATACCTTCGGCGCGACCTCGATTGCGCAGGGCGACTACGACCTGCCGGAACTGGCCTACGAGCTGAATCGGGTGTCCGCCCAATTGGCGCGCGAGGCCTGTGACCAGTACAGCACGCCCGACAAGCCGCGCTTCGTGGCCGGCGCGCTGGGCCCGCAGCCCAAGACCGCGTCGATTTCGCCGGACGTCAACGACCCGGGCGCGCGCAACGTCACCTTCGACGAATTGCGGGTTGCCTATATAGAACAGCTGAACGGCCTGCTCGACGGCGGCATCGACATCGTCCTGATCGAAACCATTTTCGACACGCTCAATGCCAAGGCGGCCATCTTCGCCACCGAAGAGGTATTCGAGGAACGCGGCATCCGCCTGCCGGTCATGATCTCGGGCACCGTGACCGACGCGTCCGGCCGGATCCTGTCGGGCCAGACCGTCGAGGCCTTCTGGAACTCGGTGCGTCATGCCCGACCGGTGACCATCGGCCTGAACTGTGCGCTGGGCGCGGCGCTGATGCGCCCCTACGTGGCCGAGCTGTCCAAGATCTGCGACACCTACGTCTGCGTATACCCCAACGCCGGCCTGCCCAACCCGATGGCCGAGACCGGCTTTGACGAAACGCCGGCCGACACCTCGGCGCTGCTCGAGGAGTTCGCCCGCGCCGGGCTGGTGAACATGTCGGGCGGCTGCTGCGGCACGACTCCCGACCACATTCGCGCCATCGCCGAGAAGGTCACGGTTTTGACGCCGCGCGTGGTGCCCGACATTCCGGTCAAGACCCGCCTGTCGGGCCTGGAGCCGCTCAACATCGACGAAGACACGCTGTACGTGAACGTCGGCGAGCGCACCAACGTGACGGGCAGCAAGATGTTTGCCCGCCTGATCCGCGAAGAAAAATACGACGAGGCGCTGGCCGTGGCCCGCCAGCAGGTCGAGAACGGCGCGCAGATCATCGACATCAACATGGACGAGGCCATGCTGGATTCGGTGGCCTGCATGCACCGCTTCCTGAACCTGATCGCGTCCGAACCCGACATCGCGCGGGTGCCGGTGATGATCGACAGCTCGAAATGGGAAGTCATCGAGACCGGGCTGAAGTGCGTGCAGGGCAAGCCGGTGGTGAACTCGATTTCCATGAAGGAAGGGCTGGAACCCTTCCGTCACCATGCCCGCCTGTGCCGCCGCTACGGCGCCGCGGTGGTGGTGATGGCGTTCGACGAGCTCGGCCAGGCCGACACGCTGGCGCGTCGCAAGGAAATCTGCGGCCGCGCCTACAAGATCCTGGTCGAGGAAGAAGGCTTCCCGCCGGAAGACATCATTTTCGATCCCAACGTGTTCGCGGTCGCCACCGGCATCGACGAACACAACCACTACGCCGTGGACTTCATCGAAGGCACGCGCTGGATCCGCGAGAACCTGCCCCATGCCCGCATTTCGGGCGGGGTGTCCAACGTCAGTTTCTCGTTCCGCGGCAACGAGCCGATGCGCGAGGCCATCCACACCGTGTTCCTGTACTACGCGGTCAAGGAAGGCATGACGATGGGCATCGTCAACGCCGGCCAGCTGGGCGTGTACGCCGACCTGGATCCGACGCTGCGCGACCTGGTCGAAGACGTGGTGCTGGATCGCGCCGTCCCGGTCGGCAAGACCGACCCGGCGGATGAGCGCACGCCGACCGAGCGCCTGGTGCAGTTCGCCGATACCGTGAAGGGCTCGGGCGCCAAGAAGGAAGAAGACCTGGCGTGGCGCAACGCAGAAGTCGAGGCGCGCCTGTCGCATGCGCTGGTGCATGGCATCACCGCGTTCATCGTCGAAGACACCGAAGAAGTGCGCCAGAAGATCGCCGCGCGCGGCGGCCGCCCGATCGAAGTGATCGAAGGCCCGCTGATGGACGGTATGAACGTGGTGGGCGACCTGTTCGGCGAAGGCAAGATGTTCCTGCCGCAGGTGGTGAAATCGGCGCGCGTCATGAAGCAGGCGGTGGCCCACCTGATTCCGTTCATCGAAGAGGAAAAGCGCCAGATCGCGGCGGCCGGCGGCGACGTGCGCGCCAAGGGCAAGATCGTCATCGCCACGGTCAAGGGCGACGTGCACGACATCGGCAAGAACATCGTGTCGGTGGTCCTGCAGTGCAACAACTTCGAAGTCGTGAACATGGGCGTGATGGTGCCCTGCGCCCAGATCCTGGAAAAGGCCAAGGAAGAGAACGCCGACATCGTCGGCCTGTCCGGCCTGATCACGCCCAGCCTCGAGGAAATGGCCTACGTCGCCTCGGAAATGCAGCGCGACGAATATTTCCGCAGCCGTAAGGTGCCGCTGATGATCGGTGGCGCCACCACCAGCCGCGTGCACACCGCCGTGAAGATCGCGCCCAATTACGAAGGCCCGGTCATCTATGTGCCGGACGCCAGCCGTTCCGTCGGCGTGGCCACCAACCTGATGTCGGAGCAGGCGGACGCCTACCTGGCCGAGCTGGCCGAGGAATACGAGGACGTGCGCCGCCGCCACGCCAACCGCCGCGCCACGCCGATTCTGCCGCTGGCCGAGGCGCGCGCCTCGCGGCCGCAGATCGACTGGGACGCCTACACGCCGCCGCGGCCCAAGTTCATCGGCCGCCGCACCTTCAAGAGCTACGACCTGGCTGAAATAGCCAAGTACGTGGATTGGGGCCCGTTCTTCCAGACCTGGAGCCTGTTCGGGCCGTTCCCGGCGATTCTGGACGACAAGGTGGTGGGCGAGCAGGCCCGCAAGGTCTACGCCGACGGCCTGGCCATGATGAAGCGCATCGTCGAGGGCCGCTGGCTGACCGCCAACGGCGTGGTCGGCTTCTACCCGGCCAACAGCGTCAACGACGAAGACATCGAGGTCTACAAGGACGAAACCCGCAGCGAAGTGCTGTTCACCTACCGCAACCTGCGCCAGCAGGGCGCCAAGCGTGAGGGCGTCAGCAACAAGGCGCTGTCGGACTTCATCGCGCCCAAGTCCAGCGGCAAGCTCGATTACATCGGCATGTTCGCCGTGACGGCCGGGCTGGGCATCGAGAAAAAGGAAGCCGAGTTCGAGAAGGCCCTGGACGACTACTCCAGCATCATGCTCAAGTCGCTGGCCGACCGCCTGGCCGAAGCCTTCGCCGAATGTCTGCATGCGCGCGTGCGTCAGGACCTGTGGGGCTATGCGGCCGACGAGGCCCTGTCCAACGAGGACATGATCGCCGAGAAGTACGTGGGCATCCGCCCGGCGCCCGGCTACCCGGCCTGCCCGGAACACGTGGTCAAGACCGATATGTTCCGGGTGCTGGACGGCGCCGACATCGGCATGATGCTGACTGACAGCTACGCCATGTTCCCGGCGTCCAGCGTGTCGGGCTTTTACTTCAGCCACCCGCAGTCGCAGTACTTCAACGTCGGCATCATCGGCGAAGACCAGTTGCAGGACTACGCCGCCCGCAGCGGCCGCAGCCTGGAAGACCTCAGGCGCACCCTGGCGCCGAACCTGGGCTGATCCCGCCCAAGGCCGTTGCACCCAAGCGCCGCCCCGGCCCGTCCGGCGCGGCGCTTTGTTTTGTCCCCAGTGGTTTACCACGCTGATAGTGGTAAACCATGATGTGCCAAATTGGTAAACCACATAATATTTGGTCCAACCACTTTTAACCGCCATGACACTACAACTGATCCCCAAGCCCGAGGAACCCGCCGCCAAGCCCGTGGCCGACCGCGCCTACCTGCGGCTGGCCGCGCAGATCCAGGCGCTGGTGGCCCAGGGCGAATTCGCGGTGGGCAAGCGCCTGCCGGCCGAGCGCGCGCTGGCCGAGCGCTTCGACGTCAGCCGCACCTCGCTGCGCGAGGCCATCATCGCGCTGGAACTGCAGGGCGTGGTGGAGGTGCGCGGCGGCTCGGGCATCTATGTCTGCGAACCGCCCGCGGGCGTGGCGCGCCTGCCGGTCACGCAAGAGCCGGGCGCCGGGCCATTCGAGCTGCTGCGCGCGCGCTGCCTGATCGAATCCGAAATCGCCGCGCTGGCGGCCACCACCCGCAACGACGCCGACCTGGACCGCATCTTCGAAGCGCTGACGACCATGCGCGAACAGATGATGAACAAGGCGGCCAATGAAGCGGCCGACCGGGCCTTTCACCTGTACATCGCCCAGTCCACCGGCAACAGCGTGCTGCTGGGTACGGTGTCGGCGATGTGGGATCAGGCCCAGGGGCCGATCTGGGAAAAGATCGAACAGCATTTCCACACCCAGGAATTGCGCCAGGCCTCGCAGCAAGACCATCAGCGCATCTTCAGCGCGCTGGTGGCTCGCGATGCGGACGGTGCGCGCCTGGCCATGCGTGGCCATCTGGAGCGCGTGATCGGCGAATTCGCGCAGGGGTGGCGCTAGCGCGGCAACACCGGCAGGCGGCCCCCGGCTGAGCGCGGAAGATACCGCGCCCCGGAACCGGGCTGATACGAATATGGAGACCAGCAATGCAGCAAACGAACAAGGGGAGCCGCACCGCAACCGGTGGGGCAATCATCCACGGGGCGGCGCGTCGCCCACGGGCCATCCGCACGGCGGCCCATGTGTTGTCGGCATGCCTGCTGGCCGCCTGCGCGCTGGCCGCGCCTGCATCGGCACAGCAGGCGCCCGCAGCGGGCCAGAGTCCACGCATCGATGCCATCCGCAAGGCCGGTGAACTGCGCGTGGGCGTGCTGCAGAACGCGCCCTGGCTGATCCAGGACGTGTCCGGCCGGGGCGGCGAGGCCTGGAGCGGTCCGGCCTGGCTGTTGGCCAAGGAATACGCCCGCCAGCTGGGCGTGACGCTGACCGCCGTGCCGGTGTCGCACGAAACCAAGGTGCCGGTGCTGGCGGCCAACCAGGTCGACATGACCATCAGCCCGCTGGCCGAAACGCCCGAGCGCCTGAAGGTGGTGGACTTCGTCCTGTATTCCTCGACCAGTGTCTGCATGTTCGGCCTGGCGGCCAACCCCAAGCTGGCCGCGGCCAAGTCGGTCGACGACCTGAACCAGCCGGGCATCACCATCGCGTACTTCACCGGTGGCGCCGAAGAAGCCTGGGTCAAGCAGCGCTTTCCCAAGGCGCAGTTGCGCGCCGTGGCCAACTCGGGCGCCACCGCGCCTATCGAGGAAATCATGGCCAGGCGCGCCGATGCGGCGCCCATCAACCGGGTGCCCTGGGTGGGGCTGAGCCGCAAGGTGCGCGGCCTGACCGTGTTGCCGGCCGAGGCCAATTGCCAGCAAAGCACCGAAAAGGCATCGCCGGTAGGCCTGGCGATCGACAAGAACCAGCCTGAATTCCTGGCCTGGCTGAGGCAGGTGGCGGGGCAGATGAAGCCGCGCCTGGACGCCGACGAAATGCGCATCATCGAACAGAGCCCATAGGCCGTCACGCCGTTCTTTCCGGCAATACACCATTGATTTTTCCGACCTCGCGCAAGGCGCGCGCGGCCCGGGCGCATGCCCGCGGCTTCGCGCGGCCGTATCCGGCGCAAAGCGTCGGGCTTCCCTTCCAGGAGACAGCAATGCAACAGCCTTATTTCTTCCGTCTTGCCGCCGCGGCCCTGCTGCTGGCGTCCGCGTCCGCCGCCCAGGCGCAGACCCCGCCCGCGCCCGGCGAAAGCCCGCGCATCGATGCCATCCGCAAGGCCGGCGTGCTGCGGGTCGGCGTGGTCAACAATCCGCCATGGCTGGTGCAGAACACCAGCGGCTCGGGCGAACCCTGGATGGGATCGTCGTGGCTGCTGGGCAAGGAATTCGCGCGCTTGCTGGACGTGAAGATCGTGCCGGTGCAGGTCAGCCACGAAACCAAGGTGCCGGCGCTGATCGCCAACCAGATGGACATCATGATCGGCCCGCTGAACCAGAACGCCGAGCGCGCCAAGATCATCGACTTCGTGACCTTCTCGAACACCAGCGTGTGCATGTTCGGGCTGGCGTCCAACCCCAAGTTCACCAACGCCACCAAGGTCGAGGACTTCAACCAGCCCGGCATCACCATGGCGTACTTCTCGGGCGCCGGCGAAGAGCCACTGGTGCTGGAGAACTTCCCCAAGGCCAAGCTGCGCGGCGTGACCAATTCGGGCTCGGTCGCGCCGATCGAAGAGGTGCTGGCGGGCCGCTCCGACGTGGCGCCGCTGAACCGCATGCTGTGGCCCAACATCAGCAAGAAGGTCAAGGGCCTGGCCGTGTTTCCCAAGGAAAACGACTGCCAGGACAGCAAGATCTTCGCCATCGACGCCGGCATGGGCGTGGCCAAGGGCCAGCCCGTCTACCTGGAATGGCTGCGCAAGGTGGAAGCGCGCATGCATCCCGAGCTGGTCGCCGAAGAGCGCCGCATGACCCAGCAGCTGAAGTAAGGCGGACGTCATGCTCAATTGCGCGATTCATGGGGCACAGGACCTGCGGCTGATCGAACAGGCGCCCGAGCCGCTGGGGCCGACCGAGGTGCGTGTCGGCATCAAGGCCGTAGGCATCTGCGGATCGGACCTGCACTACTACCGCCACGGCCGGGTGGGCGACTTCGTCATTCGCGAGCCGCTCACGCCGGGCCACGAGGCTTCCGGCCAGGTGCTGGAAATCGGCTCGGCGGTCACCGCGGTCAAGCCCGGCGACCGCGTGGCGCTGGACCCGGCCCGCACCTGCGGCGTGTGCCGCTACTGCCGCCAGGGCGATTCGAACCACTGCGAAGCCGTGTTCTTCTTCGGCAGTGCCAGCCGCTATCCGCACATGCAAGGTGCGATGCGCGAACAGGTGGTGGTGCAGGAAAAGCAGTGCCTGCCGGTGCCGGACAGCCTGTCGTTCGAGCTGGCCGCCTTTGGCGAGCCGCTGGCCGTGGCGCTGCACGCGGTGCGCAGCGCCGGGTCGCTGCTGGGCAAGACCGTGATGGTGGTGGGCGCCGGGCCGATCGGCGCGCTGATCCTGATGGCGGCGCGGCTGGCCGGTGCCAGCCAGGTGATCGTGGTGGACATCGTCGACCAGACCCTGGCCACCTGCGCCAAGGTGGGCGCCACGCGCACCATCAATGCCGCCGCCGACCCGGGGGCGCTGGACGCGCTGGCGGCGGGCAAGGGCACGGTCGACGTGTGCTTCGAGGCCTCCGGCAACTATGCCGGCCTGGCCAACTGCATCCGCGTGACGCGGCCGCGCGGCACCATCGTCACGGTGGGCACGCTGGGCGGCAGCAGCGAGCCGTGCCCGTTCAACCAGATCATGGTCAAGAGCCTGAACGTCGTCGGCAGCTTCCGCTTCGTCGATGAATACGCCTGGGCCGTGGACTACCTGAGCCGCGGCCTGGTGGATGTGTCGCCGCTTCTGACCGCGGCGATTCCGGCGCGTCAGGCGCACGAGGCGTTCGCGCTGGCTGCCGACCGGCACCAGGCCATGAAAGTCATGGTGACGTTCTGAGCCGGCCCGCGTTCCTGTCCGTACGGAGATTCCATGGACTTTGATTTTTCACCCATCGTCGAGAACTGGCGCTTTTTCGCCGGCGGCCTGGGCATCACGGTTGCGCTCAGCGCCATCACCGCGGTCTCCAGCATTCTACTGGGGCTGGTGATTGCGCTGTTGCGCCTGTACGGGCCGCGCTGGCTGCGCGTGCTGCTGGTGTTCTACATCGACAGCATGCGCGCCATCCCGGTGCTGGTGGTGCTGGTCTGGATCTACTTTGCCTTCCCGCTGCTGGCCGGCGTGAACTTCGCGCCGTTTTGGGCGGCCCTGGTGGCGCTGACGCTGCATATCGCGGCCTATTCGGCCGAGGTGATCCGCGCGGGCATCGAATCGGTGCGTCCGGGGCAGATGCGCGCCGGCCTGGCACTGGGCATGTCGCGGGCGCAGGCGCTGCGCAAGATCATCCTGCCGCAGGCCACCATCCGCATGTTGCCGGCCTTCGGCTCGGTGCTGACCGTAGCCATCAAGGACACGGCGATCGCCACGGTGATCGCGGTGCCGGAACTGATGCACAAGGCCGAGACCATCGCAGGCCAGAGCTACCGGCCGATCGAGGTGTTCACCGCTGTGATCGTGGCGTACTTCGTGATCCTGTTCCCGGTGACCCGCGGCGTGGACCGCCTGTACCAACGTTACGCACATCTGGGGCGCTCATGAACTTGGACTGGGGAATTATCTGGGACTCGCGCCAGGTGCTGCTGCAGGGCGCGGCCATGACCGTGATGCTGACGGTGGTGACGATGGCGCTGGCGGTGCCGGGCGGCATGGTGCTGGCGTTGATGCGCCTGTCCTCCAACCGCCTGGCCAATGGTGTCGCGGTGGCCATCGTCGAGTTTTTCCGCAACCTGCCGCTGATCCTGGTGATCTATTGGGCGTTCTACGTCATGCCCATGGCGCTGGACGTGCAATTTTCGGCGGTGACCACGGCGCTGGTGGCGCTGGTGCTGAACGTGTCGGCCTACAACTCCGAGACCTTCCGCGCCGGCATCAATTCCATCCGCAAGGGGCAGATGGAGGCGGCGCTGGCCATGGGCATGTCGCGCCGCCAGGCCATGTTCAAGGTGCTGATCCCGCAAGCGGCGCGGCGCATCCTGCCGGTGCTGGCCAGCACCTGGATCTCGTTGTTCAAGGACACCTCGCTGGTGTCGGTGATCGCCGTCAGCGAGCTGGCCTATGCCTCGATGCAGGTGCGCGCGCAGAGCTTTCGCGTGCTGGAAATGCTGACCGCGATGGCGGTGATCTATTGGCTGATGGGCTATCCCCAGGCCAAGCTGGTCGACTGGATCCATCGCAAATACGGAGTCAAGGAATGAACGAGATGATCCTGGAACAACAGGCGGTGGGCGCGGCCGCGGCGATCGCGGCACGCAAAGGCGCCGATCAGCCGCCGGTGCTGGTCTACGAGAACGTGCGCAAGGTCTACGGCGATTTCGTGGCGCTGGGCGACGTGTCGCTGCAGGTCAACAAGGGCGAGGTCATGTGCCTGATCGGGCCGTCCGGCTCCGGCAAGTCCACGCTCCTGCGCTGCACCAACGCGCTGGAAAAGCTGGACGGCGGCCGTGTGCTGCTCGACGGCGTGGCGCTGCCGGAAGCGGAATCCGAAGTGCGCAAGGTGCGCCAGCGCATGGGCATGGTGTTCCAGAGCTTCGAGCTGTTTCCGCACAAGTCGGCGCTGGACAACGTGGCCATGGGCCCGGTCACCGTGCTGGGCATGGCGCCTGAAAAGGCCCGCGCCCGCGCCATGGCGCTGCTGGAAAAAGTGGGACTGGCGGCCAAGGCCGGCAACTTTCCCGCCAACCTGTCCGGCGGCCAGCAGCAACGCGTGGCGATCGCCCGCGCCCTGGCGATGGAGCCGGAGGTGATGCTGTTTGACGAGCCGACGTCCGCGCTGGATCCGGAGACGGTGGGCGAGGTGCTCAACGTTATGAAAAAGCTGGCGCAAGAGGGCATGACGATGATCGTCGTGACCCACGAAATGAGTTTTGCCAGGCGCGTGGCCAACTGGGTGGTGGTGTTCGAGAACGGCGCCATCCTGGAGCAGGGCCCGCCCGCGCAGATTTTCGACAACCCGCAGGTCGCCCGTACCCGCGACTTCCTCAGCCATCTGGGCTGGGAAGGCTGAATACTCTCCCGTCCATACGGAACCCATGATGAAAATTACGAACGCACGCGTCATTGTTTGTTCGCCGGGCCGCAATTTCGTGACCCTGAAAATCGAAACCGACCAGGGGCTGACCGGCATCGGCGATGCCACCCTGAACGGGCGCGAGCTGGCCGTGGCGGCCTACCTGACCGAACACGTGGTGCCCTGCCTGATCGGCCGCGACGCGCACCAGATCGAGGATATCTGGCAGTACCTGTACAAGGGCGCCTACTGGCGCCGCGGCCCGGTCACCATGACCGCCATCGCCGCCGTGGATACGGCGCTGTGGGACCTGAAGGCCAAGGCTGCCGGCCTGCCGCTGTACCAGCTGCTGGGCGGCAAGAGCCGCAGCGGCGTGATGGTGTACGGGCATGCCAACGGCAGCGATATCGAGCACACCGTCGACGAGGTGCTGCGCTATGCCGACATGGGCTATCGCGCCATCCGCGCGCAAAGCGGCGTGCCGGGCCTGGACAAGGTGTACGGCGTGGGCCGCGGCAACCTGTTCTACGAACCGGCCGACAGCGACCTGCCCAGCGAGCACGACTGGTCCACCGAGAAATACCTGCAGCACACGCCCAAGCTGTTCGAGCGCATCCGCGAAAAGCTGGGCTTTGACCACCACCTGCTGCACGACGTGCACCACCGGCTGACCCCGATCGAGGCGGGCCGCCTGGGCAAGTCGCTCGAGCCCTGCAACCTGTTCTGGATGGAAGACGCCACGCCGGCCGAGAACCAGGAGGCTTTCCGCCTGATCCGCCAGCACACCACCACGCCGCTGGCGGTGGGCGAGATCTTCAATTCGATCTGGGATTGCAAGGACCTGGTGCAGAACCAGTTGATCGACTTCATCCGGACCACGGTGGTGCATGCCGGCGGCATCACCCACCTGCGGCGCATCGCGGACCTGGCCTCGCTGTACCAGGTGCGTACCGGCTGCCATGGCGCCACCGACCTGTCGCCGGTGTGCATGGGCGCGGCGCTGCATTTCGACCTGTGGGTGCCCAATTTCGGCATCCAGGAATACATGCGCCACACCGAGGAAACGGATGCCGTCTTTCCGCACGCCTATACGTTCGATCAGGGCATGCTGTACCCCGGCGACGTGCCGGGCCACGGCGTGGACATCGACGAAAAGCTGGCCGCCAGGTATCCGTACAAGCGCGCCTACCTGCCGGTGAACCGGCTGCAGCAGGACGGCACGCTATGGAATTGGTAGCGCGGCAGTCTGTTGCGGTGCAGCCGGGCGCGCTGCCATCCGCTGCCCGCCTGCACCCGTCGCGGTTGGCGGTGCTGGCGCCCGGCGTGGCACAGCCGGCCTACGACCGCGCGGCGCTGCGCGCCGGCATCGTGCACCTGGGGCTGGGCGCATTTGCGCGTGGCCACCTGGCGGCGGTGAATGACGCGGCGCTGCATGCCGGCGGCGAAGTGGCGTGGGGCCTCTGCGGCGTGTCGCTGCGCCAGGCCGACACCCGCGACGCGTTGGCACCGCAGGAGGGTCTTTACACGCTGGCGCTGCGCAGCGCCGATGCGCAAGGGCAACCGCGCCAGCAACTGGCCGTGATCGGCTGCCTGCTGGAAACGCTGGTGGCGCCCGAGGATCCGCAAGCCGTGCTGGCGCGCATCGCTGCCGCCGACACGCGTATCGTCAGCCTGACGGTGACCGAGAAGGGCTATTGCCACGATCCGGCCAGCGGCGCGCTGAACCTGCACCATCCGGACATCGTGCACGACCTGGGGCAACCGGCGGCGCCGCGCAGCGCGGTCGGCTTCCTGGTGTGGGGCCTGCAACGCCGGCGCGCGGCGGGCCTGGGTCCGTTGACGTTGCTGTCGCTGGACAACTTGCCCGCCAATGGCCGCCTGTTGCGGGGTCTGGTGCTGGCGTTCGCTGCGCAGGTGGATGCAGGCCTGGCCGATTGGATCAGCCAGGCCTGCACCTTCCCGTGTTCGATGGTGGACCGCATCGTGCCGCGCACCACGGACGCGGACCGTGGCGCGGTGGCGCAGGCGCTGGGCCTGACCGACGCGTGGCCGGTGCTGGCCGAGCCCTACCTGGAATGGGTGGTGGAAGACGAATTCGCCGCCGGTCGGCCGGACTGGTCGGTGGGCGGCGCGCGTTTTGCCGCCGAGGCCGCGCCGTTTGAAACCCTGAAATTGCGCATGGTGAACGGCGCGCATTCGGCGCTGGCCTACCTGTCGGTGATGGCCGGCTGGGCCACGGTGGACCAGGCCATGGCGCAACCGGCGCTGCGGCGCTACCTGGCCAGTCTGATGCGCGCGGAGATCGCGCCGACGTTGCCGGCCTTGCCGGGGCTGGACCTGGCGCAATACCAGGAACGGCTGTTGCAGCGCTATGCCAATCCGGCGCTCAGGCACCAGACGCGGCAGATCGCCATGGACGGTTCGCAGAAAATGCCGCAGCGGCTGTTGGGCACGGTGCGCGACCGGCTGGCGGCCGATCAGCCGATTGCGGGGCTGGCGCTGGCGGTGGCCGGGTGGCTGCATTTCCTGCGCGGCGTGGATCAGGCGGGGCGCCGCTATTCGATCGACGATCCGCTGGCCGGCGTGTTGGCGGCGCGGCTGACGCTGGCGGAGCAGGCCGCCCGCGAGGCCGGGCCGGGGCCGGCCGGGGCATCGGCCTGGACCGCGCAGATGACGGGCCTGACTGCGGTGTTCGGCGACCTGGGCACGGACGCGCGTTTTGTGCGGGCGGTGGCGCAGGCCGCGCAGTCGCTGCGCACGCTGGGTGTGTCCGGTGCGTTGGACGCCACGCTGGCGGCCATGCCCGGTGCGCCGGCATAGGCCGGTCACCGCGGGTTCGCCAGGGGACAGGCCCCAGGCCCGGGATCAGGTCAGGAATCGCGCCTGATTCAGGCCAAGGCCGGGGGCGTCAATCTGCCCAGCACGCCCTCGATGGCCAAGCCGATCGCGATGACCTGGCGGTCGTCGCCGGGCAAACCGTCCACTTCCAGCCCGACCGGCAGCCCCTGGTCGGACAGGCCGGCGGGCAGACTCAGGCCGGGCAGGCCGGCATTGCTGCCGGGGTCGACGTTGCGCGCCAGCCGTTGGAATGACTCCAGGCTGCTGGCCTCGGGCGTGGCGGCCGGCGGCATGACCGGCACGGTGGGAAACAGCAGGCCATGCAGGCCATGCGCCTGGAAGGCGCGCCGGTAGACATCGATGAGCGCCTCGCGATGCTGTGTGATCGCGCTGTCGTACAGCGCTTGCAGCGGCAGCAGTTCGCCGCTTGGCATAGGCAGCACGGCCGGCACGACCAGATCGTTGAAGATGCTTTTGACGTCCGGGCTGGCAATCTGCGCCACGACTTGCTCGAAGCTCACGCCGACGTCGTAGCGTTGCAGATACGCGATGAGGTCGACCTTCTGCTCGTACAGGCAGATCGGCATGCCGCAGGCGGCGTTGCTGGCTTGCAGATCGGGCATCTCCATCGCAATCAGGGTGACGCCGGCCGCGCGCAGCCGTTCCAGCGCGGCCTGCGCGACTGCGTGCACCTGCGGGTCCAGGTCCTGCCAGAAATAGCCGGGCAGGCCCAGGCGCAGGTCCGCGGGGCGCAGGGCCGGCAAGGGCGCGTCGTCACCGGTCAGTACGGCGTCAAGCAGCGCGATGTCGGCCATGCAGTGGGCGATGGGTCCGGGCGTATCGCGGGTATGGGAAATCGGCGTGATGCCGGCGCCGTCGTAGCGGCCCACCGACGGGCGCAGGCCCACGGCGCCGTTCAGCGCGGCGGGCAGGCGCACTGAGGCGCCCGTGTCGGTGCCGAGCGCGGCCGGCACCAGACGCGCGCCCACGGCGGCACCGCTGCCCGAGGACGAGCCGCCGGCGATGCGTTCGGGGTCATAGGCGTTGCGCGTGCCCGCGCCGCGCGGCCCGGGATAGGCGGTGTTGTAGCCCGACACGCCGAACGCCAGTTCATGCATGTGGGTCTTGCCGACGATGACAGCGCCGGCCTTGCGCAGCCGTTGCACCACCGGGGCGTCCTCGGCGGGGCGAAAGTCACGCAATGCCGGCGTGCCGGCCGTATTGGGCAGTCGGGCAACGTGGATGTTGTCCTTGATGGCCAGCGGCACGCCCTCAAGCGGGCGCGCGGTCTTGCCCGCGGCGCGCGCGGCGTCGGCTGCACGCGCCTGGGCCAGTGCGCCATCCGCGTCGACGGTGATGAAGGTATTGAGATCCTGGCGCGACGCGATGCGTGCCAGGCAGGCCTGGACCAGCGCCTCGCTGGTGATCCGGCCGTCGCGAAACTGCGCCGCGGCGTCGGTCACGGTGGGGCAGGTCGGGGGCGTCTGAGGGGCGGGCATGGCGGGTGGTCTCCTTCTTGTTGATTCCGTTTTCCGGCGTGATCCCGATCTATACAGGGCCGGCGGCGATGCTGTCGAGCGCAGGGCGTCCAGGCGCTAAGATAGATAGCACTTATACACGTACAAGACAGCAGCTTATCCTGGTATGAACACTTCCCCCCAAGCCGGCGCGGCCGGCCACGAAGGTTCCCGCCTGCGCCGGCAGGCGCTGGGCGAATTCGTGCGCAGCGCCCGCTCGCGCATTACGCCGCAGATGGCCGGGCTGCCCGAAGGCATGCGGCGGCGCACGCCGGGGTTGCGGCGCGAAGAGGTGGCACAGCTGTGCGGGATCAGCGTCACCTGGTACACGTGGATCGAGCAGGGGCGCGAGGTGTCGGTGTCGCCGTCGGTGTGGTCGCGGATCGCGGGGGTGCTGCAGTTGGCGCGCGCGGAACGCGCCTACTTGTTCGATCTGGCCGATTGCGCGGATCCGCAGCATGCGCGGGACGATGCGATGGGGGCGCCGGGGTCGTTGCGCGAGTGCGTGGATGCGATCACCGCGCCGGCCTATGTGCTGGACCGGGCCTGGAATGTGCTGGCCTGTAATGCGCCGCTACGCGAGCTGTTCGATGACTGGCCGGATCGGGATCCGGAACCCAATCTGCTGCGCTATATCTTTCTGGATCCCGCGGCGCGGGAGCTGGTGGTGGATTGGGAGCAGCGGGCGCGCCGGGTGGTGGCGGAGTTCCGGGCGGATGCGGGGGCGCATCTGGATGAGCCGGCGGTGCTGGCGCTCATTGATGCCTTGAATCGGCAGAGTGCGGTGTTTGCGCACTGGTGGAATCGGCATGCCGTCGTCGAGCGGGAAGGTGGGTTGCGGGAGTTTGCGCATCCGCGGCGGGGGCGTATGGCGTTCCAGCAGATCACGTTTCGGTTGGCGACGCATTTGGATTTGAAGTTGGTGATGCTTTTGGGGGACAGCGTCGGGTCTTGAGGTGTGGGTTCTTGAGCCGCGCGTGACGGGGCAGGCGGGTGAGGGCGGGGCTACGATTGCGGTCCGGAGCCTTCGCTCCGGACTTCCCCTTCGTCATCGTCGTTGTCGCCTTCGGCGACTGCCTTCCGATTC
>NZ_JAELTJ010000516.1 GCF_016428805.1 Achromobacter sp. ASV32
GCCTCGGTCAGGGCAGCCATTAGGACCACGAGAATTAGGGCCAGCATCGTCACCAATGACTGCAACAAACTTAGGCTTGTTGAGGGGCAAGACACCATTGTTCTTGAGGATAACGGTACCCTTTGCAGCAGATTCGCGGATGTGGTGGGCATGGTTGTCGCGCACGTCAACCTGAAAGTTGACTTGCTCCATGTTCTCCTTTGCCGCAGCTTGGCGATAGGCAAAGCTGTCACGGCTCCAAGAGAAGAAATTGGTCTCCACTTGGGTCTCGAGAGTGTTGCCGACATTGAACCACGCAGCCATGATGCGCATGGCCATGTCATCAATTCTGTAAGCGGGAACAGTGCCGTTGAGGACCGCAACGGTGAGATTGCCGCCCCAGAAACTACGGCCGGTATTGAACTCGGTATCACCGGGCATAGACATGTCCAGGCCCGCAACAG
>NZ_JAELTJ010000517.1 GCF_016428805.1 Achromobacter sp. ASV32
CCCTGTGGGGATGCTTTATGGTGGCAGCTCGAGCTCATCGCATGCTTACGTGACACCATTGGAGGATGTCTTTAGGGATATAAAGGATTTCCCGCATCCCATGGTCATCGACGTCCGTGTATCCAATTTACCTAATTTAATTAGTTTTCTTAATTTACATGATTCATTTAGTCAGGTTGTATTTTCGTACTTTATCTAGTTGCACCATTTTACTTGATTTACTTATTCTGGTTAATTTACTTGACTTACTTAACTGTTCAATTTACTTAAATTTCAGGCGTAGTCAAGCTACTTAGTTTAAGTAGCCGACCTTGAGTGTTTTTATTGTAGTGAACTTGTCAACAAATGCTCATTCAGCCAAGTTCTCTTGCATCAACGCAGACATCCAGCATATCGATGCGGCTGACGCCCGCCTTCAAGCCATGGCCCACTCGCGTCCGTTT
>NZ_JAELTJ010000518.1 GCF_016428805.1 Achromobacter sp. ASV32
TCGATATGTGCTCAGCATGCGAAGCCCATTGTAAATGTGCTGACGCAGCTGGGAGTAAAACAAGTCATCGCTGCTGTCCTCGTCTTCGTCGCTGGAAACTTCTCCGTCTGAATTCTCTCGGCTTGTATCAGCACTGCTGCTGTTGCTAGTGCTGCCGCGGCTGAGGCTGTCATTGTCCAGCATCATCAACGCAGTCGGCTCTTCCGGGCCGTTCATGCGCCGAGAGATGGCGTTGTAGGTCATGGCAGCTACAAGCCGGTGCTCGCGCTCGTCGCGAAACGATAGAAACGTTTCTGGATTCATGGAATCGATCATGATGACATGAGATATGGTCTCTCCCTGAGCTACGAGAATCTTGGCCATTTCAATGGCAATCATGCCACCGAGAGACCAACCGCCAAGCAGATAAGGACCATGGGGTTGAATCTCGCGACGAACTATAG
>NZ_JAELTJ010000519.1 GCF_016428805.1 Achromobacter sp. ASV32
ATTCAAAGAAGCCCGCGATGTCCGAATCAAGGCCGGCGCCGCCTGTGCCATGGTGGCGATGAAGGAGCTCCCCAAGAAGCCAAGCCCGTTAATCAAAGGCATAATGGACTCTGTGAAGACCGAAGAGAACCAGCTTTTGCAGAATCGCTCTGCTGAGACCATCGCCAAGCTCGTTCGTCTCTTTGCCGAGAAGGGCAGAAGGGGCCCAGCTGACAAGGTGGTGGCTAATCTGGTCAAGTTCTCCTGTGTCGAGGTTGCAGAGACTCCTGAGTTTCCTGTTCATGCCGCCAAAAAGGATTGCATCCTCTCCATGCAAAAAGAAGAAGACAGAGTCGACCATCCCGATGCAGCCAAGTGGGCTAAAGAAGCAAAAGCGGCTCGTATCACGAGACGAGGTGCAAAAGAGGCCCTCGAAATCCTTTCTCGAATCTACGGCGCACAAA
>NZ_JAELTJ010000520.1 GCF_016428805.1 Achromobacter sp. ASV32
TCACCAAACCGGGGTAAAACGCGCCAAAAACAAGATACACGTAGTTTTTAATGTAAATACTTGTAAGAGAGCAATAATCCACATACTTTTACCTCAGCTTTTGGACAATATGGCACTGTACCGCTTCGTTTGCAGGTATAGGGTAGCCTCTCACTTTAATGGATGCGCGATGAGTCGCGACTTGTGGAGCCAAGCAGCTGAGTCGCCACGGTTAGGAAGGTGGGGCTGGCGTCGCAAATCCGACCGCACCACACCCCGCGGCTTGGGTCGGCGAGCGGCAGTAAATTTTCGCGGGCAAGGCTGCGTAGCCGTAAACCTCGACTTGTTGACCGCAACCAATTCGATTCGCCATCAAGCCCATCAAATCCTTTTCCCGGAGTCGCCAGTGCGTCGATACGGCACTGTCCGAAGCCTGTCTCTTATACACATCTCCGAGCCCACG
>NZ_JAELTJ010000521.1 GCF_016428805.1 Achromobacter sp. ASV32
CTTGCGGGTTGTCTGACTGATCAAAGATGATAATCTTATTGGCAGACGTGAGATTGATGCCCGTCCCGCCTGCGCCTGTCGTGAGCAGGAATACAGGGATGCTGTCATCTTCGTTGAATTCGTCAATCAGCGTCTGCCGCTCCGACACGTTGGTTGCGCCTGTAAGCACTCGGTGACCAATGTCTTGCATAGCCAGCACTTCTTGAAGGAGCTCGATGAGCCGCGAAGACTTGGAAAATATGAGCACACGGTCGCCGTTTTCTTGGTATTGGCGAATTAGCTGCAGCATCTTGGCCACCTTGCCGCTATCCAGCTCTGCTTGCGCCGGAATGTCAAACTGCTTGAGCAGCGGCGGGTAGTCGCGGCACCAAAGGTGTAGCTCAAAGTCGGAAGCGTTTTGCAGCTCTTGTATCAGGTGTTTCAAATCTGGCTGCTGCAGTTC
>NZ_JAELTJ010000522.1 GCF_016428805.1 Achromobacter sp. ASV32
AGTCGGCAGCGTCAGATGTGTATAAGAGACAGGTACTTGGGTGGAGGAGCCTCCCCGATTCGGATGACTTTTTTGTCGGGTTGGGCTATGAATCTCCAGTAGTACTACGGTACGTCGTATGTGCGCGAGTCGTGGGGGGACCTTATCTTGAGCTTTTTTTCCAGAAGGTTTTTGGAATTATGCGATACGCGGTCCACCACGTTTCAAGCGATTCTGTACATGTTGGACTGTCTGCAGGAGAGCCCCTAGTATGTAATAGCAGTATGTACGAGTAGGTACGTAGAACAAAGCGTGTAAATTGAAGCCCAATTATTACGCCAAGGCTCTAAATCGAGACGAGTTATCCTGGTTGGCCCACCCAAACCCAAGCCACAAAAACAGAACCCTGTACCAAACTTATGCAGAATATAATACCAAATAAAAATAAAAATAAAAACTCCCA
>NZ_JAELTJ010000523.1 GCF_016428805.1 Achromobacter sp. ASV32
GGCCCACCTCTCATGAAGCTTGCAGAGCATACAACGATATCCATGTCTGCTGTTGGTAGGTATAAGCCAGACATGAAAGAGCCGAATGGAAATGCATGTGCACTGGCAAAGTTACGGCCATCACGGCGCATGGCACGTCGGAGGTTGTCGACAAGATTATCGCGGATTCGCTGCTCAAAGTCGCGCGGTCGCACATATTCGTAAAAGTCCACAACTTCCTTGTGTAAACGAAACGCTAAATTGGTGGTTGTGCTGTGGTCAGCAATAACCCAAGGGCATGGCTCCTCGCTCTTCTTGGGCAACCATGCTCCGACGACAGATCCTTTAGGCGGTCTGGTGCCTCCCTTCTTGCCCAACTGGCCGTAGTTGGGTGGCTTGATCTCGTCGTCAATGGTACGCTTACGAGAGCCCAGAGGATCGCTTGTCCCCGTTGTTGTAGTTT
>NZ_JAELTJ010000524.1 GCF_016428805.1 Achromobacter sp. ASV32
GGGTAGCGAAGCATCACGTCGCGCCCTGAGCTCTGTGAGCTGCTTGGCCAGCTCGACAAAGCCGCCCTCGTCCTCTTTGATCCAAATGTCCACCCAGTTCTTTGCCTCCACCATCCTCTCGTCGTCTGCGGGCCAGTCTTCCTCCTCCCTTCTCTCTATATAAACGGTTCGCAAGCCGGCGCTCCTTGCCGCCGCCAAATCGCCCATGTGCGCCGCCACCATGGCCACTTCTCCTGGCTGCAGGCCAAGCTCCCGCGCGGCACTGAGATACGTCTCCGGTGCCGGCTTGTACGCGTGGAACGTTTCCGCGCAAAACAGATGCTGGAACCCCAAATCGCCAAAATCATTGAGATCTCGGATGAGCTCCGTGTTGCCGTTAGTCAGCGTTGCCGTCGCAAAACCCAGCGGCGGCGCGGCGAGCTTGGCCAGCCCGTCGACGCTG
>NZ_JAELTJ010000525.1 GCF_016428805.1 Achromobacter sp. ASV32
AGCCCAGTCTCTGTCGCCGTCGCCGTCGCCATAAACGAGGATTTGCTGCTATTGACGCCTCGAGGACGCTCCGCAGCTATAAACGACAGATAGTCATTAACTGACGGGCTGTAACAAATATCTTGCAGACACGATATTTACTGGCGTGAAGAAGAGTCATGCTTCCCCTCATTTTTGGCAGCCAAGCCCTGGCATGCTTACTCGGTTCGGAGCCTTGTCAGCTTACCTTAAGTTGCCGTATTGCCGGCACCAGTAGCCAAGTTTTCAACTTGCGACGGCCTCCGCTAACGCTACTAGCCTTTGTGTTGTGTATTATTATCCAGCCAAGTCCGGCGCAATGTCAGGCCAAGGTATGGCTACTTTTTGCCGCTGAATCCCCTCTATAGCTCCTGTCTCTTATACACATCTCCGAGCCCACGAGACCTAATAACCGATCTCGTA
>NZ_JAELTJ010000053.1 GCF_016428805.1 Achromobacter sp. ASV32
GGTCGGACTCGGCGGCGCGCGGCCGCCAGAAGCGGAAACTGCTGCCGGCGTGCGCCTGCACGGCCAGCACCAGGTTGTCCAGCACGCTGGACTGCTTGAAGATGTTGGTGATCTGGTATGACCGCGACAGGCCCGCCGCCACCCGCTGGTGCGCGTTCATGGCGGTGACGTCGCGCCCGCCCACGGCCAGCGTGCCGGCATCGGCCGCCAGGGTGCCCGACAGCAGATGGATCAGCGTGGACTTGCCCGCGCCGTTCGGCCCGATCAGGGCATGGATCTCGCCGGGGTTCAGCGAGATCGAGACATTGTCGGTGGCGACCAGCGCGCCGAAGCGCCGCACCAGGTTGCTGGCCTGCAACGCAGGCGCGTGGGGCCGGACTTGGGATTGGGGTTGGCTCATGATGCCGCCTTGCCGGTTGATGCCGCCTTGCCGCCGCCGAACAGCGGGCCGAACAGGCCCACCAGGCCGCGCGGGGCGCCGAACACCACGCACAGCAGCAGCACGCCCAGGGGCAGGTGCCAGTATTCCGTCCATTGACGCAGCACTTCTTCCAGCACCAGCATCACCACGGCGCCCGCTACGCCGCCGTAGCGCAGGCCGATGCCGCCGACCAGCACCATGATCAGCAGGTTGGCCGACTGGGTCCAGTGCATCAGGCTGGGCGAGATGAACAGATTGTGATTGGCCAGCAATGCGCCCGCCAGTCCGGCCGCCGCGCCGCTCAGCGTGAACGCGGTGAGCTTGATGCGATAGACGGGATAGCCCAATGACTCCATGCGCGATTCATTCTCGCGGATACCCTGCAGCGCCGTGCCGAAGCGCGAGGCCACCAGCCGGCCGAACAGCCACATGGCCACGGCGAACAGGGCCAGGACCAGGTAATAGAACGAGACGTCATTGGCCAGATCGAGGCCGGGCAGCGTGGAATAGCCCGGCAGGTTCAGGCCGTCCTCGCCGCCGTACTGCCTCAGCGAGATGAAGATATAGAACAGCATCTGGGCGAACGCCAGCGTGATCATGATGAAGTACACACCGCGGGTGCGCAGCGAGATCGCCCCGGTGATGCAGGCCAGCAGGCCCGCCAGCACCATCGCCACCGGCCAGGACACCAGCGCCGATGTGACGCCCGACATCGCCAGGATGCCCACCGCGTAGGCGCCCGCGCCAAAGAAGGCCGCGTGGCCCAGCGCCACCATGCCGCCGTAGCCCAGGATCAGGTTCAGGCTGGTCGCGGCCAGCGCGTAGATCAGCACCCGGCGCACGAAGGAAATATAGAAGTCCAGGCCCAGCGCCGGCGCCACCAGCGGAAACGCCGCCAGCAGCGCCAGAAGGACCAGGGTCCAGAGAGTCGAAGAGATCCGCATGCTCAGCCTCGCGCCGGAAACAGGCCGCAAGGCCGGAACACCAGAACCGCCGCCATCAGCACATAGATGGCAATCGCAGCCAGCGTGGGGCCGACGCTGGAAGCCACCGCAGGCGAGAACACCTGGCGCAGCAGCATCGGCAGAAAGGCCCGCCCGGCGGTATCGACCATGCCCACCAGCAAGGCGCCGACGAAGGCGCCGCGGATCGACCCGATGCCCCCGATGACGATGCATACCAGCACCAGGATCAGGATCTCTTCGCCCATGCCGACCTGCACCGAAGTGATCGGCCCCAGCAAGGCGCCGGCCACGGCCGCCAGCATGGCGCCCAGGACGAACACGCCCAGGAACAGCAGCGGCACGCGCACGCCCATCAGCGTGGCCATCTGGCGGTTGGACGCGCCGGCCCGCACCAGTACGCCCGCGCGGGTACGCGTGACGAACCAGTACAGGCCCACGGCCGAGGCGACCCCGAAGACGATGATCATCAGGCGGTACGCGGGATAGAGCAGGTCGGGCAGGAGCCGCACCGGGCCGGACAGCAAGGCGGGCATGTTGAGCATGACCGGGGCCGGGCCCCAGATCATCTTGACCAGGTCATTGGCGATGAGAATGACGGCGTAGGTGCCCAGCACCTGGGCCAGGTGGTCGCGCAGCGCCAGGCGGCGGATCAGCGTCAGTTCCAGCGCCACCCCCACCAGGCCGGTGGCAACCGCGGCCACCAGCACCGCGGCGGTGAACGACCCCGTGCGCTGCATGGTTTCGGCGGCGACATAGGCGCCTGCCATATAGAGCGAGCCGTGCGCCAGATTCATGATGTCCATGATGCCGAACACCAGGGTCAGCCCGGCCGCGATCAGAAACAACATCAACCCAAACTGCAGACCGTTCAGCAATTGCTCGACGATGAGCGTGAACGTCATGAAAACTTCCCCTAGCTGTATGCCCCACCCCGACGTGCTGCCCCTCAAAGGGACATCGCTACGGACCCGCAAAGCCGGATGCGTGCGCCCCGGCGGGGGCAGGCATCGGATCGGCAATGCCGGCCCCGTGCGACCGCACGGGGACCGGGCTTTATCGTGTCGCCGTACGCGTTAAAGCTTGCAGTCGCCGACGTAGACGTCCTGGTACTTGTCGAAGACCTTGCCCACCAGCTTGTTGGTGATGCGGCCGCTGGCGTCCTTGTCGACGACGCGCAGGTAGTACGCCTGGATGGGGTAGTGGTTCTTGCCGTAGGTGTAAGGACCGCGCACCGAGGGGTAGTCGGCCTTTGCCAGCGCCTTGACGATGGCGTCGCGGTCGGCGGCCTTGCCGCCTGCCTGCTTGACGGCGGCGTCCATGGCCATGATGACGTCATAGGCCTGGGCGGCGTACACGGACGGGTAACGGCCGTTGTATTCCTTGCGGAAAGCCTCGACGAAGGCCTTGTTCTGCGGCACGTCCAGGTCATGCGCCCACTGCGCGGTGTTGTACATGCCCAGCATGGGTTCGCCCACGGCCTGGATCACGTCTTCGTCGGCCGAGAAGCCCGGGCCGATCAGCTTGACGCTCTGCGACAGGCCGGCCGAGACGAACTGCTTGACGAAGTTGATGCCCATGCCGCCCGGCAGGAAGATATAGACGGCGTCCGGCTTGGCCGCGCGGATCTGGGCGATTTCGGCGGCGTAGTCGATCTGGCCCAGCTTGGTGTAGACCTCGTCGCCCGGGGCGGTCTTGTAGCCGCGCTTGAAGCCGGTCAGCGCATCCTTGCCCGCCGGATAGTCCGGGGCCATGATGAACATCTTCTTGAAGCCGCGGTCGGCGGCCACCTTGCCGGCGGCTTCATGGAAGGCGTCGTTCTGGTACGACGAGCCGAACCAGTAGTTGTTGCACTGGGCGCCGGCGAACTGGCTGGGGCCCGGGTTGTTGGACAGGTACGGCACCTTGGCGGCGAACAGCGCGGGGCCGACGGCCAGCGCCACGTTCGAACCGATCGGGCCGGTGAAGAAATCGACCTTGTCGCGCTGGATGTAACGCGTGACCAGTTGGCGGGCCTGGTCGGGGTTGCCCCCCATGTCGGTCTGGAGGAATTCGGCGGGCTGGCCGCCCAGCTTGCTGCCCAGCTGCTTGATGGCCAGATTGAAGCCGTCGCGGGCTTCGGCGCCCAGCGCCGAGAACGGGCCGGAAATGTCGTTGGCGATACCGACCTTGACCGGATCGGCATAGGCCAGTGCCGGCACCAACGCAGCGGCGGCAACGAGGGAAGTGATCAAACGCATGGTGGTGTGCTCCGTGCGCGAGCCGCGCAGAGGGTGTTTTTTTGGAATTGCGATTCGAAGGACTTCTATGCCCGGCCTGCCGGCCTGGTTAGGCGGCCGTCAGACCGGCGCCCGCAGCAGCCGATCCCGTGATGCGGCATGGGGAGAACTGGCGTGGTTCATAGTTTAGGTTTAAAGTATTCGCCAAAACAAGTCTAGGGTTTTCACCAGCCCCGCGCGGACATTACCCGACATCCGGCGGATACTCAAGAAATCCGCCCGTCGAAAACCGCCCTTCACCCCGTATTCCCGGTAACCTTCCCGACCATGACAGACGCTCCCGACCTGGAATCCCGCGCAGCGCCCGACGACCATCATGCGCTGCGCCTGTGGCTGCGCATGCTGACCTGCGCCAATCTCATCGAAGGCGAGATCCGCAGCCGGCTGCGCAACGAGTTCGACACCACCCTGCCCCGCTTCGACCTGATGGCGCAATTGCAGCGCGCCCCCAAGGGCATGAAGATGGGCGAGTTGTCGCGCCACATGATGGTGACCAACGGCAATATCACCGGCATCACCGACCAGCTCGAAAAAGAAGGCCTGGTGGTGCGCACCAAGGTCGAATCCGACCGCCGCAGTTCGCTCATCAAGCTGACGCCGCAGGGCAAGAAAAGCTTCGCCAGGATGGCGCGGGCGCACGAGTCATGGGTCAAGTCCATGTTCGGCGAACTGCCCGAGGCCAGCCGCAACGCGCTGTTCCAGGCGCTGGGCGAACTGAAGCTGCAAGTCGTGGCCAAGCGCTCGGCCCAGGCCAAGGAGTAAGGCGCCCCCCAGCCGACCGTAGCAAGGGGACCGGCCCCCGCGTGCAATCCGGGCCCGCGCCCCCGAAAACGGCATCCGTTTGGCGCATAATTGCCGCCATGATTCCGGTATCTCTTCCTGGCGGTAATTTCTACGTGCTGATGGTGGTCTCGCTGGCCTGCCTGTCCACGCTGCTGACCTGGCTGGCCGTGCTGGCCACCAGCCGCGGCGCGCGGCTGTGGCTGGGGGAACACCGGCGCGGCGGCGCGATCCTGATGGCGCTGCTGGCCATCATCGGCGGCATCTTCCCCTACCAGCAGCTCAGCCAGTGGTTCGCCGCCCAGCGCGAGGCGCGCCAGGACGCCAGCCTGAACCGGGTGCTGCCCCAGCCCACCCGGCTGGCCGGCGTGGACATGCCGGCCGGCACGGTACTGCGCGTGGCGGCCCCCGACGACCTGGCCTCGTTCGACCGCGCCACCTTTCCCGACGGCCACCTGGCCTCCGTGCAGGGGCTCGACGCCACCCGCCTGTTTCATTACGCGGCTACCGCCCGGCAGCCCGAAACCCTGTCGGTCGAGATCGCGCGCGACCAGGCCCAGGACGGCTGGCTGTGCAGCCACGGCCATCGCGTCGAATTCGTGATGCTGGGCGGCCAGCCCCGTTTCGCCAGTTGCCACCTGGCCATCGGCAACACCCTGAACCAGCAACCTGTGCCCGCCGGCACCTGGATCAAGGTCGACGAGGCCGCGCGCGCCAACGCCCCCGACCCGGCCAGCCCGGCGCCCCGCTGGCGGCTCAGCGCCGAAGGCAGCGACCCGCTGACCCTGGCCGGCATGCCGCTGCTGAAGGTGGACATGACCCTGGACGCCCAGCGCCGCCTGCTGGCTTTCGAGGGCCTGCTGGCGCGCGAAAGCACGCTGGGGGCCATCACCTACCCCCCCGGCACCCGCATGCTGACAGCGGGCCCGCGGGTGCCCGGCGTACAGGCCGGCGACCTGCTGTTTTCGCCGTCGCGGGGCCGCTCGGCCCGTCAGGCCGACGGCCGCGAGATCGCCGCCGGCATGTCGGTGCTACAGGCACCGGACGGCACCGTGCGCGGCATCCTGTCCAACCGCGAGGCCGGGGTACTGGACGTGGCCGCCATGCGCTCCGCCCCCTGACAGGGGCCTTTCCGGCGCCGCCCTGTCCCTGTCGCAAAGCAGTGGGATAATACGAAGCTTTCCCCCGCGCGCCGCCTAGCCCTGGCGGCGATTCCGTCCTGCTCATTCATGAGACGAAGTCATGGCCGTTAACCTGCAGATCCCCTCCGAGTCCGAAATTTTCCCTGTTGCCGGCGTTGAAATCGGCGTTACCGAGGCCGGTATCCGCAAAGCCAACCGACGCGACCTGACGGTCTTTCGACTGGCCGAAGGCGCCAGCGTTGCCGGCGTGTTCACGCGCAATCGCTTCTGCGCCGCGCCGGTGCAGGTCTGCCAGGCCCACCTGGCCACCGGCGGCCCGATCCGCGCGCTGGTCATCAACACCGGCAACGCCAATGCCGGCACCGGCGCCGAAGGCCTGAAGAAAGCCCAGGACACCTGCGTCGAACTCGGCCGTCTGCTGGGCGTGCCTGCCGCGCAGGTGCTGCCGTTCTCGACCGGCGTGATCCTCGAGCCGCTGCCCCTGGACCGCCTGTTCGCCGGCCTGCCCGGCGCCATCGCCGACCTGGCCGCCGATCACTGGTTCAGCGCCGCACACGGCATCATGACCACCGACACCCTGCCCAAGATCTCGTCGCGCCGCGCCCAGATCGACGGCAAGACCGTCACCTTCACCGGCATCAGCAAGGGCGCCGGCATGATCCGCCCCAACATGGCGACCATGCTCAGCTTCCTGGCCACCGACGCCGGCATTGCCCAGCCGCTGCTGCGCAAGCTGGCCGTCGAGATCGCCGACGCCTCGTTCAACCGCATCACGGTGGACGGCGACACCTCCACCAATGACTCGTTCATCATCGTGGCCACCGGCAAGTCGGGCGTCAATATCAACGCCGAATCCGACGCCGCCTACCCCGCCGTGCGCGAAGCCCTGACGGCCGCCGCGCTGGAGCTGGCGCAGAAGATCGTGCGCGACGCCGAAGGCGCCACCAAGTTCATGACCATCCGCGTCGAAGAAGCCGGCAGCACCGAGGAAGCCCTGAAGGTGGCCTACGCCGTGGCCCACTCGCCGCTGGTCAAGACCGCCTTCTTCGCCTCGGACCCCAACCTGGGCCGCATCCTGGCCGCGGTGGGTTACGCCGGCATCGACGACATGGACGTGTCGCGCATCCGCCTGTGGCTGGACGATGTCCTGGTCGCGCGCGATGGCGGCCGCAACCCCGATTACCAGGAAGCCGATGGCCAGCGCGTGATGAAGCAGGCCGAGATCACGGTCCGCATCGCGCTGGGCCGCGGCCAGGTCAACGACACCGTCTACACCTGCGACTTCTCGCACGAGTACGTGACGATCAACGCCGACTACCGTTCCTGATTGCATGACCCCGCCTGCCGCCCGGCTGACCCCGGCGCGGCAGGCGACAGCAGTGAAATCCAGTGGCTGCGCCCGACCAATCGCCTGTCACTGACCCCCGACGGCCCGCGGCATCACTGCGGCCCCGGCAGGTGACAACCGTGGAGCGGCGCGCGTCCCAGGACGCTTTGCGGCGGAACGCGCACCCCTCATCCGACGAAGCCCGCGAATGCGTTGCGGCCCGGCGTTCCGGCCCGCCCGTTCGCTCTCACAGGACTACACCGTGACCGCAACCGAATTCACCACACTCATCCAACGCGCCGAGCGCGTGCTGGCCCAGCTTGAAGCCTGGCTGCCCCCCGCTCCGCCCGAGATAGACTGGAGCGCGCATGCGTTCCGCTGGCGCAAGCGCGGCGCGCGCGGCTGGCTCGATGCCGTGCGCCACGTGGCGACCATCGACCTGCAGGACCTGCAGCATATCGAGCGCCAGAAGGCCATCATCGACCGCAACACCCAGCAGTTCATCGCCAGGAAGCCGGCCAACAACGTGCTGATGACCGGTGCCCGCGGCACTGGCAAGAGCTCGCTGGTCAAGGCCATGCTGGCCGCCTACGGCGACCGCGGCCTGCGCCTGATCGAAGTCGACAAGTCCGACCTGGGCGACCTGGCCGACATCGTCGAAATGGTGGCCGCGCGCCCCGAACGCTTCATCGTGTTCTGCGACGACCTGTCGTTCGAAGAAGGCGAGGCCGGCTACAAGGCCCTGAAGTCGGTGCTGGACGGCTCGGTGTCCGCCTCGGGCGACAACGTGCTGATCTACGCCACGTCCAACCGGCGCCACCTGATGCCGGAATACATGAGCGAGAACCTGCAAGCCAAGCACCAGCCCGACGGCGAGATCCACCCCGGCGAGACCGTGGAAGAAAAAATCTCGCTGTCCGAGCGCTTCGGCCTGTGGCTGTCGTTCTATCCCTTCAAGCAGGACGACTACCTGGACATCGTTTACCACTGGCTGCGCGAGCTTGGCTGCCCCGAGGCGCAGATCGAGCCGTCACGCACCGAGGCGCTGCAATGGACCATCGAACGCGGCTCTCGTTCGGGCCGCGTCGCCTACCAATTCGCCCGCGACTGGGCTGCCCGCCATGTCTGACAAGATCATCGATGTCGCCGCCGGCCTGATCCTGCGCCCGGACGGCATGCTGCTGCTGGGCCAGCGCCCCGAAGGCAAGCCCTGGTCGGGCTGGTGGGAGCTGCCCGGCGGCAAGCTGGAACCCGGCGAAACCGTCTTGCAGGCCCTGGCGCGCGAGCTGCAGGAAGAGATCGGCATCCGCGTGACGCAGTCGCGGCCGTGGGTGACCTACGTGCACGTCTACCCCCACACCACGGTGCGCCTGGCGTTCTGCCATGTCACCGCCTGGGAGGGCGAGCCGCGCAGCCTGGAAAACCAGCGCCTGGAATGGGTCGACCCGGCCAACGCCGCGGCGGTGGGCGATCTGCTGCCGGCCACGCTGCCGCCGCTGCGCTGGCTGCAACTGCCCACGGCGTACGGCATCACGTCGATCGGGTCGCGGGCCGGCCTGCCGGCGTTCCTGGACCGGCTGGATGCGGCGCTGGCGCGCGGCGTCAAGCTGGTGCAACTGCGCGAGCCTCACTGGCCCGACGGCGCGGCCTCGGCCTCGCTGCACGAGGCGTTGCGGCAGATCCTCAAGCGCTGCCGCGCCGCCGGCGCGCGGGTGTTGGTCAACAGCGCCCACCCGGCCGCCTGGTGGCGCGAGGCCGACGGCGTGCATCTGCGCAGCGCCGATGCCGCGCGCCTGACCGCCCGCCCCGAGCTGCCGGCCGGCGCGCTGGTCGGCGTGTCCGCCCACGACAATGCACAGGTGGTGCATGCGCGCGAACTGGGCGCCGACTTTGCCGTGCTCGGTCCGGTGCTGGATACCCCCAGCCACCCCGGCGCGCAGGTGCTGGGCTGGGAAGGCTTTGTCCAAGGCAACCGCGACGCCGGCATTCCGGTATTCGCGCTGGGCGGGCAATCCGCCCAGACCGTATCGCAGGCCCTGCGCCACGGCGCGCACGGCATCGCCGGGATTCGCGGGCTGATCTGACGTCCCCTGGCCGGCGCTGCCGCGCGCCGGCCCCTTTTCCGCTGGACCGTGCCTCAGTCCGCAAAGCCCCAGGGCGTGCCGCCGCCCGCCTGACCGCCCAGGCCGCCGCGCCCGCCCCTAGGGAAACTCCCCCCTTGCTGCCCCGGACACGAAGGCAATATCTTCATCCCTGATGTGACCATGTAGTCACATTGTCATCGCCCCACCGCTTTTGCTGCACCGTTTCTTTGTCGTCGTACCCACAACAAGGAAGTCCAGCATGCCCCTGCCTCCCTTTCCCGATGGCCGTCCCCACCCGGGCCAGGCATCGCCTGACCGCCCCGGCCTGGACCGCCGCGACTTCCTTCTACGCAGCGCCGCGGGCCTGGCCGGCGCGGCCGGGCTGGCGGCCGGCGGCTGGCCCCTGCGGGCGCTGGCGCAGCAGGCCACGCCGCTGACCTTCGCCTTCTGGCCCTGGGGCAGCGAAATCGTGCAGCAAGGCGCGGCGCGCTTCACCCAGGAAAGCGGCGTGCCGGTGAACCTGTCGCCCATCCCCGGCGACTATGCGGCGGTGCTGGAAACCCAGCTGGCGGCCAAGGCGCCGCTGGACCTGTTCTACGCCCAGCGCGGCCAGGCGTCGCGCTGGTACGCGGCAGGCTGGATCCGGCCGATCGACGACATGCCGGGCCTGGCCGACATCCAGAAGCAGATGTTTCCCGGCATCGTCGAAGACGCCCGCGCCACCGACGGCCGCTACCTGGGCCTGACCTATTACAACGGCGGCCCCTACGCGCTGTTCCGCAATGAAAAGATGCTGGGCGAGGCCGGCTTCGGCGGCACCGCCAACGCCGCCGACTACCCGCAGGACTGGGCCACGGTCGAGCAACAGGCGCGCGAGATCAAGCAAAAGGGGCTGGCCGAGCACCCCATGCTGATGCCCTGGTACAACGCCTGGACCGGGCTGCCGTGGGCGCTGATCGCGCAGTGCTTCGCCGAAGGCGAGCGCTTCGTGGACGGCGAGCTGCGCGCCACCTTCGGACCCGATACGCCGCTGGTGAAGGTGCTGTCGGACTGGAAACGCTGGTGGGACGACGAGCTGGTGCAGCGCGCCGTGCTGACCTGGTCGGGCACCGAGACGTCCAGTTCGTGGATGAAGGGCCAGCACGCCTTTCACCTGAACATCGACTACTACAGCTTCAACTACAACGATCCGGCCAAGAGCCAGATCGCCGCGTACTCCAGCTACAACCCGGTCGTGCCCGGCGCCACCCACGACACGGTGCTGGTGGGCCACGCGCTGCTGTGCATGTCGACCCGCAAGCGCAGCGAGGCCGAGCAGGCCGCGCTGTGGGAGCTGGTCAAGTATTTCGGCTACCGCGACCGCGCCGGCCAACTGACCACGCACAAGAACTGGATCGCCAAGGCCAATCTGGAAGTGCCCTTCCCCGAGCTGTACCGCGACCCGGACAGCCGCGCCGCCATCATGAAATGGATGTACCCAGCCTACAAGGAACAGGTCTACCAATGGCTGTTCGAGGGCCGCGAAAAGGCCGTTGCCGCCAACATCCTGAAGGCGCCCTGGTACCAGGAGTGGGACACCGGCATGCACGAGATGATCGCCCAGGACATGTTGATCAAGGGCACCCGCACACCGGTGCAGGTGGCCACCGAGCTGCGTGCGCGCTGGGACGGCCTGTACAAGAAGTACGCCAAGATCTTGAAGCGGAGCTGACATGGCCAGCGTTTCCCTGCAAGGCATCGAAAAGTCCTATACCCGCTTCACGGCGGTGCGCTCGCTGGACCTGGATATCCGCGACGGCGAATTCGTGGTGCTGCTGGGGCCCTCGGGCTGCGGCAAGACCACCACGCTGAACATGATCGCCGGGTTGGACACGCCCACTGGCGGCCAGATCCGCCTCGACGACCGGCGGGTCGACCAGGTGCCGCCGCACCGGCGCAACGTGGCCATGGTGTTCCAGAGCATCGCGCTGTATCCGCACATGACCGTGCGCGAGAACATCGGCTTTCCGTTGCGCATGCAGAAGATGCCGGCGGCCGAAGTGCGCACGCGGGTCGACCGGGCGGCCGCGTTGCTGCGGGTCGAATCGATGCTGGACCGCAAGCCCTACCAGCTATCCGGCGGCCAGCGCCAGCGCGTGGCGATCGGCCGCGCGGTGGTGCGCAACCCCGACCTGTTCCTGTTCGACGAGCCGCTGTCCAGCCTGGACGCCAAGCTGCGCACCGACATGCGGGTCGAGCTCAAACGCCTGCACCGCAGCCTGAACGCGACCTTCATCTACGTGACGCACGACCAGGTCGAAGCCATGACACTGGCGGACCGCATCGCCGTGATGTCTGGCGGCAACCTGCTGCAGTTTGCCGACCCCGACACCATCTACCGCCGCCCGGCCAGCATGGAAGTGGCGGACTTCATCGGCAACCCGGGCATGAACTTCCTGCGCGGCACGCTGCAGGCGCGGGACGGCGCCCCGGCGCTGCACACCGCAGGCGGCATCTATGAACTGCCGCCCGCGTTGGCGGCCGCCGCCCGCGCGCTGCCGGCCGGCAGCCAGGCCGCCATCGGTATCCGCCCAGAAGCCATGGCGCCCGCGCCGCTGAGCGGCGACGGCCTGCTGCTGCAAGGCCAGGTCTGGGCGGTGGAACCCGTGGGCCCGGACCAGTTCATCGACGTCGTCACCGCCGGTGAAGACGGCCCGCGCCTGCGCGCCCGGCTACCGCCCGAGCGCCGCTACGAGGTCGGCGCCCCCATCGCACTGGCCCTGCCCGCGGCCCATCTGTACCTGTTCGACGCCGCCGGCCTGCGCGTGCACGGCGGCCAGGAGCCGCGCACATGAGCGCCGCCAGCCTGCCCCGCGCGTCCGCGCCGCGCGCCGCGCGCGGCGGCAAAGAGATGTCGGACCTGCGCTTTGCGCTGACGGTCATCATCGCCGTGTACGCGCTGAACACACTGATCATCGGCGTGCCCCTGGGCTATTCGTTCTGGCTGAGCCTGCACGACACCAACGCGATCCTGCGAACGCAGGAATTCGTCGGCGCCGATCTCTACGGCGAAGTGCTGTCCGACCCGGCCGTCACCGACGCCATCTGGCGCAGCCTGGGTTTCGTGGCGATGTGCGTGGCGGGCTCGTTCGCGGCGGCGCTGGGCATCGCGCTGGTGCTGAACGAAGAGATGCCGCTGCGCGGCCTGGTGCGTGGCCTGGCGTTGCTGCCCTGGGCGATGTCGCAGGTGGTGACGGCCACGGTGTTCTCGTTCCTCCTGAACCCCAGCTTCGGCGCCTTGACCGGCCTGCTGTCGCCGCTGGGGCTGGCCGGCCCGGGCACGGTCTGGCTGGGCAGCGACTGGGCGCTGTTCTGGGTGGCACTGGCCTTCGTGTGGCATATCGCGCCGCTGGGCAGCTTCTTCTACCTGGCCGCCTTGCAGACCATTCCGCGCGACCTGTACCGCGCGGCACGGGTGGATGGCGCGGGTCCGCTGGCGCGCTTTCGCCACATCACGCTGCCCCACCTGAAACACACCACGCTGATCGTGCTGGTGGTGATGACGGTCGAGGCCGTGCGGCAGTTCGACCTGCTGTTCTCGCTGACCCGCGGCGGGCCCGGCACGTCCACGCAGATCCTGCCGCTGCTGATCTTCCGCTACAACTTCGAGTTCTCGAAGTACGGCCTGGCCTCGGCCGCCGCCTTCCTGTTGACGGTGCTGTCGCTGCTCCTGGCCACGGCCTATTTCATGCTGATCCGCAAGAAGCGCCCGCAAGGAGCCAGCCATGCGCAGTGAAACCGCAAGAGCGGCCGGCGAGGGCTGGCGCCCCTGGCTGGTGGGCGCCGGCGTGGCCGGCGTGGCGTTCTGGTGCCTGTTCCCCCTGTACTGGACGCTGAAGGCCTCGTTCATGGACGAGTCCGCCATCATCATGGGCGTGGCGCACAATGCCGGCGGCTACACCATCGAGAACTACCTGCGCGTGCTGGGGCTGTCCAGCTCGGACTCGATCTTCGGCGGCCAGACCCGCGCCATCATGGCCGGGTTCGTCAACAGCGCGCTGGTGGCGTTGCCCGCCGCCGCGGCCGGCACGGCCATCGCCACGCTGGCGGGCTATGTGCTCGGGCGCTTCGCATTCCCCTTCAAGGGCCCCCTGCTGTACGTGCTGCTGGCCTCGCGCACGCTGCCGCCCATCGCGCTGCTGATTCCGTATTACGTGTTCTTCGCGGCCATCGGCCTGGCCGGCAGCCTGTTCGGGTTGTGGATCGTCTACCTGACCGCGGTGATTCCGCTGTTGTCATGGGTGCTGATGGGCTACTTCGCCTCGTTGCCGGTCGAGATCGAACGCGCCGCCAGGATGGACGGCTGCACCCGCTGGCAGATGCTGCGCCACGTGACCCTGCCGATGGCGCTGCCTGGCATCGCGGCGGCCTTCATCATCGCCTTCCTGGTGGGCTGGAACGACCTGCTGTTCGCCATTGTGCTGACCGGCGGCACCTCGGCGCAGACCCTGTCGGCGGCGCTGCTGGGCCTGTCGCCGCTGATGCCGGGCTTTCGTGCCGACCTGGGGCTGTTCGCCGCGGCCAGCATGCTGGCCGCCCTGCCGCCGCTGGCGCTGGCCATGCTGTTCCAGCGCTTCATCACCAACCTGAACATCGTCGACCCCGTGACGAGCAATACGGACTGACGCCATGACCCTGCAAAGGCACCCGGCATGACCATCGGCGTCGCCGCCTCCGGTCCCAACGCGGGCGCGGCCGTGCGCTCGGCCGCCCTGGCCGCCGAGCTGCTGGGCTACGGCGCCATCGGCGGGTTCGCGGTGTTCGCCGTGCTGGACGAAGACGCCCGCGTGCACCACGCAACGGTCCAACGCGGCGGCGTGACCGCGCTGGACCTGCCGCCGGCCTGGCTGCGGGCAAGCCACGCCGCGCTGATCGAAAGCGGCCCCGACCGTCCCGAGCCCCTGGTGCAGTTCCTGCCGGGCGCCGACGGGGTCGGGCTGGTGACCGGACACCGGCTGCCCAACCGCCCCGGCGCCGGCGGCGTGCCATTGAACCAGGCGGTGCTGCGGCGGCTGGCGGCCGGGCAGGCCCCGGCGGACGCGGTGGCCGGCGTCCTGCAGGCCCATCCGGAAATCGACGCCGGCCTGATCGCCCTGTCGGCGGACGGTCGATTGGCCTGGGGCAACACGGCGCGGGTCGACCGCCGCCCCGACCGGGGCCAGGCCGCGCGCGACAATGGCGCCTGCCGGCTGGCGGTGCTGCACAACGCGATCTTCCCCTGCCCGCCGCTGGCCCAGGCCATGGCCGACCTGGCCTGGCAAGACCTGACGGGCCAGGCCGGCGCCTATCGCGCCCTGAGCCTGCGCGCGCCGGTGGCGATCCAGGCGGCCGGACGCGACCGGATCCTGGTCGACGCCCGGCAGCGCGTCATCGGCATCGAACAGGCCGATCCCTCGTTTCCGACCGCCCGGCGGCGCGCCAATGCCGTCTACCTGGGCAGCGAAGTCTGGCAAGATGGCAGGCATATCGGCCATACCGTCAGCGAACTCGTTGTAGACATGGCCGACGGCCGGGTGTTCGGTCTGCCGGACCCCGCCCGCTCCCTCATCCTCATGAAGGAATCGGCCCATGTCCCGACGTGAAAACACCGAGCGCCAGATCCTGCAAGCCCTGGAAGACCAGATCAAGGAAACCGGCATGCAGGGCGTGGGCATCAATGCCATCGCCAAGCGCGCCGGGGTCAGCAAGGAACTCATCTACCGCTATTTCGACGGCATGCCCGGCCTGATGCTGGCCTGGATGCAGGAACAGGACTTCTGGACCCGCAACCCGGGCCTGCTGGCCGCCGACGAATCCAGCCAGCGCAGCCCCGGCGACCTGGTGCTGTCCATGCTGCGTGCCCAGATCGACGCGCTGGCCGGCAACGAGTCGCTGCGCGAGGTCCGCCGCTGGGAACTCATCGAACGCAACGAGGTGTCCGCGCCGTTGGCCGAACGCCGCGAACGCGCCGCGCGCGGTTTCATCGACCGCGTCGATGGCCTGACCCCCGACATGGACGCGCCCGCCGTCGTCAGCGTGATGCTGGCGGGGGTGCTGTACCTGATGCTGCGCGCCAAGACCGAAAGCCACTTCCTGGGCGTGCCGCTGCGCACCCCCGAAGGCTGGGACCGCATCAACGGCGCGCTGGAACACCTGGTCAAGCACGGCTTTCCGGACCCGCTCAACACCGAATCCCTGGCCACCCTGGAGGCGCGCCGCAAGAAAGCCCGGCCGCCTGTCGATACCGAGACATAGACCCTTCATGCACGCGCACCCCGATCCACAGGAATACGACCTCATCATCAGCGGCGGCCTGGTCGCCGACGGCCTGGGCGGCCCGGCCCGCCGCGCCGACGTGGCCATCTGCGGCCAGCGCATTGCCGCCGTCGGCGACGGCGCTGGCTGGACGGCCAAGCACCGCCTGGACGCCGCCGGCAAGGTCGTGGCGCCGGGCTTCATCGACTGCCACACCCACGACGACCGCGCCCTGCTCGGCTCGCCGCTGATGCGGCCCAAGGTCAGCCAGGGCGTCACCACCGTGGTGACGGGCAATTGCGGCATCAGCCTGGCGCCGGTGCGCGCGCCCGGCGACGTGGTGCCGCCGCCGCTGAACCTGCTGGCGCAGCACACGGGCGAGCTGTACGCCCGCATGCAGGACTACGCCGCCGCGCTGGACGCCAACCCGGCCGCCGTCAACAGCCTGGCGCTGGTGGGCCACTCCAGCCTGCGGGTATCGGCGATGGACCGGCTGGACCGCCCCGCCGACAAGAAAGAGATCGCGGTCATGCGCCATGCGCTGGACCAGGCCATGGCCGCCGGCGCCGCGGGCCTGTCCACCGGCCTGTACTACCCCACCGCCATGCACGCCAGCACCGAAGAGGTCATCGGCGTGGCCGCGCCGCTGGCCGCCTGGCAGGGCCTGTACACCACCCACCTGCGCGACGAGGCCGACCACGTCTGTGATTCCATGGAAGAAGCCTTCCTGATCGGCCGCGCCGCCGACGTGCCGGCCATCCTGTCGCACCACAAGGTCACCGGCAAGCACAACCACGGCCGCACCGCCGAGACGCTGGCGCTGTTCGATCGCGCGCGCGCCGAGCAACCGCTGGGCATGGACGTCTACCCCTACGCCGCCTCGTCCACCATCCTGGAACCGCGCCGGGTACCGGCCGGCGAAAAAATCATCGTGACCTGGTCGCAGACGCGGCCCGAGATCCAGGGCGTGGACCTGCGCGAGCTGGCCGCGCGCGAGGGCAAGGACCCGCAGCGCCTGGCCGAAGAGCTGTCGCCGGGCGGCGCGATCTACTTTTCGATGGATGAAGACGACGTCAAGCGCGTCATCGGCCACCGCCACGTGATGATCGGTTCCGACGGCCTGCCGCATGACCAGCGGCCGCACCCCCGGCTATGGGGCGCGTTCTCGCGGGTGCTGGGCCGCTATGTCCGCGAAATGCGGGTGCTGGGCATGGAAGAGGCAATCCGCCGCATGACCAGCCTGACCGCGGCCCAGTTCGGCCTGCGCGACCGCGGCGTGCTGCGCGCGGGCTGCTATGCCGACGTGGTGGTGTTCGACCCCGCCGCCGTCGTCGACATGGCCACCTTTGCCGATCCGCTGCAGCCGTCCGCCGGCATCCAGGCCGTGCTGGTCAACGGCCAACGGGTCGAAGAGAACGGCGTGGCCACCGGCGCGCGGCCGGGCCGTCTGCTGCGCGGCGACGACCGCGCCGCGCCGGGCTTCGACACGCCATCCTGGGCAGGCGCGGCTACGCCAACCGTCTGATCCCTCTCCACTGCGCGGACCGCTACGCGCGGCCGCGCCGTTCCTGTCATCCGGCGCCGCCCCGCGGGCGGCGCCCTTTCCCGGAGCATCATGCGCACAATCGTCATCGGCGCGGGCGTGGTCGGCATGGCCACCGCCTATACCCTGCACCGCGAAGGCCATCAGGTCACCGTGGTGGACGCCGGCCCCGGTCCGGGCCTGGTCACCAGCCGCGCCAATGGCGCCCAGCTCAGCTACAGCTTCGTGGCGCCGCTGGCCGACCCCGCGGTGCTGCCCAAGCTGCCCGCCTGGCTGCTGGGCCGCGACACGCCTCTGCGCTGGCGACCGCGGCTGGACCCGGCGCAGTGGCGCTGGTGCCTGGACTTCCTGCGCGCCTGCACCCGCGCGCAAAGCCGCGCCACCACTCGCGAGCTGCTGGCGCTGGGACTGTACAGCCGTCTCTGCGTGCACGAGTTGGTTGGCCGCGAACAGCCGGCCTTCGATTTCAGCTCCAGCGGCAAGCTGCTGGTCTACCAGGACCCGGCCAGTTACGGCCGGGCGCTGGCACAGATGGACTACCAGGCCTCGCTCGGTTGCGAGCAACGCGCCCTGGACCGCCAGGCCTGCCTGGATCTGGAACCCTCGCTGGCCGACATCGGCGCCAGCATCGCGGGCGCCATCTACACCCCGACCGAAGACGCCGGTGACTGCCTGCACCTGTGCGGCGAATTGGAACGCATCCTGCGCGCCGCGCCCGGCGCCGTGCGGTTTCACTTCAATACGCCGGTATCGGCCCTGCGTACCGAGCATGGCCGCATCGTGGCCTTGGCCACGCCCGGCGGCGACCTGCAGGCCGATCACTACGTGCTGGCCGGCGGCATGGGCGCACAGGCGCTGGCACGGCGCATCGGACTGAACCTGGGTATCTATCCGCTCAAGGGCTACAGCCTGACCTACGACCTGACACCGGACAGCGTCGCACCTGTCGCCAGCATCAGCGATATCGGTCGCAAGGTCGTGTATGCCCGGCTGGGGCAGCGCCTGCGCGTGGCAGGCATGGTCGATATCGGCGCCAAGGATGCCGCCATCGACCCGCGCCGCGTGCAGAGCCTGCAAGCCGACGTCGCGCGGTTCTTTCCGCGCCTGAATCCCGCCGGTGCGCCGCAGGCCTGGGCTGGCCTGCGGCCGGCGCGGCCTGACGGCAAACCGCTGATCGGCGCCACGCCCTGGCGCAACCTGTGGCTCAATGCCGGCCATGGGGGCCTGGGCTTTACGTTGGCCGCGGGCAGCGCGCGCATGCTGGCGGATCTGATGCGGGGCCGGCGCCCCGCGGTGGATCCGGGCGCCTTTGCCTTGAGCATCTGACACTGCGAAAGTGACGCGGCCGGCGCAAGCGGGGCCGGCCGCGGCCCCGTGCGCTCAGTCCGCCTTGATGCCGCGGCTCTCGATCAGCTTGCCCCACTTGTCGCGTTCCTTCACCTCGAAGGCCGCCAGATCTGCGCCGAACAGGTTGCCGGGCGTGGCTCCGCCCTGCGCCAGCGACTGCTTCAGCGCGGGCGATTGCAGCGCCTGCTTCATCGCCGCGATCAGCGTGTCCACCACCGGCGCGGGCGTGCCGCGCGGCGCGTACAGGCCCGACCAGGCCGTGACCTCGAAGCCCGGCAAGCCGGCTTCGGCCATGGTGGGCAGGTCGGGCGCGGCGGGGCTGCGCTCGGCCGACGTGACCGCGATGCCGCGCAGGCGGTCGCCCGCCTTCAGCGCCGCCATCGAACTGGGCAGGTTGTCCATCAGGATGTCGACCTGGCCGCCGATCACCGCCGGAATCGCGGCCGACGAGCCCTTGAACGGCACGTGCAGCATCTGCAGACCGGCCATCGACTCGAAGTAGGCGCCGGTCAGGTGCACCGACGAACCGATGCCCGGCGACGCATAGGAATACTTGCCCGGGTCCTTCTTCACCGCCTTCATCACGTCGTCCAGCGTGCGCCAGGGCGATCCTGCCGCCACCGCCATGACATTGGGCGTGGACGCGATCATGCCCAGCGGCACCAGGTCGGTGGCAGGATTGAAGCCGATGTTGCTATACAGGAATTGATTGACGCTCTGGGTCCCCACCGAGCCCAGCACGATGGTGTAGCCGTCCGGCTGCGCGCGCGTGGCCGCGGCCACGCCCAGGTTGCCCGCCGCGCCTGGCTTGTTCTCGACCACGATGGACTGGCCCAGCGCCGGCCGCATGTGCTCGGCAATGGTGCGCGCGAAGATGTCGGTGGTGCCGCCCGGCGGAAAGGGCACGATCAGCGTGATCGGCCGCTCGGGCCATGCCGCCACGGCGGCGCCCGGCGCGGCGATGGCGGCTGTTGCCACGGCCATGCCGGCCAGCGTCAGGCGCGCGGCCGCGCCGCCCGTCCTTGCACGAAAAAACCTGCCCATCCTCTTTCCCCTTCGTAAGAAGTGTTCGATTGATCAAACGGAATCCGGCGCAACGGTACTTCGCGATGCGGACGGGCCGGCATGGCGCCGGCTCCGTCCCGGGCTGTGCGCCCAGCGTGACCACTTGGTCACTTTTGACGCATTAGGAACCCGGGGCCCTGGCTTGTCAATCGGGCTGAGGAGCGGTTAGGCGTTATCCCTAGGGCTGTGTGGCGGGCGTGGGTGCGGGCGCCGATGCAGGCGCTGGCCCCGCAGCGGGCGCCGAACCAGGAGCCGCGGCAGGCGCAGCCGCCGCAGCGGTGCCCGGCGCCCCAGGCAGCCCCTCCCAGCCGCCGCCCAGGGCGACGATCAGGTTCACGCTGGCCACCAGGCGGTTGCCGTACAGGCTGAGCGCGCTGCGCTCGTTGTTGAGCGCAGTCGCGTCCACGACCGCCACGCTCAGATAGTCCACCAGGCCGGCCTTGTACTGGTTCTGGATCAGCCGCAGCGACTCGCGCGCCGCCTCCAGCGCGCGGCGTTGCACGGTCTGTTCGTTTTCCAGGACGCGCAGCTGGATCAGGTAGTCCTCTACCTCGCGCAACCCGGTCAGCGCCGCCTGGCGGTAGGCGGCGGCCTGTGCGTCGAAGGAGGCACGCGCCTGTTCGACCTGCGCCTGGCGCGCGCCGCCGTCAAAGAGCGTCAGCGCCAAGGCCGGCCCCAGCGACCAGAAGCGCGCCGGCGCCGTCAGCAGCTCGGCGAACTGGCCATTGCGGAATCCGCCGTCGGCCGACAAGGTCAGGCTGGGGAACCAGGCCGCCTGGGCCACGCCGATCTGCGCATTGGCCGCGGCCGCGCGGCGTTCGGCGGCGGCTACGTCGGGACGGCGCTCCAGCAGCTCGGACGGCAACCCGACCGGAATCTGCGGCAGCTGCACGTTGAAGGCCGCCGGCGGCAAGGTGAAATGCGACGGCGCCTGGCCCATCAGCACCGCGATCGCGTGCTCGTACTGCCCGCGCTGCCAATCCAGGTCGATGGACTGTGCGCGCGTGCTTTCGACCTGCGTGCGCGCCACGGCCACGTCCGACTGCCCCGCCACGCCCACGTTGTAGCGGTTCTGCGTGAGCTGCAGCGACTTCTCGTAGGCCGCCACGGTGGCATCGAGCAGGCGCTTCTGCTCGTCCAGCACACGCAATTGCAGATAGGCCTGCACCAGCGCGGCCTGCGCGCTCAGCCGGGTCGCGGCCAGGTCGGCCTGGCTGGCCGCGGCGCTGGCCTCGGAGGACTCGACGCTGCGGCGCACCCGGCCCCATACATCCAGTTCCCAGCTGACGCTGCCGGTCAGCGAATACTGGTTCGACACATTGCTGCCGCCGCCACCAGCCGATGCCGATGACGACGAGCCGCTGCCTGCGCCGCTGCCCGAGCGGGTCAGGCCCGCGCCCGCGCCCACCGTGGGGAAGAAGCCGGCGCGCGCTGCGCGCACCAGGCCCAACGCCTGCCGGTAGTTGGCCTCGGCCTGGGCGATGGTCTGGTTCGACGTGTTCAGGCGATCCACCAGCGCGTTGAGGGTGGCGTCGTCATAGACGCGCCACCATTGCCCGCGGTCGGCCTCGTCACGCGGCTGGGCCAGCTTCCAGCCCGGCACTTCGCCCTGCCCTTCCTTGTAGTCCGCCCCCACATCCAGCGCCGGGCGCTGATAGTCTGGGCCGACCGCGCAAGCGCTCAGCACGGCGCACAGCGCCAACACCGCGCTGGCGCGCGGCAGGATTGCATAGGGAAAAGGCTTGGCGTTGCGGATCATAGGGGTTCTATGGAAGCGTCGCCGCTCGCGCGCCGGGTGCGCCCGCGCGCGGCCCAGAGACGGAAACGGTCCAGGTAGAGATAAACCACGGGCGTGGTGTACAGCGTCAGGATCTGGCTCAGCACCAGCCCGCCCACGATGGTAATGCCCAGCGGCTGGCGCATCTCGACGCCGGCGCCGGTGGCCACCACCAGCGGCAGCGCGCCGAATATCGCCGCCATGGTGGTCATCATGATCGGGCGGAAGCGCGTCAGGCAGGCCTGGAAGATGGCCTCGCGCGGCGCCATGCCCTGGTTGCGCTCGGCATCCAGCGCAAAATCCACCATCATGATGGCGTTCTTCTTGACGATACCGATCAACAGGAACACCCCGATCAACGCGATCAACGTGAAGTCGGTGCGCACCAGCAACAGCGCCAGCAGCGCGCCCAGGCCGGCCGACGGCAGAGTCGACAGGATCGTGAGCGGGTGCACGAAGCTCTCGTACAGGATGCCCAGCACGATGTACATGGTCACCAGCGCCGCCAGGATCAACCAGGGCTGCTGCGCCAGTGTCTGTTGCAGCGCCGCCGCGGTGCCCTGGAACCCGGCCTGGATCTGGTCGGACGGCAGGCCGATGCGCGCCACCTCGGCGTCGATCGCCGCGGTGGCCTGCCCCAGCGATACGCCGGGCGCCAGGCTGAACGACACCGTATCGGCCACGAACAGGCCCTGGTGCTGCACGCTGAGCGGCGCATTGGCATTTTCAAAGCGGGCGAACGCCGCCATCGGCACGCGTGTGCCCGCCGAGGTGATCACTTCCACCTGCTTGAGCGATTCGATGTCCTGCGCAAATTTCGCATCCACCCCCAGTACCACGTGGTACTGGTTCAGCGGCCCGTACATGACCGACACCTGCCGCTGGCTGAAGGAATTGTTCAGCACGGTCGAGATGGTCGACATGCTCACGCCCAGCCGCGTGGCGGCCTCGCGGTCGATCACCAAATTGATTTCGCGGCCCTTGTCCTCGACGTCGGTATCCACGTCGGTGATCTCGGGAATCTTCGACATCGCCAGCTGCACCTTGGGCATCCAGCTGCGCAACAGTTGCAGGTCACCGGACATCAGCGTGTAGTCGTACGAGCCCTGGCTCTGGCGCCCGCCGATGCGGATGTCCTGTTGCGACACCAGGAACATGCGCGCCCCCGGCATGTTCTGCAACCGCGCGCGCAGGCGGTTGATGACCTGATCGGCCGACGCCTGGCGCTCGGCCAGCGGCTTGAGCTGGATCTGCATGAAACTGCTGTTGCTGCCGCCGCGCCCGCCGGCGTAGCCGGTCATGCTTTGCACGGCCGGGTCCGCCAGCACCACCTTGCGCAGCGCGTCCAGCTTGGGGATGGTGGCCTGGAACGAAGTCCCCTGGTCGACCCGGAAAAAGCCCAGCAGCTGGCCGGTGTCCTGCTGCGGGAAAAAGCCCTTGGGCACCACCGTGTACAGGTACACGTTCAGGCCCACGGCCGCCGCCAATATCAGCATCATCAGGCGGCTGTGCGCCAGCGCCCACGCCAGACTTCGGCGATAGCCGTCCTGCATCCAGGCAAAGCCGCTTTCGGCCCAGCGCGCCAGGCGGCCCGGCGGCTCGGGTTCCTTGGGTTCGGGCTTGAGCAGGCGCGCGCACATCATCGGCGTAAGCGTCAGCGACACCACCAGCGACACCATGATGGAGGCCGACAGCGTCACCGCGAACTCGCGGAACAGCCGCCCCACCACCCCGCCCATCAGCAGGATGGGAATGAACACCGCCACCAGCGACAGGCTCATGGACAGCACCGTGAAGCCCACCTCGCGCGAACCGCGCAACGCGGCCCGCATCGGCGACATGCCATTCTCGACGTGGCGCATGATGTTCTCCAGCACCACGATGGCATCGTCCACCACGAAACCGGTGGCCACGATCAGCGCCATCAGCGAAATCGTGTTCAGGGTGAAGCCGCACAGATACATGATGCAGAACGTGCCGATCAGCGACACCGGCACCGCAATGCTGGGAATGATGGCTGCCCGCCAGCGCCGCAGGAACAGCAGCACCACCAGCACCACCAGGCCGACCGCGATGACCAGCGTCAACTCGGCCTCGTGCAGCGAGGCCCGGATGCTGGGCGTGCGGTCCTGCGCCACCGTCAGGCTCACGTCGGCCGGCATCAGCGCAAGCAGCACCGGCAGTTGCGCCCGCACCGCGTCGACGGTCTCGATGATGTTGGCGTCGGCCTGGCGCCGCACGATCATCAGGATCGCCTTGCGCTCGTTGTAGAAGCCCGTCTGGTACAGGTCCTCGACCGAGTCCTCGACCTTGGCCACGTCCGACACGCGCACCGGCGCGCCGTCGCGCCAGGCCACGATCAGCGGCCGGTATTGCTCGGCCCGGCTGAGCTGGTCGTTGACCATCACCTGCCAGTGGTAGCGGTCGTTTTCCAGCACGCCCTTGGGGCGATTGGCGTTGGCATTGGCCAGCGCCGTGCGCACATCGTCCAGCGACACGCCGCGGTTGGCCAGCGCGCCGGGCAGCACCGTCACGCGCACCGCCGGCAGCGAACTGCCGCCCACCGTGACCTCGCCCACCCCGTCCACCTGCGACAGCTTCTGCGCCACGATGGTCGACGCCAGGTCGTACAGCTGGCCCTGGCTGAGCGTGTCGGACGTCATCGCCAGCGTCATGATCGGCGCGTCCGACGGATTGGACTTGTGATACGTGGGGTTGCTGCGCAGGCTGGTCGGCAGCAGCGAACGGGCCGCGTTGATGGCCGCCTGCACGTCGCGCGCCGCGCCATTGATGTCGCGCGACAGGTCGAACTGCAGCGTCACGCGGGTCGAGCCCTGCGTGCTGCTGGAGGTCATTTCGGTCACGCCGGCGATGCTGCCCAGCGACCGCTCCAGCGGCGTGGCCACGCTGGACGCCATGGTCTCGGGGCTGGCGCCGGGCAGGCTGGCCGACACCGAGATCGTCGGAATGTCCACCTGCGGCAGCGGCGCCACCGGCAACAGGAAAAACGACAGCATGCCCGCCAGCACGACCGCCAGCGACAGCAGCGTGGTCGCCACCGGCCGGACGATGAAGGGGGCAGACAGAATCATGACGCGTCCCCGGCGCGCGCCTCGCGCATGCCGCGCCAGCGCCGCGACATGCGGTCGAACATCAGGTAGATCACGGGCGTCGTGAACAGGGTCAGCACCTGGCTCACCAGCAGGCCGCCCACCATCACCAGGCCCAGCGGCTGGCGCAGCTCGGCGCCGGTGCCCGACGACAGCATCAGCGGCAGCGCGCCGAACAGCGCCGCCAGCGTGGTCATCAGGATCGGCCGGAACCGCAGCAGCGCCGCCTCATGGATCGCGGCGCGCGGCGACAGGCCGCGCTTGCGCTCGGCGTCCAGCGCGAAGTCGATCATCATGATCGCGTTCTTCTTGACGATGCCGATCAGCAGAATGATGCCGATGATGCCGATCATGTCCAGCTCGGTGCCGCTGATCAGCAGCGCCAGCAGCGCCCCCACCCCGGCCGAAGGCAGCGTCGACAGAATGGTGATGGGGTGGATGTAGCTTTCATACAGCACGCCCAACACGATGTACATCGTCACAATGGCGGCCAGGATCAGCCACAGCGTGCTCGACAAGGAATTCTGGAATGCCAGCGCCGCGCCCTGGAAGCGGGTTTCGACGCTGGCCGGCATGCCGATGTCGGCCTCGGCCGCGGTGATGGCCTCGACGGCGGCGGACAGCGACGCGCCGTGCGCCAGGTTGAACGACACCGTCACCATCGGAAACTGGTCCAGCCGGTTCACGGCCAACACGGTCTTGCCTTCGGTGATGCGGGCAATCGACGACAGCGGCACCTGCGTCCCGCTGGAGGTCGGCACGTGGATCTGGCCCAGCGCCGCCGGATTCATCTGGAACTGCGGCTGCACCTCCAGCACCACGCGGTACTGATTGGACTGGGTGAAGATGGTCGAAATCAGGCGCTGGCCGAACGCGTCGTACAGCGCCTCGTCCACCACCGCCGCCGTGATGCCCAGGCGCGAGGCCGCATCGCGATCGATCTCGACCCAGGTCTGTAGCCCGTCGTCCTGCAAATCGTCGGTCACGTCCTTCAGGCCCGGCACCTGGCGCAGGCGATCGATCAGCTTGGGCGTCCATTCGCTCAGCACCGCCAGGTCCGGGTTGGACAGCGTCATCTGGTATTGCGTGCGGCTGACGCGGTCTTCGATGGTCAGGTCCTGCACGGGCTGCATGAAGACGGTCAGGCCGTCCTGCTTGGAAAAGGCCTGTTGCAGGCGGGCCATGACGGTGGGCAGGTCGCCCTGGCGGTCGGCCTGCGGCTTGAGCGCGATCTGCATGCGCCCGGCACTGAGGGTGGCATTGCTGCCGTCCACCCCGATGAACGAGGACACGGCCTGCACGTCCGGGTCTTGCAACGCCAGCCGCGCCGCCGCCTGCTGGCGCTCGGCCATGGCGGTGAACGAAATGGATTGCGGCGCCTGCGTGATGGCCTGGATCAGGCCGGTGTCCTGCTGCGGAAAAAAGCCCTTGGGGATCAGGATGTACAGCAGCACCGTCAGCGCGAAGGTGGCCAGCGCCACCAGCAGGGTCAGCGGCTGGTGGCGCAACACCTTCTGCAGCATGCGGTCATAGGCCGCGATGACGCGGTCGATGAAGGCGCCAGTGGCCAGGTGGAAGCGGCCGTGCTTCTGCTCGGATTCGGCGCGCAGCAGGCGGGCGCACATCATCGGCGTCAGGGTCAGCGACACCACCAGCGAAATCAGGATGGACACCGCCAGCGTGATCGCGAATTCGCGGAACAGGCGCCCCACGACCTCGGTCATGAACAGCAGCGGGATCAGCACGGCGATCAGCGAGAACGTCAGCGAGATCAGCGTGAAACCGATCTGCGACGCCCCCTTGAGCGCGGCCTGCAGCGGCGTCTCGCCCTCTTCGATGTGGCGCGCGATGTTCTCGATCATGACGATGGCGTCGTCCACCACGAAGCCGGTGGCGATCGTCAGCGCCATCAACGTCAGGTTGTTGATGGAAAATCCGGCCAGGTACATGATGCCGAAGGTGCCCACCAGCGACAGCGGCACCACCACGCTGGGAATCAGCGTGGCCGTGATGCTGCGCAGGAACACGAAGGTCACCATCACCACCAGCGCCACCGCCAGCAGCATCTCGAACTGCACATCGGCCACCGAGTCGCGGATGGTCTGGGTGCGGTCGGACACCACCGTCACGTCCAGCGTGGCCGGCAGCGCCGCACGCAGCTGCGGTAGCAGGGTCTGGATGCGGTTGACCACGTCGATCACGTTGGCGCCCGGCTGGCGCTGGATATTGAGCAGGATGGCCGGCTTGTCGCCCGCCCATGCCGCCTGGCGCGTGTCCTCGGCCCCTTCCACCGCGCGCGCCACGTCCGACAGGCGCAGCGGGGCGTTGTTCTTGTAGGCGATGATCAGGTTGTTGTAGTCGGTGGGCGACTTGAGCTGGTCGTTGGCGTTGATCGTGGTCGAGCGCAGCGGCCCGTCCAGATTGCCCTTGGGCTGGTTGACGTTGGCGCCCACCACCGCGGTGCGCAGGTCCGTCAGCCCCAGGCCGTTGGCCGCCAGCGCCTGCGGATTGACCTGCACCCGCACGGCCGGGCGCTGCCCGCCCGCCACGCTGACCAGGCCCACCCCGGGAATCTGCGACAGCTTCTGCGCCACCCGCGTGTCGACCAGGTCGCGCACCTGCGGCAGCGGCATGGTCGGCGAGGTGATCGCCAGGGTCAGCACCGCCGCGTCGGCCGGGTTCACCTTGTTGTAGGTCGGCGGCACCGGCAGGTCGCTGGGCAGCAGGTTCGACGCGGCGTTGATGGCCGCCTGCACCTGCTGCTCGGCCACGTCCAGCGGCAGCGTCAGGTTGAACTGCATGGTGATGACAGACGCGCCGCCCGAACTGGTCGACGACATCTGGTTCAGCCCCGGCATCTGCCCGAACTGCCGCTCCAGCGGCGACGTGACCAGCGAGGTCATCACATCCGGGCTGGCGCCCGGGTACAGCGTGGTCACCTGAATGGTGGGGTAGTCGACTTCGGGCAGGGCCGATACCGGCAGCAGGCGGTAGGCGATGAAGCCAGCGATCAGGATGGCCACCATCGACAGCGTGGTGGCCACGGGCCGCAGAATGAAAAGACGCGACGGGCTCACGGCGGTGTCCCTGGATTACCGGGTCGCCGGCGTGGTGCCCGCCGGGGCGCCCCCGCCCAACGACTTGTCCTTGGGGATCACCTCGGCACCGCCCACGATCTCGACCTTGGCGCCGGCGCGCAGGCGGTCGGTGCCTTCGGTCACGACGCGGTCGCCCGGCTGCAGGCCTTCGTTCACGGCGACCATGCCATTGTTGATGGCGCCCAGCTTGACCTGCTTGACCTGCACGGTGTTGTCCGCCTGCACCTGGAAGACGAAGGCGCCGGCCGAACCCTGCTGCACCGCCGCCGTCGGAATCGCGGTGACGCCCTTGCGCGTCAGCACGTGCAGGCGCACGTTGACGAACTGGTTGGGAAACAGCGCGTCGTCCTGGTTGTCGAACCTGGCCTTGAGCTTGAGCGTGCCGGTGGTGACGTCGATCTGGTTGTCCAGCGTTTCCAGCGTGCCGGACGCGATGCGCCGGGTGTCGGCGCGGTCATAGGCATCGACCGCCAGCGTCCTGCCCTGGGCCAGTTCGGCGCGCACTTCGGGCAATTGGGTCTCGGGCAGCGTGAACACCACCGAGATCGGCTGGGTCTGGGTGATCACGACCAGGCCGTTCGTGTCCGAGCTGGACACCAGGTTGCCACGGTCCACCTGGCGCAGGCCCAGGCGGCCGCTGATCGGCGCGGTGATGCGGGCGTAGTCCAGTTGCAGCCGGGCATTGTCGACATTGGCCTGATCGCTCTTGATGGTGCCTTCGTATTGACGCACCAGCGCGGCCTGGGTGTCGACCTGCTGCTTGGCGATGGAGTCCTGCTTGAACAGGGCCTGGTAGCGTTGCAGGTCGCGGCGCGCGTTTTCAAGCAGTGCCTGGTTCTGCATCTGGGTGCCGCGAGCCTGGTCCAGCGCCACCTGGAAGGCGCGCGGATCGACTTGCGCAAGCAGATCGCCCGCCTTGACCATCTGGCCTTCCTGGAACGGCACGTCCACCAGCTCGCCGCTGACGCGGCTGCGGACGGTCACGGTGTTGTAGGCGGTGACGGTGCCCAGCGATTTCAGGAAGATGTCGATGTCCTGCGTCACGGCGGTGGCCACCCGCACCGGCACGGCCATATTGGCCATGGCCGCGGCCATATTGGGCCGCCCCCCCGCGCCGGGGCGTCCGCCGCCCGCGCCGCCCGGTTTGGCCGCCGGACGCAATGCCAACCAGGCGATGCCGGCCACGACCAGCAAAAGCACCACCAACCCGATGATTCTGCGGCGGGTCCAGCGGGAAGGCGAAGAAACGGGACGGCTATCGGACATGGGAAACGGTTCCGGCACTGACGGAGAAAGCCGTATTGTGTACTAGACAAACGCCATTTCAGCGATCGGCCGTTACGACTGAAATAGGCCGCAACAGGAATCGGGGAGTGATCACCCCCAGTCCAGGGTCGCCGGACGGGGGAGCAGCGGCGGTCTTTCGCCCGTCCCGATCAGGAATTGCAGAGCGTGATCTGGAAAGGGATGTCGCGGGCGACCTGCTGCGGCTTGAATTCGCCGTCCTGGGTCGAAAAGCGGATCCAGATCATGTACTTGTTCGCGCTGATCTCGGGAAACGCCCCTTGGGCCGGGTCCACCCACACGCGCAGCAGCTGGAACTGCTTGCCGGCCAGCATCTGCTGGTAGGCGCCTTGTTCGGCCACGATGTCGGCCTTGCGGCCCGATTCGCGCAGCAGACGCAGGGCCAGGGTCAGGCCGTCATACAGGGGAATGAAGGGCGCCAGCCAGCCTTGCAGGTCGGCGCAGCGCGCGGCTTCGGACTTGTGCTGCCAGGCGTAGTACGAGGGCATGTCCACCTGGGTGGCGCTGCCGGGCACCGACAGGCGGCCCCGCAGGCTGGTCAGCCATTCGTTCTCGCGCAGCGACTGGCCCGTCTTGCCAGGCGCGGCCAGGGCGGTGGACACTTTTTCGAGTTCGCGCAGCATGCCTTCCAGTGCATCTTGCGCCACGCCGGGGTGGTCGCGCAGGCCTATCAGGGACACGCGCTGGCGTTCCAGGTCTTGCAGGACGGCGCCTTTCACATCGGTGCGTTCGCATGCATCGAGCAGGTCGAACAGTGAGGTGACGGCGACCTGGTGCTGGCGTGAGTCTCCCTCGCGGGCGAAGAAGAACAACCTGTCGAACAGGTATTCGAGCCGCAGGTAAGCGCGGATGCGCTCATTGAAGGGATATTCGTAAACAATCACGCTTGTAAACAGGCCCATCAGAGGTCGGCCTGACGGCCGAGATTATTCAGGGGTGCCGGCCAAGCCCTGGGCTTGCCGGCCCGTCTTGGCCGCCAGCGCCAGCCAGCGATCATGCAGGGTCTTCGCCTGCGCGCGCAATTGTTCCGGCGAGGTCGCGCCGTCGTTGTTGATGACGTCGTCGGCGACTGCCAACCGGCTTGCCCGCGCAGCCTGTGCCGCCATGATACGCCTGATGGCAGAGTCCGTCAGCCCGCTGCGCGAACGCACGCGCGCCACTTGGGTTTCCGGGTCGCAATCGACCACGCAGATGCGATCGACGCGGTCGCGCCAACGCGCAATCGACTCGACCAGCAAGGGCACCACGAACACCAGATATGGGCCGCGCGCGGCTGCGGCCTGGCGCTCGGTTTCCTGGCCGATCACGGGATGCAGCAAGGCCTCCAGGCGCAGGCGCACCTGCGGATCGGCAAAGGCGCGCTCGCGCATCCAATCGCGGTTGAGCGCGCCGTCCGGCGTCAGCGCGCCGGGCCCGAACTCGCGTTCGATGGCAGGCATGGCGGCGCCGCCGGCCGCGGTCAGCGCGCGCGCGATTTCATCGGTATCCACCACCGATGCGCCCCACTGCGCCAACAGGTCGGCCACGCGCGACTTGCCGGAACCGATGCCGCCTGTCAGGCCGATATTGAACATGTCCGTCATTCCTATGTGCTCAGGTCTTGATCTGCCCCCGGGGCAGGCATCAGTGCAGCAACCATCCCAGGCCCTGCTCGCCGCCCAACAGCAGCACCACCACGCCCGCCAGCGCCAGATACGGCCCGAACGGCAGCGCCTGGCCGCGATGGGCGCGGCCGCTGAGCGTCTGCGCGCCGCCGATCACCACGCCCACCACCGAGGCGCCCAGCAGCAGCATCGGCAGCGCCCCCACGCCGAACCACGCGCCCAGCGCGGCCAGCAGCTTGAAGTCGCCAAAGCCCATGCCCTCGCGGCCCGTCAGCAGGCGGAATGCATGAAAGATAACCCAGAGGAACAGATAGCCGGCCACCGCGCCCACCACCGCCAGTTGCAGCGTGGTGAAGGCGTCGAACAGGTTCACCAGCAAACCGGCCCAGGCCAGCGGCAAGGTGATCGCGTCGGGCAGCAGCGTGGATTCCAGGTCGATCCAGGCCAGCGCCACCAACGCGGCCGACAGGCCCATGGCGCACAACGCAATGGGCGTGGCGCCGAAACGCCAGGCGCAGGCGGCGAACAGGACACAGGTGGTGAGCTCGATGACAGGGTAGCGCCAGCCGATCGCGCCGTGGCAGACGCCGCAGCGGCCCCGCAGCGCCAGCCAGCCCACGAGGGGCAGCCGGCGCCAGCCCGCCACCGGCGCCTCGCAACGCGGGCAATGCGAGGGCGGCGCCAGCAAGCCGTAGTCGGAGGCCGGCCGCGCCTTGCCTACCGCGTCCAGGCATTGCGCCTGCCATTCGCGTTCCATCATGCGCGGCAGGCGATAGGTCAGCCGGGTCAGCCAGCCCCCCACGAACAAGCCGCCCAGCGCGGCCAGCCCGACGAACAGCGCCAGGGGCACCGCAAACCCATGCCAGAGGGTCGTCATGCTGCGCTCCCCCGCGACACGACCCGTCCTGCCGAACATCCGGCATTTGCGGCAAAACGGCAGGCTTGCCGCCTGGGACCGTGTCGTAATTTGTGCATAAAAGGCGAACAGTGTCTTTCGAGGTATGGGGGAACGTATCGAATCTTCGCATAAGTGCGTAAAATCGGAGACAGACTCAACTTACGGATCAGCTGCCATGGCCGCGCGCGTCGAAATCCTCACTCGCCCCCGCAAACTCAGCATCGTGGGGCTGCTGCTAGCGGGCACGGCACTGGGCGCTGCGGGCTGCGCCCAGCAACGCACCGAAGGCTATTACGACCCCCCGGCGGAAAGCACCGTCACCGACGCTCAATACCAAGGTTCGGGCGCCGGCTACCGCACCGTGCTGCGAGCCCCGTCGCAGGTGCAGATCGCGCTCAAGCCCGACCAGAAGAAAACCCAGGCCCAATCCGGCCAGGCCGCCCAGGGCGGCGCCATCACCGAAGACGGCCAGGCCGTGCCCGAAGGTGCGGACACCGGTTCGGCAGCAACGGCCGGATCGACCCCCGCGCCGGTCGCCGCCCCCGCCGGCGGCAGCACGCAAAGCGCAGCCGCCCATGGCCTGGTGCCGCAACCGCAAACCTACATGGGCACCCTGCCGTGTTTTTCGCCCGCCATGCAATGCACGGCGCAGCGCGTGACCCTGACCCTGGCGCCCAATGGCCGCTGGCGCGGCCGCACGGCCTACCTGGAAGACGCCACCAAGAAGGCGGCGCCGGTGGTGGAACAAGGCTGCTGGGATGCCACCGACGAGCGCCCGCCGCGCGTGATCCTGCTCGATGGCCAGGGCAATGTGCGGGTGGAATTCCTGGTGGCCGCCAACAACGTGCTGCGCGTGCGTTCCATCGGCGGCCAGACGCCCAACCTGAACTACAACCTGACCCGCCAGCCGGATCTGGACCCGATCGACGAGCTGGCCAAGGCCACCGCGCCCCAGTGCCCGTGAGCCTGGCAGGCCGGGTATCCCCCTCGGCCTGATCCGATACCCTGCCCCAGGGCCTGCCGGACTTCGCGTCCGCCAGGCCCTGTGTTTTGGTCGATCGGAAATACAAATGTGAGTGCACACTTACGTCATAGCTCGCAATTTATATCGGTTCATCCGCGCCATGTGGCTGACCGGGCGGGTCTTGATGCCCCGTTTTTGGGCAGCGGTCGAGGGACCGCGTCAATCGTCAGGGGCCGGCCCCGGGGATGAGGTATCCCGTGCGTCGGGGTCCGGCGGGACGGACTTGGCCGCATACCTGGCGCGGGCGCCCTGGGGTTCATGCAGCCAGGGTGACGGCTGCGCCGGCCGCTCCTGGGCCCACGCCGGCGCCGGCCCGGGGGCATCGTCCGGGGTAACGCCCGATACCGGCGAAGCGCCCGAACGGCCGTGGGCGCACAGCCGGCACGCCAGTTGCATGGCGTTGCGCGCCCGCAGCTTGGTGAAGATGCGGGCGCGGTGGGCTTCGACGGTGCGCAACGAAATGCCCAGGTCGATGGCGATGACCTTGTTGGGACGGCCCGCCGCGACATAGGCGACGATCTGCCGCTCGCGCGGGGTCAGGGCGGACAGGACAGCGTCGAGATCGGGACGGGGCGTTTGCATGGGGCGGGCTCTGCAATAAAGGATTGCAGTGAGTCTGCCCGGCCCGATGTGGCCGCGTAAGCTGGCAATTCTGCTAGGGGCCCGGCGCGCGCCCGAAGGCTTCACGCGGTATAGGACAGTTCCAGATTGTCGATGAGGCGTGTCGCGCCCAGTTTGGCGGCGGCCAGCACCACCACGGGTTCGCCCGCCTGCAGGTCGGCGGCTTCCGGACGCTTGAGGTCGCGCTGTCGCCGCACGGCGATGTAATCGACGCGCCAGCCGCGGCGGTTCAGGGTCTCGGTGGCGTCGCGCTCCAGCGCGGCCGCATCGCGTTCACCCGCCGCCAGGCGGGCGTTGATACGTTGCAGTTCGGCGTACAAGGCCGGCGCCTCGGCGCGCTCGGCATCGCTCAGGTAGCGGTTGCGCGACGACAGCGCCAGGCCGTCGGCGGCCCGCACGGTCTCGTGCGCCAGCACTTCCACGGGCAGCTGGAACTGGCGGCACATATTGCGCACCACCATCAGCTGCTGGTAGTCCTTTTTGCCGAACACGGCCACGCGCGGCTGCACGCAGGAGAACAGCTTGAGCACCACGGTGCTGACGCCGGCGAAAAAGCCGGGGCGGAACTCGCCTTCCAGGATGTCGCCCAGGTCGTCCGGGGGCTGCACGCGGTAGTTCTGCGGCTCGGGGTACATCTCGCGCTCGTTCGGGGCGAACAGCACGTAGACGTCGCGCTCGCGTTCCAGCTTTTCGATGTCGGCGGCCAGGGTGCGCGGGTATTGGTCAAAATCCTCGTTCGGCCCGAACTGCAGGCGGTTCACGAAGATGCTGGCCACCACCGGATCGCCGTGCTGGCGCGCCAGTTTCATCAGCGCCAGATGGCCTTCGTGCAGGTTGCCCATGGTGGGCACGAACGACACGCGGTTCTGGCCACGCAGGTGATCGCGCAATTCCTGGATGGTGTGTACGACTTTCAAGGAGACTCTCCGGGGTTGTGGGGGCAGCCCGGCCAGGTTTCAGGGCCTGCTAGGCCGCGACCGCCGCGACGCTGGTGTAGGCCAGGCGCACGTAGATGGGAGCATAGGGTTCGGCCTGCGTGATTTCCAGCAAGGATTCGCGGGCCAGTTCCAGCATGGCAATGAAGTGCACCACGACGACCGCCGCGGGCGCGCCTTCGCGCACGCGCTCCATGAACAGGTCGCCGAATTCCATGAAGCGCACGTCGTTCAGGCGCCGCAGGATGTGCGTCATGTGATCGCGCACCGACAACTGCTCGCGGGTAATGTGGTGGTGCTGGTTGAGCTTGGCCCGCTTCATGATGTCGGCCCAGGCTTCGCGCAGGTCATCGACACTGACCTCGGGCAGCATGCGCTCGACGCTCAGGTCGGCCACGGCATGGCTGCTGACGAAGTCGCGGCCCAGCTGGGGCAAGGCGTCCAGCTTCTGGGCGGCCAGCTTCATCTGCTCGTATTCGAGCAGGCGGCGCACGAGTTCGGCGCGCGGGTCTTCGGGCTCTTCGCCGGTGTCGGTCTTTTTGACCGGCAGCAGCATGCGCGATTTGATCTCGATCAGCATCGCCGCCATGAGCAGGTATTCCGCCGCCAGCTCAAGGTTGTGGATGCGGATCTGGTCGACGTAGGACAGATACTGCCGTGTGACATCCGCCATGGGGATGTCCAGCACATTGAAGTTCTGTTTGCGGATCAGGTAGAGCAGCAGGTCCAGCGGCCCCTCGAACGCCTCGAGGAAGATCTCCAGCGCATCCGGCGGAATGTACAGATCCGTCGGCATCTGGAACAGCGGCTCGCCGTACAGACGCGCGAACGCGACGCTGTCGATCGTGTCAGGGGTGCTGTCGACGGGCGGTTCCACTAGCGCGGCCAGGGCATCGCCCGGGACGGAGGGGGGGTGGGCCATGGCTGCCGCAACGGGTATCAGTCAGCCTGATACACGTACGGCTTTTGCGGCACGCGCGCCGCACGGAAGCCTTCGAGCAGCTCCGCGTCTTGCGGCTTGTCCCAAAGACGCGCCCGGCCTTCGCGCTGGCGCTCTTCGGTGCCAGGGTGCGACTGCTTGTAGTCTTTCAGGAAAAGGGTGATCTCGGATTCGTAGTTGGCAGCCATGGCACCAATTTCAATGGGTTTCGGATCCCTGGAGTTTACTTCACGCGGCGGCAGGCCCCGGCGTTACAATCTTTTGGCTCCCAACGCCCCCTCCCGCCATGTCCGCAGAATCCGCAGCCGCAGCCAATCCCGCTCCCCCCTCAACCCCGGACGCGGTGCGCGCGGCGCGAATGATCCCCTTCATCGTGGGCTGTGCGCTGTTCATGCAGATGCTGGACGCCACCGTGGTGGCCACCGCGCTGCCGGCCATGGCCCGGGCCCTGGGATCGACCCCGGTGCGGCTGAACGTCGCCATTACTTCCTACCTGCTGTCGGTGGCCGTGTTCGTGCCGGTCAGCGGCTGGGCGGCCGACCGCTACGGCGCGCGCCGGGTGTTCGTGGCCGCCATCGGCCTGTTCACGCTCAGTTCGGTGGCCTGTGCCCTGTCCCAGGACCTGCCCCAGCTGGTCATCGCCCGCGTCATCCAGGGCATGGCCGGGGCCATGATGGTGCCGGTGGGGCGCATCATCCTCCTGCGCACGGTGCCCAAGCAGGATCTGCTCAAAGCCATGTCGTTCCTGTCGATCCCGGCGCTGCTGGGGCCAGTGATCGGGCCGCCGCTGGGCGGATTCATGGTCACCTACATGTCGTGGCACTGGATCTTCCTGATCAACATCCCCATCGGCATCCTGGGCATCGCCCTGGTGCTGCGCTTCGTGGCCGAAATCAAGGAAGAAGCCGCCCCGCGCCTGGACTGGCTGGGGTTCCTGCTCAGCGCCGTATGCCTGGCCGCGCTGGTCAGCGGCTTCGAGGCCATCGGCCGCGACGTGATGCCGCTGCCCGCCCTGCTGGGCCTGATCGCGCTGGGCGCGGCCTGTGGCCTGGCCTATGGCTGGCACGCGCGGCGCATCGACCACCCCATCATCGACCTGTCGCTGATGCGCATCCCCACCTTCGCCATCTCGACGCTGGGCGGCAACCTGTGCCGCTTCGCCGTGGGCGCCACGCCGTTCCTCCTGGCCATGCTGCTGCAGGTGGGTTTCGGCCTGTCGCCGTTCTCGGCCGGCCTGATCACCTTTGCCAGCGCGGCCGGCGCCCTGCTGATGAAATTCGTCGCCACGCCCATCGTGCGGCACTTCGGCTTTCGCCGCGTGCTGACCGTGAACGCGGTGCTGACCGGCGCCTTCATCATGGTCTGCGCCACCTTCACGCCCGCCACGCCGGTGTGGCTGCTGATCGCCATCCTCCTGATCGGCGGCTTCTTCCGTTCGCTGCAATTTACCGGGGTAAATACGCTAACCTATGCTGACATCCCCCCCGCCAAGATGAGCCGCGCCAGCAGCTTCGCCGCCATGGCGCAGCAACTGGGCATCAGCCTTGGCGTGGGTGTGGCCGCCGTCACGCTGAACATCAGCATGACGCTGCGCGGCGCCGAAACACTGGCGGTCGGCGACGTCATCGCCGGCTTCATCGTCATCGGCCTGCTGTGCGCGGCCTCGGTCTTTTCCTTTAGACGCCTCGACCCGCTGGCCGGGGCACACCTGAACGGCGCCAAACAAAGTGACGACGAATGAATTTGTCCTAGCCCTGGACCAGGGCACCACCAGCTCCCGCGCCATCGTGTTCGATCGCGACGGCGTGGTGCGCGGCATCGGCCAACGCGAATTCCGCCAGCACTATCCGCGGCCGGGCTGGGTCGAGCACGATCCCGGTGAAATCTGGCACAGCCAGTTGGACGTGGCCCGCGAAGCCTTGCGCAACGCCGCCGCCAGCGCCGCCGACGTCGCCGCCATCGGCATCACCAACCAGCGCGAAACCACGCTTATCTGGGAACGCGCCACCGGCCGCCCGCTGGCCCGCGCCATCGTCTGGCAGGACCGCCGCACCGCGCCGATGTGCGATCAGCTGCGCGCGGACGGCCATGCCGACTTCCTGCAATCGCGCACCGGGCTGGTACTGGACGCCTACTTCTCGGGCACCAAGCTCGCCTGGCTGCTGGACC
>NZ_JAELTJ010000526.1 GCF_016428805.1 Achromobacter sp. ASV32
GTGGTAGATGCTCGCGTCGCGAGTCGTCGTGAGAAGTGAACGAGGCGAACCGACGGGAGTGAAACACAGCGCTTAGGTTGCGCTGTGTTTGTTCAAAATTAATTGCTTCCCCCTAGTAAAGATGGCGGCGTGCAAGTCGAAGAAAAAATTCAATCAAATAAAAAAAGATGAAAATCGCAGATAAAGAAGGATTGTTGCAGTTGGGGTTTGTCGGATGGACTTGTAATGGTGGTGGATAATATGAGCGTGTGTTGGTTGTGTGATTTCCCCAGAAATGTCATGAAGTAGATAGGTCGTTTTGCTCGCTGAAAATGAATTGACAAGAAAAGGCGCCATGATTATGTTGCTGTGAAATTGTTGCTTAGTCTTTTATTGAAACATGTTGCGGTCCTTTTCCTTGAGACCTCCGAGCTGCTCCATGTCGAGAGACTGGAACTGGCC
>NZ_JAELTJ010000527.1 GCF_016428805.1 Achromobacter sp. ASV32
TCGTTGGCGCCGCCTCGGCAAAGACAATCCGCATCGATGCCGGCGAAGGAGGTCTAAAGTTTGAGCCAGCAAACACCAAAGCTGAAATGGGCGACATGCTCGAATTCCACTTCTATCCGCAGAAGCACAGCGTCGTTCGGGGTAACCCTGACATGCCCTGCCAGCCCGTGGAAGAAGATGGTTTCTTTTCTGATTTCCACCCCACCATGGACGGTGAAGCTGTAAGTTTTGTTGTCCGACAGCCATAATACCGCAGGTAATGGACGAATGTTGTAAACTGATGATTTGATAACGTATTAGAAAATGATGTTTACCGTCATGGTCAACTCCACCGACCCCATGTTCTACTACTGCTCTGCAGCCATGCACTGCCAAAACGGCATGGTTGGCGCCGTCAACGCCGAAGACTCTGCTCTCGAAAAGTACATGAGCGATGCCGCC
>NZ_JAELTJ010000528.1 GCF_016428805.1 Achromobacter sp. ASV32
TATTACCGTTGGTAGCTGAGCATATGTCTAACTTGTACTTTCGCAAAGGTGATGCTGCTGGTGGGGATATGCCTTTGACAGTGACAACTCTTTTGTCTGCCGTGTCTCTAGCTCTGCCTGCTTGTGTCGGGACTAGGAAGTTGCTCTTTACATGCGCCGGCACGAAACTAAAGTGGGATACCACCGTCCCGGCGTCTTTTCCGGAGTACAACAGTAGTACTCGCGTATGTACTGCATATCCGCCCCATGTGCCACCGTCTCCAACGGAGCCTTATAGCAGCCGACCTGCCAAGGAACTCAATCATGTTTCTTTTTCCATGTATGGAAATCAAAGCCATCAGGAAGATAGTTTTGCGCGAAATTGTACTGTTTACTCTCGAGGTCTCTCTGTAGCTTCTATATATGTTCAACGCGTACATTGCGGCCAATTTACCGCCATGC
>NZ_JAELTJ010000529.1 GCF_016428805.1 Achromobacter sp. ASV32
ATCAATCGCTGCGTCACCAGCTGAGCAAACGCTCTGTCAATCAGAATTGAGCCAATACCGACGCCCCTCACGGCGGCGACCTGGGACATTTGCGGATAATTGGGATCTCCAGAGCAGGTGCGCATCAGAGCAAGGTCCGTTGTTCCACCACCAGCGTCAACAGTGAGAAACATGCTATCTCGGCCAAAAGAAACGGCACCCGTTTTGAGTGTCGCCACAGCGGCTGCCTCGGCTTCGGTGAGATCGATCCGTGCCAGGTGGTGAACACCTTCCATGCCGAATCCAGCGTTGCGAATACTGTGCTTAAAGCTGTTGATCACTTCCATGTTCACCCACGTCGTCGGTACGCTGAAGAGGAAGAGAACTTCCATATCTGTCCAGCCGCCCATGTTTCGCCTCCCAATCTGAAGCTCAATAGTCTCCTTGACATGGTTGTATAC
>NZ_JAELTJ010000530.1 GCF_016428805.1 Achromobacter sp. ASV32
TGGCGCAAGTGAAAGGTCAGGCAATAGTGACGTGCAAGTGTATCAGCAGTGTACATCGGTGCGGAAACCATGACGATGCTTCGAAGGCCTAGAACTAGCCGGCTGTGTTTCTCCGCTTACTTGCAGCCTTGGGTGCATGCCTCAGTAAATCATGTCCACCTTTGTTATTTATGACTTTGTCTTACAGGTAGAATCATATGCTGTGCAACGGATCGCCAAGCAAGTTTACTTGGCCATAATCAGCTATAGCGTTGTAATAGTACAGGACATGTATAGCTGCGATGCAACTTTGCTTATTGCTACCCTGTCATGGTGATTCGATTACGTTGCGTTGTGTGTTGGATCATAGTACCTTCTTTACAGAGAAGGCGATCTGCCCCTGCAGCACACAGCAGCTAAATACCGCATGAATTATAGGCTTTGCATACACTTATGAAGGA
>NZ_JAELTJ010000531.1 GCF_016428805.1 Achromobacter sp. ASV32
TTCCTCCACTGGATTTGTGAAGAGTACCTACAGAAGCGGCGCAAAAGGTCAAAGAAGAAGACCGTCAACCAGTATTGGCGCGACTTCAAAATGCTCTACCGTCACTGTAACAACGGCAGGGTCGTCAATCCAAACGACTGCGAGGAGATCAGAAAGGTACTCGACCAGCAATTGTATTTTCCCGCGATGCCGCCATACGCTGACATTACCAAGTACATCAATGCCACCCTGAAAGAAAAGTTTCAACTTGACGACCAGCCGGCAACTAAACCTGTCATGAGCGTAGATGATTTGTTCCTAGGTCTTACGCACCACTGGTCACGCGACCGCAGCATATTCCCCACCGAGGATGACCGCCTTGATCTCCCAACAATCATGCTGTTCCAGGCATACACAGCATGTAGGCCCGCAGAACTCGTCGATGGGACTAAATGCAGGGG
>NZ_JAELTJ010000532.1 GCF_016428805.1 Achromobacter sp. ASV32
CTTGATCGACCGTCTGATTAAAGAGCATAAACAGATCAATAACGGAAACGCTGTGTCTTTCTGAATCCCGTGTCACAATGTCTGGGTGCTGATTTCGCACCTGGAACTGATCTTGCTTGATAGCTTCGTCAACGTAGTCTCTCATGCGCGTCTCGGCAGCGCGAATCCAGCGCCATACAAAGTCAACGAGCAAGTGCTCAATGTTGAACGCAAACAGCTCGTCGGGTAAAAACTCGTGGTGAATTCGACGAATCTCAACCAATTCCTTGTATAGCTCAAATCCTTCTCGGATATCAATTTCCTCTTCCTCTCGCTGTGCGCGTCCCAAGATGGTCTCAAGAATGACGCCCGCATCCTTCTCGAAGCTTGGAAACACTTCTTGAACCAAAATGGCAAACGGTGCCACTCCCATAATGGTCGGGTTCTTTTTATACCTCTTG
>NZ_JAELTJ010000533.1 GCF_016428805.1 Achromobacter sp. ASV32
GACCTATAGAGATACTGGAAAACAACACAACGACCCTACACAGAACAGATCTAACGGAAATCTCGAATATAATAGACATTTACAACACCAGGCTTTATCCGATCTGGCCAATAGTCAACTCTGACGACTTGAAAGAGGCGCTACAGCAGACACCGGTGGCACCTCATCAACTGCAGCTTGCAAATGCGGTTGCTCTCGCTACAGTTGCTCAGCTCAAGCTATTGACGTTATGGAATTGCGCTTCAGCTCTTTCACCGAGCGAAGAATACTCGAAAGATGGATCTTTGGATAGCTTACGGGTATCTTTCTTCCTTCATATTTACTATGAGAACATTGACGGCGGCGGTGCCAGGTCTCTCCTTTACTTGCGTGAGGCTATCACAATTGCACAGATTCTCCTATTAGAACACGAATCTACATACATTTCACTCTCGGAGGG
>NZ_JAELTJ010000534.1 GCF_016428805.1 Achromobacter sp. ASV32
GCTCCAGAAGTCCTAGATCAGGTGCGACGGCATCAGACTTGCTGATTCAATGCATGAGCAATAACAATACGAAGAGCTCATAGTTGATGTTAGCGCCAATCCCTGAATAAATACCACGCTAACGTGCCAACAGCCTGGATTGCAAGACCTCCAACCGGGAATGTGTGTACCAGCCATCCGAAATCCCACTTCGCGACCGTCGTGCGATAGGAAAGCCTAGGGTTCCGGGTCTCCAGCAACCATGGAACGTGTTGATTAACACGTCTTACTCAGGAACAAACTCGCCCGCGCTATCTGGATATTCCGCAGCAAGTGTTGGCGATGCCCTACCTATGGCGACGCCGCTGAGGATGCAGTCAACGAGCAGTTGGCAAAGGACTCTAGGCTCGGGGGTTGACCCTTTTAATGCATTTCCGATTGAAATGCCGTTTCAATCCTG
>NZ_JAELTJ010000535.1 GCF_016428805.1 Achromobacter sp. ASV32
ATCTAAAATACTCTGGCAAGTCTAAACTAGTGTTTCTCCTCCATACGAATTCACGCGCGGGATTATCCGTGTCGTCAAAGTACGCACGGAAGCGCTCGACGTCGTTGACGAGCACGCTTATACCATCATAAACGGCCTTATCGCTGGCGTTGCGCTGGCCCGGCATGTCCCATGCAAAAGTAATTTCCGAGGTGGCATTGTTACCGTTGACCCAGTCGATTGTGGGCGTTTGCAATGTTGGAAGAAGCGTGCCCTTTTGCGCGTCGCCTTGAAGCGCGCTTGAAGTTTGCAGCACAGAATCGAAACCCCAGCGGGCAATGCCGTTGATGAAGAGGCCGATTAGCAAACCTTGATAAAGCAGGGAAGGGCGAGTTTGAATGCTGGTTCCTGGCAGGAGGAGTAATGCTAGGATATAATGATGTATGCGTAGGTTGAGGCC
>NZ_JAELTJ010000054.1 GCF_016428805.1 Achromobacter sp. ASV32
GACCACGCCGATGGCGCCCAGCACTCGCACGTCGCGCACCCAATCCAGCTCGCGGCACGGCGCCAGGCCCGTGGCCAGGGCCGCCGAGATCGCCTGCGCCTGGGCCAGCCGCGGCTCGGTCTCGAACAGGTCCAGCGACGCGTTGGCCGCCGCGCAGGCCAGCGCGTTGCCCATGAAGGTGGGGCCGTGCATCAGCGCATGCGAGGGATCGTCGGACCAGAAGCCGTCAAACACCCGCTGGCTGGCCACGGTGGCGGCCAGCGGCAGCGTGCCGCCGGTCAGGGCCTTGGACAGCGTGATGATGTCGGGTTTGATCCCCGCCTGTTCAAAGGCGAACATCGTGCCGGTACGGCCAAAGCCGGTGAAGATCTCGTCAAAGATCAGCAGCAGGCCATGGCGGTCTGCCAGCTGACGCAGGCGCCGCAATACGTCCGGGTCATGCAGCAGCATGCCGCCGGCCCCCTGCACCAGGGGCTCGACCAGCATGCCGGCCAGTTGCGGGCCGCGGGTTTCCAGGAACGCGTCCAATTGCGCCATGGCCTCGTCGCTGCGTGGCAGGTCGACGATGTCATGCTCGGCCAGCATGCCGCGAAACAGGCTATGCATGCCCTCGTCGGGGTCGCACACCGCCATGGTGCCGAAGGTATCGCCGTGATAGCCGCCCCGGAACGCCAGGAAGCGGCTGCGGCCGCGTTCGCCCTGATTCAGCCAGAACTGCACCGCCATCTTCATGGCGACTTCCACCGCCACCGAGCCGGAATCGGTATAGAACACACGGTCCAGCCCCGGGCCGAGCAGGCCGGCCAGGCGCCGCGCCAGGGTCAGGGCCGGCTCGTGAGTCAGGCCGCCGAACATCACGTGCGGCATGGCGTCCAGCTGCGCGCGCACGGCCTGGGCGATATGCGGGTGGTTGTAACCGTGGCAGGCGGTCCACCAGGACGCCACGCCGTCGATCAGTTCGCGGCCGTCTGCCAGTTCCAGCCGGCTGCCGCGGCTGCGCGCCACCGGCAGGGGCGGCGTCGCTGTTTTCATCTGGGCATAGGGCAGCCAGATATGGGGCTGGCCCTGGGCCACCCAGTCGGGGGTCTGCATGTTTCACCTCCACTACAATGGCTCGCATTCTACGGTCTGGCCCGGGCGCTGCCCTGGCGCCGGCCGCTGCGGGAAATCGTCATGTCTAAGCTGGACCCTCTGTTTTCTTCCGAATTGGCGCTTGCCGAATCGCGCCATGTGCGCCGCCGGCTGCGCACCGCCACCACCGCTGCCGCCGGGCGCATCGCGCTGAGCGGCGCGCCCGCGCTGAATTTCTCCAGCAACGACTACCTGGGCCTGTCCAGGCATCCGCTGCTGATCGAGCGTGCCCGCGAATGGGCCGCCCGCCACGGCGCCGGTGCCCAGGCGTCGCGCCTGGTCTGCGGCAACCTGGACCTGCACGAGCAGGTCGAGGCCAAGCTGGCGCGCCTGAAGGGGACGCAAGCCGCGCTGCTGCTGGCATCCGGCTGGCAGGCCAATGCCGCCGTGCTGCCCGCCCTGCTGCGCGCCGCCGCCGGCCAGGGCGAAGTTCAGGTCTACGCCGACAAGCTCAACCACGCCAGCCTGCACCACGGCTGCCAGGCCGCGGGCGTCAAGCAGATCCGCTTCCGCCACAACGATCTGGACCACCTGGAGACCCTGCTGGCTGCCCGCCCGGGACCAGCGGCCCGCTTCATCGTCACCGAAAGCGTTTTCAGCATGGACGGCGATCGCACCGACGTCGCCCGCCTGGCGGCGCTGGCAGACCGCTACAACGCCTTTGTCTACCTGGACGAGGCTCACGCCACCGGCGTGCTGGGCCCGGGCGGCATGGGGCTGGCCGGACTGGCGCCCGGCCGCATCGACCTGGCCATGGGCACTTTCAGCAAGGCGCTGGGCGGTTTCGGCGCCTACATCGCCGGCTCGCGCGCCCTGTGCGATTACCTGATCAACGCCTGCTCGGGCTTCATCTACACCACGGCGCTACCGCCCGCAGTGCTGGGCGCCATGGACGCCGCGCTGGACCTCGTGCCCACGCTGGACGCCGAACGCACCCGCCTGGCCGCCTCGGGCGAACGCCTGCGCACCGCTTTGCGCGGGCTGGGCCTGGACACCGGCGCCTCCTCGACGCAGATCGTGCCCGCCCTGGTCGGCGATGCCGCCCGCGCCCTGACGCTGGCGGCCGATCTGGAACAGCGCGGCCTGCTGGCCGTGGCAATCCGCCCACCCACGGTGCCCGCCGGCACCAGCCGTCTGCGCATCGCCCTGAGCGCCGCCCACCGCGACGCTGACGTTGACCGCCTGATCGCTGGCCTGGCCGCCGCCCTCGCATGAGTTCCACCGCCGACATGCAAGCCCGCGCGATCCGCCCCACCCTGCTGTTCGTGCATGGCTGGGCCTTCGATGCCGCGTTCTGGGGGCCGCTGGCCGCCGCGCTGGACGACTGGCCCCAGGCCACCTTCGACGCCGGTTACTTCGGCCCTGGCCGCGAACCCCGGCCTGACGGCCCGGTGGTGGCCATCGGCCATTCGCTGGGCGTGCTGCGGCTGCTGCGCGAGGCCGCGCCGGCCCGCATCGGTCTGGTGTCGATCAATGGTTTCGCCCGCTTCGCCGCCGCGCCGGATTTCGCTGCCGGCGTGCCCACGCGCATGCTGGACCGCATGCTGAACCGGCTGGCGACCCAGCCCGACGCGGTACTGCGGGATTTCCGCCAGCGCTGCGGCGACGCGGCCGCGTTCGGTGCGCCCCGGCTCGCCCCCTTGACCCGCGACCTGCAGGCGCTGCGCGACGAAGACCAGCGCGTCGCGCTGGCCAGCCTGGCCGTGCCGCTGCTGACGCTGGCCGGCGGGCAGGATCCCATCGTGCCCGCGCCGCTGACACAGGCGACCTTTGGCGACGCCGCCGGCCTGCGGTGGCGCGACACCGGCGGCCACCTGCTGCCCGCCACCGACACCGATTGGTGCGCGCGGCAGATCCGCGATTTTCTCGCCACGCTGGCGCCCACCGCATGACGCAGGCGCCGCGCAACACCCGGGTCGGCGACCGCTTCGGCGCCGCCGCGCACCAGTACGAAGCGCATGCCCCCGCCCAGCGCATCACCGCCCAGCGGCTGGCCGACGACATCCTGCGGCTACCGTTGCCGCCGCGGCCGCGCATTCTGGAGATCGGCTGCGGCACCGGCCTGCTGACCCGGGCGCTGGCGGCCCGGCTGGGCCCGGCCGACTGGACCATCACCGATATCTCGCCCGCGATGCTGGCCCGCGCCCGGCAAGGCCCGGCCCTGCCCGGCACGGCCCGCTACCAGGTGCTGGACGGCGAGCATCCCGGCGATCTGCCGGGCGGCTACGACCTGATCTGCTCCAGCCTGGCGGTGCAATGGTTCACGGACCTGAACGCCGGGCTGGGGCGGCTGGCCGCCCTGCTGGCGCCCGGCGGCCACCTGGCCGTGGCCACGCTGGCCGCCGGCACCTTCATGGAATGGCGGACCGCCCACCATGCCGCCGGGCTGACGGCGGCGACCCCGCCCTATCCGGCCGCCGCCGCCATCCATCCGGCCCAGGGCAATCTGGCCGGTGGCGTGCACAGCGAGCGACTGATACAACAACATCCTGACGGCCTGCATTTCCTGAAAGCGCTCAAGGGCATCGGCGCCACCACGCCCGCCCCCGGGCGCGCGCCGCTGGGCGCCGCCGCCTTGCGGCGCGTGCTGGCCCATTTCGACCAACAAGGAGCCACGGTGACCTATCACCTGGCCTACGGCATGTGGACAAACAAGACTGAATCCCGCCCCAAGGGCGTATTCGTGACCGGCACCGACACCGGCATCGGCAAGACCCTGGTGTCGGCCATCCTGGCCCGCGCCTGGCAAGCCGACTACTGGAAGCCCGTGCAGACCGGCGTGGCCGAAGAACCGGGCGACACCGACACCGTCGCCCGCCTGGCGCAGCTGCCGCCCGAACGGCTGCACCTGCCCGCCTACGTGCTGCAGGCGCCGCTGTCGCCCTGGGCCGCCGCACCGCTGGAAGACGCGGAAATCGACGCCACCGCCATCGTGCCGCCCGCCACCGGCGCACCGCTCATCGTCGAAGGCGCCGGCGGCCTGTACGTGCCGATCGACGACAGCCACATGATGATCGACCTGATCGCGCGCCTGGGCCTGCCCGTGGTGCTGGCCGCGCGCAGCGGCCTGGGCACCATCAACCACACGCTGCTCAGCCTGGAAGCGCTGCGCCGCCGCGCCATTCCGGTGCTGGGGGTGGTCATGAGCGGCCCGCTGTCGGCGGGCAATCGCGAAGCCATCGAGCGCTTCGGCAACGTGCGCGTGCTGGCGGAAATTCCGCCGCTGGAGCGTGTGGACGCAGCGGCGGTGGAGGCGCTGGCGCGCCTGATTCCGCCGCTGGACGCGTGCCTGGCAACGTTGGACGGCGCCGCCGGGCGGCCCTGAACGCGCCTACCCCACTGCCCCGCTGGCGCGCAGCCGGGCCGCCTGCGCCGCATCGATGCCCGCTTCGGCCAGCACTTCGTCGCTATGCTGGCCAAATGCGGGAGCCGCGCAGGGCGTGGCCGGCGCACTGCGGCCATATTTGATGGCCTGGGCAAAGCCCCGGTAGCTGCCCACCACCGGATGCGCAAAGGTCGAGATCATGCCCTCGGCCTGCACCTGCGGAAAATCGAACATGTCCTCGACACCGCGCGCCGCGGCGCAGGGCACCTCCTCGCCGAACAGCGCTTCCCACTCCAGGGCGGTGTGCGCCTGCAAGGCCTCGTGCAACCGCGGCACGATCTCGTCGCGGTACTGCGCGCGCTTGCGCACCGAGTCATAACGGGCATCGGCCGCCAGCGCCTGCAAACCGGTCCTGGCGCACAGCGCCTGCCAGAAATGCGGCGTGTTGGCCGAGATGTACAGATAGCCGTCCCGCGTGGGATGGATGCCGGTGATGCCGCCCGACCGCATGTCGCGCCCGACCTCGCGCGGCTCGCCCTCGGCCCAGACCAGCCGCGCCGACTGCAAGGCCAGCGCGCTGCGCAGCAGCGACACGCCCACGAATTGGCCGCGGCCGCTGCGCTCGCGTTCAAACAAGGCCGACGCCACGCCCGCCGCCACCATGGACGACGCGTAGTAGTCCACCACCGATCCGTACAACACTTCCGGCGGCCCGTCGGCGCGGCCCTGCAAGGCGCACATGCCCGTCATGGTCTGCAGCACCTGGTCGTAGCCGGCCTTGTCCTTGAGCGGGCCGCTTTCGCCGTAGCCGCTGACCGCGCAATAGATCAGGCGCGGGTTGATCTCGGCCAGTTGCTCGTAGGCAATGCCCAGCCGCGCCGGCACGCTGGGGCGAAAGTTGTGCACCAGCACGTCGGCCCCCGCCACCAGCGTGCGCAGGACCTCCCGCGCCGCATCCTGCTTCAGGTCCAGCACCAACCCGCGCTTGCCGCGGTTCACGCCCAGGAAGGCGCGGCTTTCGGCCTCCAGCGTGGACGGATACTTGCGCAGGTTGTCGCCCGTGGGCGGCTCGATCTTGATCACGTCGGCGCCCTGGTCGGCCAGCAAGGCGCAGCCGTACGGGCCGGCGATATAGGCGCTCAGGTCCAGCACCCGCACCCCGGCGAGCGGCCCGGTCGAGGATTGCGGCGTCATGGCGCCTCCAGCGTGTCGGCCAGGCGCACCACCGTTTCGGCGCGACGCAGGAAGGGGCCGTCGATCATGCGCCCGTCCACCACGAACGCAGCCACACCCTGCGCCTCGGCCTGCTCGGCCGCCAGCACCACCCGCCGCGCATGCGCGATCTCGGCATCCGTGGGCCGGAACGCCGCATTGGCCAGCGGCACCTGACGCGGATGGATGCAGCTCTTGCCCAGAAAGCCCAGCCGGCGCGCCAGCTCGGCCTCGGCCCGGAAACCGGCTTCGTCTTCGATATTGGCGAACGCCGAGTCATAGGCGAACACGTCCGCCTCGGCCGCCGCCAGCCGCAGCGCAAACATGGCCTGCTGCACCGCCGCCGGCTCGCGGCGGTCGATGCCCGCCGGCTCGAACAGATCGCCCAACCCCAGCTGCAGGCCCGCCACCGTGGGATGCGCCGCGGCCAGCGCGGCGGCATCGCGCAAGGCGCGCGGCGATTCAATGTTCAGCAGCAGCCCCACCGGCCGCGCCACGCCATTGGCCCGGCGCGCCCGTTCGATCGCATCGGCCGCGGCCCGCACCTGGGCCACGGACTCGGCCTTGGGCAGGTTCACCAGGCGCAGCGCCGGGCGCGCCACGGCCTGCACGTCGGCCTGAAAATGCTCGGAATCCAGCGCGTTGACGCGCACGATCAGCGTCTTGGCGCTGGCCACCGCGGCGGGCGACGCCAGCAGCGCGGCCAGGTGACCGCGCGCCTCGGCCTTGCGTTCGGCGGCCACGGCGTCTTCGAGGTCGAACGACAGGGCATCGGCCGGTCCGGCCAGGGCCTTGGCGAACAGTTCGGGGCGTGATCCCGGGACAAACAGTTTGCTTCTCATGCGGGCACTCTCAACAGCGGCGGGGGTGGCGGATCATTGGATGGAGATGTCGCGGTCGGCGGCGACCTGCTTCCAGCGGGCGGCATCGGCCTGCACCAGCTCGGTGAATTGCGCCACGGTCAGCTCGGCGGGCACCGCGCTTTCCTCGGCGAACATGGCGCGCATCTTCGGATCGTTGACGATGCCGCGGATCTCGGCGTTCAAGCGCTCGACCAGCGGCGCGGGCGTGCCGGCGGGGGCCAGCACGCCCCACCACAACTCGACCGAATAGCCGGGCTGGCCTTCACCGATGGTGGGCAGGTCGGGGTAGAACGGCGAGCGCGCCGGCGAGGTCACGGCCAGGACGCGCAGCTTGCCGCCCTTGAGCAGCGAGGCGGTCGACGCAAAGCTGCCGATCACAAAGTCCACCCTGCCCCCCGCCAGGTCATTGAGCGCATGCGACATGCCCTTGTAGGGCACGTGCGTAAAACGCGTCTTCTCGCCACCCGCCAGGATTTCGCTGGCCATCTGGTTGACCGAGCCCAGCCCGGCGCTGCCGTAGGTCAGCTTGCCGGGTTCCTTGCGGCCGGCGGCCAGCAGGTCGGCCACCGATTGGTAGGGCGAGTCCCGCCCCACCACCAGCGCCATGGGGCTGCGCGCCAGCATCGCCACCGGCGCGAAGCTGCGCGCCACGTCGTATTTCAGATTGGTCTGCACCGCTGCATTGGTCGTCAGCGTCGACGACGACAGCATCAGCACCGAACCGTCCTTGGGGGCGCGCGCCACGTATTCGGCGCCGATGGCGCCGCCCGCGCCGGGGCGGTTCTCGACGATGACGGTGGCGCCCACGCGGGCGCCCAGCTTTTCGGCCAGTACCCGCGCAAACACATCATTGCTGCCGCCCGGCGGGAACGGCACCACCATCGTGACGGTGGCCGGCAGGGAGGGCGGTGCGGCCGAGGCGCCCGCGGCCATCAGCCCGGCCAGGCAAGCGGCCGCCAGGCCGCCCAGGATCTTCTTCATGGCATGTCTCCGTGTCCACGGTCTGACACCTGGGTGCCAGCCGTGTTGTTATGGTCGACGCCATGCTAGGCCTGTCGCCTGATGATATAAAGCGAGGATTCTTAAAACACTACGTGAGGATTCCTCATGAAGATCGAATCGTTCCGCACGCTCAATGCCGTGTTGCGCGGCGGCAGCTTCGCGGCCGGCGCGGCCGACATGAGCCTGTCGCCCAGCGCCGTCAGCCTGCAGATGAAGCAGATCGAGGAATATTTCGGCCAGCCGCTATTTGACCGGTCGGCGCTGCAAGCCCGGCCCAACGCGTTCGCGGCCGAGGTCGACGCCGTGCTGCAGGACGCCCTGTCGCGGCTGGACGAGCTGCGCCGGCGCAGTACGCCGCAAGTCGAAGGGCGTGTGCGGCTGGGCACTATCGAACCCTTGCAGGTGACCCTGCTGCCGCCGCTGCTGCGGGTGCTGCGCGAGCGCTATCCGCAACTGGACGTGCGGCTGATGCGCGGCCGCGCGACCGAGCTGGTCGAAAAGCTCAAGACCGGCGAAATCGACGCGGCGATCATCACGCAGCCGGAAACGGGCGGATCCCGGCGGCTGGCATGGACGCCGCTGTTTCGCGAACGGCTGGTGCTGATCGCCCCGCCCCAATCGCGCGAAAAATCGCTGGCCGACCTGTTCGAACGCTACGAATGGATCCGCTTTGACAAGACCACCATCGGCGGCCGGCTGGCGGCCCGTTATGTGGCGCAGCATGCGCCGCATGCGCGCTGCCGCATCGACCTGCAATCGCTGGCCGCGCTGACCGCGCTGGTGTCCGAAGGGCTGGGCGTATGCATCCTGCCCGAGCCCGGCCCCAATCTACTGGACGTGCATCCGGTGCGCGTGCTGCCGCTGGGCAAGGACGCGCCCTATCGGCAGATCTCATTCGTGTGCCGGCAGACGGACCAGGACAATCGCCTGGTGCAGGCGCTGCTGGAAGGCGCGCGCCAGTAACACCGCGCCCAGCCCGTCCACGCCGCGAAGCGGCTGATGCGCGACCCCGCCCCTCGCGCCTCAATCCGCCGCCACCGCATGCAAAAAGCGTTCGATCGCCGCCACCAGGGCCAGCGGCGTTTCATTCATCGGGTAGTGCCCCGCGTTCTGCAGCACCTGAACCGCCGCCCCCGGGTAGCGCTGTCCATACGTCGCCGTCATCAGCGCCGCGGTGAACACCGGATCATGTTCGCCCACCAGCGCCAACACAGGATGACGCCCATCGATCGCATCGCTGAAATCGGTATCGGCCCAGGCCGGCAGGTAGGCGGCAAATGCATCGGCTGACGCGTGTTGCGCGGAATACGCCGCCTTCCACTGAACCCACGCCGCCGGCAGGCGTGCGCCGGTGCTGCGGTCGATGATGGCGCGGCGCTTGGCAAGGTCGGCGGCCGCCCCTTGCAGCAAGGCCCGCGCGGCCGGTGCCATCGGCACGCCGCCACAAGGCACCGGCGCCACCGGCACCAAGGCACGCACCCGCCGCGGCGCCAACGTCGCGACCCGCTCGATGGCCATGCCGCCCATCGAATGCCCCACCAGGCTGAACCGGTCAAAGCCCAGCGCGTCCGCCAGTGCCAGGGTATCCGCGGCGATCTCGTCGATGCAGTACGCACCCGGCGCCTCCCGCATGCCGCCATAGCCGCGGTAGTCCATGAACACGTAGCTGAAGGCGTCGCCAGACAGCCAGGGCTCGATCGGTTCGAATGCATGCGCATCGCCAAACCAGCCATGCAGCACGATGACGGGATGGGGACCTTGCCCCACGCGGTGAAAAGTATTGGGCATCCGGGTTCCAGAAGCGTTGTCGCGGCGCGCTCGCGGGCGGCCTGGGGTTGCAGAGACCTGGGCATCGTAGGCCGCCTCCACCTGGCCTGCCTTCGATGCCAGGCCTATCAATGTAGAATTCGGGCCATGCGCAACACCCTGATCGACCCCTACGAGGACATTGCCCGCGACGTGGTCGTGACCGCCTGCGACTACCCCGCGGGCCTGACGTTTCCCGTGCACGCCCACCGGCGCGGCCAGTTCGCCTTTGCCGCACGTGGCGCGATCAGCGTCGCCACGCCCCACGGCCGCTGGCTGGTGCCGCCGCAGCGCGCCTGCTGGGTGCCCGCCGGCATCACCCACGAAATGACCATGAGCAGCCCGGTGACCATGCTGAACACCTTCCTGGCCGATCCCGCGGCGCAGGCCTTGGGGCTGCCCGCGCTTTGCTGCGTGCTGGGCGTGTCGCCCCTGCTGCGCCAATTGCTGGACGCCGCCATCGACCTGCCCGCGCTGTACGACCTGGACGGTCGCGCCGGCAAGCTCATGGCCCTGTTGGCCGAGGAAATCGCCGCCATGACGCCGCTGCCGTTGAGCGCGCCGCTGCCCGGCGATCCCCGCCTGGCGCGCGCCTGCCGGCAACTGTTCGCCGAACCGTCCATCGCAACCAGCCTGGACAGCGTCGCCGCACAAGCCGGCATGAGCCGACGCGCGTTTACCCGCCTGTTCCGCGCGCAGACGGGCACGAGCTTCGCCGCCTGGCGCCAGCAGGCCTGCCTGCTGGCCGCGATCGAACGCCTGAGCCAGGGCCTGCCCGTGACCCGTATCGCGCTGGACCTGGGCTACGCCAGCCCCAGCGCCTTCACGTCCGCCTTCCGCCGCGCGCTGGGTCAGCCTCCCGGCGCCTATCTGGCCGAAAAAAAAGGGTGCCCGAAGGCACCCTGAATCCACCCTACAACAGCACTACAACTGCAACTGCAAAATCTGATCCGTCAGGCTCAGGCGACCTTCTGCACCTTGCCGTGCTCGAACTGGGCCTCTTCGGTCGAGCCGGTCAGCGCGGTGGTCGACGACTGGCCGCCTTCGATCGTCTGGGTGACGGCGTCGAAGTAGCCGGTGCCCACTTCGCGCTGATGCTTGACGGCGGTAAAGCCCAGGTCGGCGGCGGCGAATTCCTTTTGCTGCAATTCGACGAAGGCGCTCATCTGGCGGCGGGCGTAGCCGTGGGCCAGTTCGAACATGCCGTAGTTCAGCGCATGGAAGCCGGCCAGCGTGATGAACTGGAACTTGTAGCCCATGGCACCCAGCTCGCGCTGGAACTTGGCAATGGTGGCGTCGTCCAGGTTCTTCTTCCAGTTGAACGACGGCGAGCAGTTGTACGCCAGCAGCTTGCCCGGGAATTGGCGATGGATGGCGTCCGCGAACTTGCGGGCGTATTCCAGGTTGGGCGTGGACGTTTCGCACCAGATCAGGTCGGCGTAGGGCGCATAGGCCAGGCCGCGCGAGATCGCCTGGTCGATACCGGCCTTGGTGCGGAAGAAGCCTTCCACGGTGCGCTCGCCGGTGATGAACGGGCGGTCGTTTTCGTCGACGTCGCTGGTCACGAGGTCGGCCGCGTCGGCATCGGTGCGGGCCAGCAGCACGGTGGGCGTGCCCATCACGTCGGCCGCCAGGCGCGCCGACACCAGCTTGGCCACGGCTTCGCGGGTCGGCACCAACACCTTGCCGCCCATATGGCCGCACTTCTTGACCGAGGCGAGCTGGTCTTCGAAGTGCACGCCCGAGGCGCCGGCCTCGATCATGGCCTTCATCAGTTCGAACGCATTGAGCACGCCGCCAAAACCGGCTTCGGCATCGGCCACGATGGGCGCGAAGAAGTCGATATAGCCCTCGTCACCCGGGTTCTTGCCTTCCATCCACTGGATCTGGTCGCAGCGGGTCAGCGAATTGTTGATGCGGCGCACGACCTGCGGCACCGAGTTGGCGGGGTACAGCGACTGGTCGGGATACATCTCGCCGGCCAGGTTGGCGTCGCCGGCCACTTGCCAGCCCGACAGGTAGATAGCCTTCAGGCCGGCCTTGACCTGTTGCATGGCCTGGTTGCCGGTCAGGGCGCCCAGCGAATTCACGAAAGGCTCGCTATGCAGTTGTTCCCACAGGCGGGTCGCGCCGCGACGGGCCAGCGTGTGTTCGACGCTGATCGAGCCGCGCAGGCGGATGACGTCCTCGGCGCTGTAGTCGCGCTTGATGCCCTGCCACCGGCCGTTCTCGGCCCAGTCTTTCTGCAGATTGCGGATTTCGGTTTCGCGGTTGCTCATGGTCATGCTCCTTGGTCTATGGCTGAAAAGGCAAAAAAACTTTGGTTTGCATTGCGTGAATCGTTGGACAAAGTCTATGCCTGTGCTGCGGAGCAAGGTGAGCGTGCCTCTTATATAAGATGAAAAATATTATTCAATAAAATCAATACTTTAAAAGATTCATTTCGCATTGCGGAACGATATTGTTATCTGTGAAATGGCCTTGCGATGCGCCGCAGCACGAACTTTCACATACCGAGAGCGGCGTTTCATCATGCGAAAAATGCACCCTTCGCGAGCGCCTACAATGCGGTCATCTCCAAGCCATCGACGACTCTTTCCATGACGCTGTCTCACGGCCCGCTGGGCCAGAGCGTGGCCTACGCCTCGCAATATGATCCTTCGCTGCTGTTCCCCATCGCGCGCAGCCACAACCGCCAGGCGCTGGATCTGGCCGCCGGCACGCTGCCATTCACCGGCGTGGACCTGTGGAACGCCTACGAACTGTCCTGGCTGGACGCCAAGGGCAAGCCGCGCGTCGCCATGGCCACCTTCTCGGTGCCGGCCGACAGCCCCAACATCATCGAGTCCAAGTCGTTCAAGCTGTACCTGAACTCCTTCAACCAGACCCGCCTGGTCAATTCGGCCGCATTGCGCGGCCGGCTCGAACGCGACCTGAGCGCCGCCGCGGGCGCCCCGGTGGGGCTGGACTTCATCCTGCCGCAGCGGTTTTCCGAGCTGCGCATGGGCGAACTGGACGGTATCTATATAGATAAGCTGGATATCGAGATCGACACCTACGAGCCGGCGCCCGAACTGCTGCGCACGCGCCCGGGCGATCCCGTGGACGAAACCCTGTGCTCGCGCCTGCTCAAATCCAACTGTCCGGTGACCGGCCAGCCCGACTGGGCCAGCGTGCAGATCCGCTACCGCGGCGCACCCATCGACCGCGAGGCGCTGCTGCGCTATGTCATCTCGTTTCGCCAGCACGCCGAATTCCACGAGCATTGCGTGGAACGGATCTTCACCGACATCATGCGCGCCTGCGCGCCCGAGCAACTGACGGTCTACGCCCGCTACACGCGGCGCGGCGGACTGGACATCAACCCATGGCGCAGCAACTTCGAAGCCGCGCCCCCGCCGGACGTGCGCACCGTCCGGCAGTAGGCGCCGCGCGGCCGCCTGCCACCCGGGCGGCTCGGCGCGGGGCCTGGCCGCTTCGGCCGGTGGCAGCGGCGGGCGCTGAACGCCGGCTGGCCGCCAGTTCAGCGCCTGCCCTGCGAGGCCGCCGCTCAGTCTCTCAGCGGTTGCCTGCGCAGGTGATCCTCCAGGAAATCCACGCACACCCGCACCTTGGCCGACGCATTCACCCGCGACGGATACACCGCCCAGATGTTCGCTTCCTGCCGATATTGCGGCAGTACGGGCACGAGCTTGCCTGCCGCGATCAGCGGGCCCACGTCCCAAGCTGACCGCAGGATGATGCCGCGGCCGTCCACCGCCCACTGCACCACCATTTCGCCATTGTTGGCCGACAGCGGGCCACGCACCTTGACGGTATGTTCCTGGTCGCCGCGGCGCATGCGCCAGACGCCGAAGGGATGGTCGCGTTCCTTGATGACCAGGCAATCGTGCGCCGCCAGGTCGGCCAGTTTGCGCGGCTCGCCCCGTTCGGCCAGATACGACGGCGCGGCGCACAGCAGGCGGTGGTTGTCGGCCAGCTTGCGGGCGATGACGTGCGGCGCAATCTCGTCGCCCACCCGCACGTCCAGGTCGTAGCCCTCGGCAGCCACGTCGACCAGGCGATCGAACACCTCGAAGCGCACCTGCACCGCGGGATGACGCGAGACGAAGGCCGATAGCGCCGGCGCCACCACCCGCCGCCCGAAGCCGAAGCTGCTGCACACCCGCAGCAGCCCGCGCGGCTCGCGCCGCGTGGTGCCGACCTCCTCCACCAGGTGATCCACGTCGTCCAGGATGCGCTGCGCCCAGTGATAGACGCGCTCGCCCGCCTCGCTGACCACCACCCGCCGCGTGGTGCGATGGAACAGCGGCGTGCCCAGGCTTTCCTCCAGCAGGCGGATGCGCTTGGTGACGTAGGCGGGCGACATGCCCAGGTCTTCGGCGGCCTTGGAAAAGCTGGACGCGCGCACCACCGCATTGAAGACGCGCAGGTCGGCGGGCAGCAGGTCATTATTCATGATTCGTGCAGAGTCATTTCACGGAATGGGTCATTGTAGATGGACCGTGTAAACCCCTACCATGACCGGGTTCCCGCTGCCGGCTGCCTCGTGGCGCTGCCCAGCGGGCCCCTTCCCCTTCTTTTCCAGGTTTTTCCATGTCCCACGTCTACAAGATCGCCGCCATCGCCGGCGACGGCATCGGCAATGAAGTCCTGCCCGAAGGCCTGCGCGCCGTACAGGCCGCCGCGCGCCGCTTCGGCCTGGCGCTGCAGATCGATACCTTTCCCTGGGCCAACTGCGAGTACTACGCGCAGCATGGCGACATGATGCCGCCCGACTGGAAGGCCCAGTTGCAGGGCTATGACGCCATCTTCTTCGGCGCGGTGGGCTGGCCGGCGACGGTACCCGACCACGTGTCGCTGTGGGGCTCGCTGCTCAAGTTCCGCCGCGAATTCGACCAGTACATCAACCTGCGTCATGTTCGGCTGTTCGACGGCGTGGCCTGCCCGCTGGCCGGCCGGCGCGCGGGCGACATCGACTTTTTCATCGTGCGCGAGAACACCGAAGGCGAATACACCAACCTGGGCGGACGCCTGTTCGAAGGCACCGACCGCGAAGTCGTCATCCAGGAATCGGTCTTCACGCGCCACGGCACCGACCGCGTCATGCGCTACGCCTTCGAACTGGCCAACCGCCGCGAACGCAAGCAGCTCACGGTGGCCACCAAAAGCAACGGCATCGCCATCAGCATGCCCTGGTGGGACGAACGCGCCGACGCCATGGGCCAGCACTACCCCGACGTCAAGACCGACAAGCAGCACATCGACATCCTGGCCGCGCGCTTCGTGTTGCAGCCGCAGCGCTTTGACGTAGTGGTGGCGTCCAACCTGTTCGGCGACATCCTGTCGGACCTGGGTCCGGCCTGCACCGGTACCATCGGCATCGCGCCGTCGGCCAACCTGAACCCGGAACGCAAGTTCCCCTCGCTGTTCGAGCCGGTGCACGGCTCGGCCCCCGACATCTACGGCAAGGGCATCGCCAACCCCATCGCCATGATCTGGTCGGGCGCGCTGATGCTGCAGTTCCTGGGCAGCCAGCAGGCCCACGACGCCATTCTGGCCGCCATCGAGCACTGCCTCAAAGACGGACCCCGCACGCCCGACCTGGGCGGCAACGCCCGCACCGAGGATATCGGCCGCGCCATCGCCGCGCATATCGAAGCGGCGGCCTGACGCTCGGCGGTCCGCAATCGTGCCGGCCGGCATCAGGCGGCGCGATTCACCCGGTCAACAAACAGAACGCCGCCCTCGGGCGGCGTTCTGTTTACGGCAAGGGGCGGACCACGTCAGGAACGCGCCCCGGCGGGCGCGGCGGCGGGATCCGCCCGGCGCGCCTGCACCGCAATCCACTGCGCCAGCAGTGCAGCAGCCGTAAAGGCCACGCCCGCGCCGATCCACGGCCCCTGGCGCAACCCCGCATCCAGCAGCAGCCCGAAGGCCAGCGGCCCCAGGGCCGACCCCACGTCCATGCCCGAATACACCAGGCCGTAGACCGACCCGGTGGACCCCTTGGGCGTGACCTTGCGGATCAGCATGTCGCGCGACGGCGCAGCCACGCCCGAGCAGAAGCCGGCCAGGGCCACCACCGGCGCCGCCAGCACTGCCGGCACCAGGCCCAGCGCCAGCACCACCAGCGTCAGGCCCGCCAGGATCAACGCCACCATCACGGTGCGCTCGGTACGCGGATTGGCCGAGACCAGGAAGCCCCCGGCCGCCATGCCCACCGCCGACGCCACCATGTAACCCGACAGCGCCGAACTGGCCGTGACCTTGGACAGGTCATACAGCTGGCCGAGCAGCGGAATGGTGTAGTTCTGCACCGACGACAAGGCGATGGAGGTGCAGGCAAAGAACAGGAAGGCGCCCCACAAGGCTGGCTTGGACAAGAGCGTGGCCAGCGTGGTCAGCACCCCATCCTGCGGCTTGGGCGCGGCGCGCACGGCCTTGGCGTCCTGGCCCTCGGCCTGCGCCGCCGGTTCCGAACCGCCCAGCAAACCGCGCCACACCACCGTCATCAGCAACACCACCGCCACCAGGGCGGCGGCGCTGTAGGCAGCCACGCGCCAGTTCGCCAGCAGCGTGATCGTGGTCATGAACACGGGCGTGAGCGCCCAGCCCAGGTTGCCCGTCAGGCCGTGGGTCGAAAAGGCGTGCCCCAGGCGCGGCGCCGTGATGCGGTGATTGATGAGGGAATAGTCCGCCGGGTGAAACACCGAATTGCCGATGCCGCCCACCACCGCCGCCGTCATCAGCATGGGATAACCCGTGGCGGACCCGATCAACAGGCCCGACAGCACGAAGCACGCCAGCCCGAACCACAGCACGGGACGCGCGCCGATGCGGTCCACCACGAAGCCGGATGAGGCCTGGCCGATGCCGGACACCACGTAGAAAGTCGACACCAGCAGCCCCAGGCGGGCGAAGTCCAGGCCGAACTCGTTGCCCAGCGACACGTACAGGGACGGCAGGACCAGTTGGAAGAAGTGGGACGAGGCGTGGGCCACGCCGATCAGCAGGATGATCTGCCAGTCGCGCCGGCGGACGGCGGCATCGGAGGCCAGGGGGGTTGCAGCGGTAGTCATGGCACAGGGCCGCCCCGAGGCGGCGATAGGCGGCCGCCTCGGGGCGGCTCGCGGGTTGTCTCCTCAACGTCCGGGCGAGCCGGCCGTTGTCCCTTTGGCGAATGCGGCGCGAGGCCGTGCCGGCCGCGGCCAGCATCGCTCTTCATATGTAACGGCGCCCCCGGGCGCGAGCCGGGCCGCCATGGCGTATTCGGCCTATTGGGCCTTCTCGCGGATGGCGGGCCAGGCGCGCTGCAGGTAATACAGCATCGACCAGACCGTCAGCACCGCGGCAACGATGATCAGCACGTCGCCCAGCATCTTGGTGGACACCCCGTACAGGGGCTGGTTGTACAGCAGGCAGGGAATCGCCACCATCTGGGCGGCGGTCTTGAACTTGCCCAGCCGGTGCACCGCCACGCTGGCGCTGGCGCCGATCTTGGCCATCCATTCGCGCAGCGCGGAAATGGTGATTTCGCGGCCGATGATGATGAGCGAAATGAACGCATCAACCCGGCTCAGGTCCAGCAGCACGATCAAGGCGGCGCAGACCATCAGCTTGTCGGCCACCGGATCCAGGAACGCCCCGAATGCCGACGTCTGGTTCCAGCGACGCGCCAGCCAGCCGTCGAACCAGTCGGTCAGCGCGGCGACGATGAACGCGCAGGCGGCAAAGGTGTCGCGCACGGGCACGGACATCCAGCTTTCGGGCAGATAGAACAGCCCGACCACCAGCGGAATCATGGCGATGCGCAGCCACGTCAGAATAATGGGTACGTTAATTGGCATAGTGTCCGTATGCTACATCAGGCAGATGGCACTGACTGTCTTGGAAGCGGCGACTGGCCGGCAGTTGACCCATGACGGGCAGAAAAACGGGGCCTGCGAGCCCCTAACCGCGCAACGCTTCATAGATCCGCTCGGCCAATTCGTCCGAAATGCCATCCACCGACGCCAGATCCTCGATACTGGCCGATGCCACCCCCGAGAATCCGCCGAAACGGGCCAGCAGGCGCTGGCGGCGGCGCGCGCCCACGCCTTCGATTTCCTCCAGGCGGGAAACGTTGCGGGTCTTGGCCCGCCGCGCCCGCATCCCGGTGATGGCAAAGCGGTGGGCCTCGTCGCGCACCTGGGCGATCAGCATCAACGCGGCCGATTCACCGCCCAGCGCCACCGGCGGGCGGTCGTCGGCGAATACCAGGGTCTCCAGGCCGACCTTGCGCCCTTCCCCCTTGGCCACACCCACCAGGGTCTGGATGTCCAGCCCCAGTTCCACGAACACCTTGCGCGCCACCTCGACCTGGCCCTTGCCGCCATCGATCAGCACCAGCCCCGGCATCTGGGCTTCGCCGTCGGCGACCTTGGCAAAGCGCCGCGTCAATACCTGGCGCATGGCCGCGTAATCATCGCCCGGGGTAATGCCGGCGATGTTGTAACGGCGGTACAGCGACGGCTGCATGTCGTGGTGTTCGAACACCACGCAGGACGCCTGGGTGGCCTCGCCCGCGGTGTGGCTGATGTCGAAGCACTCGATGCGCAGGGCGTCCAGCGCGGTTTCATCGGTATCCAGGTCCAGCGCTTCGGCCAGCGCCAGCGTGCGTGCGGCGCGGGCGCCGGACTCGGTCAGGGCGCGGGCCAGCGCCATGTCGGCGTTCTTCTGCGCCTGCTCCAGCCAGGCGCGGCGGGTGCCTTGCGGCCGCGTCAGCACCCGCGACGGCCGCCCGCCCGCCTGCTCCACCAGCAGATCGATCAGGCTGGTATCCGGCAAGGCGTGCGAACAGACCAGCACCGGCGGCAGCGCATTGTCGGTGTAGTGCTGCGCCACGAAGGCTTCCAGCACCTGCGGCGCGGCCTCGCCCTCGGCGTGGGTCGGAAAGAACGGCTTGTCGCCCAGGTGGCGGCCGCCGCGGACCATGGCCAGGTTGACACAGACCTTGCCCCCGGCAATGGCGATGGCGACGATGTCGGTGTCTTCGCCACTGACGTTTTCCATGGTCTGCTGATGCAGCACCCGCGCCAGCGACCCCATCTGGTCGCGCAGCGCGGCCGCTTCCTCGAAGCGCAGCGCTTCGGCGGCTTGCAGCATGCGGGCCTCGATTTCGCCCATCACTTCCTTGGCCTCGCCATTCAGGAAGCGCACCGCCCGCTGCACGTCCGAAGCGTAGTCCTGGGCCTGGATGGCGCCCACACAGGGCGCCGAGCAGCGGCCGATCTGATGCAGCAGGCAGGGCCGCGAGCGGTTGGCGAAGACGGAGTCCTCGCAGGTCCGCAGGCGAAACACCTTCTGCAGGATCTGGATGGTTTCGCGCACCGCCCAGGCATTGGGGAATGGACCGAAATACTGGCCGCGCTTGTTGGTCGCGCCGCGGTAGTAGGCGATGCGGGGCCAGTCGTGGCCGGTAATCAGCAGGTAGGGATAAGACTTGTCGTCGCGAAACAAGATGTTGTATCGCGGTTTGAGGCTCTTGATGAGGTTGTTTTCCAGGATCAGCGCTTCGGCTTCCGAGCGCGTCACCGTGACCTCCAGCCGTGCCACCTTCGCCACCATCTGGGCGATGCGCGGGCTGGCCAGGTTTTTCTGGAAATACGACGAGACGCGCTTTTTCAGGTCGCGCGCCTTGCCGACATACATGACCTCACCGGCCGCATCCAGGTGCCGGTACACGCCCGGCAGATGCGGCAGGTCAGCCAGGAACGATTTGAGATTGAAGTCGTCGGGCATTCTGATAACGGCTTTCCGCTTGCAGGGAGTCCCAGTCCAGCGCGTCGAAACGCGGCATCAGGCGGCGGATACGGGCCACGGACTCGGGGGCGTGGTCGACCTTCAGGCGCGCCAGCAGCTCATCGGCCAGGTCGGGCCGATTGCACACCAGCACCATGTCGCACCCGGCGCCCAGCGCGGCGTTGGCGCGCGCCAGGATGTCGCCGGCGACCGAGGCGCCTTCCATGGTCAGGTCGTCCGAGAACACCACGCCGTCATAGCCCAGGCGGGTGCGCAGGATGTCCTGCACCCAGCGCTTGGAGAAGCCGGCGGGATGCTTGTCGACCTTGGGATAGATGACGTGGGCCGGCATCACCGACGGCAGCACGGCGTCGCCCAGCCAGGCGTAAGGCGCGCCGTCGTCCTTCAGGATGCGCTCGAGCGGGCGCGGGTCGACGGGGATTTCGTGGTGCGAATCGGCGCCCACGAACCCATGCCCCGGGAAATGCTTGCCGCAGGCCGACATGCCGGCCAGGGCCAGGCCCTGGATCAGCGCGCGCGACAACATGGTGACCACGCGCGGATCATGGTGAAAGGCACGGTTGCCGATCACCTTGCTCACGCCGTAGTCCAGGTCCAGCACGGGGGTGAAGCTCATGTCCACGCCGCAGGCGCGCAGCTCGGCGGCCAGTACGTAGCCAGCTTCGGTCGCCAGGCGCATGGCCATCAGCGGATCGCGATCCCACAGGGTGCCCAGGTCGCGCATCGCCGGCAAGGCGGTGAAGCCGTCTTCACGGAAACGCTGCACCCGGCCGCCTTCGTGGTCGACCAGGATCAGCAGGCGCTCTTTGCGCGCCTTGTGGATCTGGCGGGTCAGCTCGGTCAGTTGGCGGCGGTTTTCGAAATTGCGCGCGAACAGGATCACGCCGCCCACCAGCGGGTGGCGCAGACGCTTCTTTTCTTCCTTGGTCAGCACGGTGCCGGCCACATCGACCATCACGGGACCGGGCGGCAGCGCCCGGGATTTCTTCTTGGCCATCGGCTTGTCCTTCTGTATGTGTCTCGCCGCCCCGCCTGCGCGGTCAGGGCTTGCGTTCGACCACCACGTAGGCGGCGGCCATGTCGGATTCATCGGTAATGGACACGTGCGCGGCGCCGAAGCGCTGCACGTACCAATCCAGCAGTTCAGGGGCGATCACCAGCACCGGCCGGCCGCCCGGCGCATTCAGCGTCTGCACCCGGCGCCACGTCATCGGCATGCGCATGCCCAGGCCCACCGCCTTGGAAAAGGCCTCTTTCGCGGCAAAACGGGTGGCCAGAAAGCGCACCCCGCGCACCGGGTCACGGGCCCGCCGTGCGTGAAACTTCAGCAGCTCTTCGGGGCCCAGGATCTTTTCGGCGAAGCGGTCGCCGTGGCGCGCCAGCGCGCGCTCGATCCGGTCGATACGCAGAAGGTCCATGCCGATGCCGCCGATGGCGGCGGGCGGCGAAACGGCAGGGGCGGATTCAGATTGGGACATCGCTGCGGCGTCTAAAGGAAATGACAGCTGGGAATGACAGCCACCAGAGTAGCAGTTGGCGGCCGGCCGTTGGCCATCGGCCGCCTGCGGTCAACGGCCGCGCACCGCCTCCAGGCGCGCCTGCACCATCAAGGCCTTCATGTCGCGCACCGCCTTTTCCCAGCCGTCGAACACCGCCTGCGCCACGATGGCGTGGCCAATGTTCAATTCGGAGATGCCGTCCAGCGCCGCCACCGGCCTGACGTTGCCGTAATGCAGACCGTGGCCCGCATTGACGCGCAGACCGTGGCGCAGGCCCTCGGCCACCGCCACGCGAATGCGCTGCAGTTCGGCCTGGGCGGCCTCGCCTTCGCTTTCAGCATAGGCGCCGGTGTGCAGTTCGATGACCGGCGCGCCCGCGCGGGCGGCGGCTTCGATCTGCACGGGGTCCGGATCGATGAACAGCGACACGCGGATGCCGGCTTCGGTCAAGAGGCCAACGGCGTCGGACACGGCGGCGAACGCGCCCGCCACTTCCAGCCCGCCTTCGGTGGTGAGCTCGGTGCGCTTTTCAGGCACCAGGCAGACGTCGCTGGGCTTGACCGCGCAGGCGATCTCCAGCATTTCGGCCGTGACTGCGCATTCCAGGTTCATGCGGGTGCGCAGCACCGGCCGGATGGCGTAGACGTCGGCGTCCTGGATGTGGCGGCGGTCTTCACGCAGATGCAGCGTGATCAGGTCGGCGCCGGCGTCTTCGGCACGCAGCGCCGCCGCCACCGGGTCGGGATAGGCCGTGTGGCGCTGCTGTCGCAGCGTCGCGACGTGATCGATGTTTACACCAAGTTCTATCATTGCACTTTCGTTGTTTCTTCCCAGCCGCCGCCCAACGCCTTGTAGAGTTCCACACGGTTGATCAGCGCGGCCAGGCCGGTTTGCACCAGCGCGAGCTGGGCATTGAAAAGGTCCACCTGCGCGGTCTGCACCTGCAGGTAGCTGTCGATACCATTGGTATAGCGCAGATTCGACAGTTCCAGCGTGCGGGTGGAAGAATCCTGCAGCGCCCGCTGCGCATCCAGCTGGGCGCCGTAGGTGGCTTCACCCGCCAGCGCATCCGACACTTCGCGGAACGCCTGCTGGATGGTCTGCTCGTACTGCGCCACCGCGATGTTGTCGCGGGCCTTCGCCAGGTTCAGCCCCTCGCGGATACTGCCGCCGGCAAACAGCGGCGTGGTGATCGACGGCGAGAAGCTCCAGTAACCCTGCCCGCCCTTGAACAGCGTATCCAGCGACGGGCTCGACACGCCCAGCAGGCCGGTCAGCGAGATGGTCGGGAAGAATGCCGCGCGCGCCGCGCCGATATTGGCGTTGGCCGACAGCAGCTGGTTTTCGGCGGCCAGGATATCGGGCCGGCGTTCCAGCAGGTCGGACGGCAGCCCGGCCGGCACGCTGGCCAGCAGCTGGTCGCGGCCGAACACCGCGGGCGCCGGCAGGTCGTCGGGCAGCGGCGTGCCCAGCACCAGCACCAACGCGTTGACGGCCTGGGCCTTGGCGCGCGCCAGCTGGGCCAGGTCGGCCGAGGCCGTATCCAGCAACGACTTGGACTGGTTCAGGTCCAGCTCGGACGCCACACCGCCATCAAAGCGGCGCTTGACCAGGTTGTACGACTCTTGCCGCGAGGCCAGCGTGCGCTGCGTGAGCTCCAGCTGGACCTCGGCGGCGCGCAGGTTGAAATACGACTCGGCCACCGAACCGATCAGCGCGATGTGGGTGGCCTTTTGCGCCTGTTCGGTCGACAGATACTGCTGATACGCGGCCTCGGACAGGTTGCGCAGGCGGCCGAACAGATCGATCTCGAACGTGGTCAGGCCGATGCCGGCCTGGTACGAACTGCTGATCGACGTCGAATCGGGACCGCCCGGGCGCATGTTGCGCGGCAGGTGCTGGCGCTGGCCCTGGATGCCGGCGCCGATGCTGGGCCACTGCGCGCCGCGCTGCACGCCGTACTGGGCGCGTGCCTCTTCGACACGCTGCACGGCCACGCGCAGGTCGCGGTTATTGACCAGCGCCAATTCGATCAGGCGCTGCAGGCGCGCGTCGCGGAAGAATTCGCGCCAGCCCAGGTCGGCCGCGGGCGTGCCCTTCTGCGGCGCCACCGCATCGGCGGGCTGCGTGCCCAGCGTCATGGGATTGGTGTAGGCGCCGTACTGCACCTTGGGCTGGTCCGGGAACGTGCCGGAAACCGGCGCGTCGGGCCGTTTGTAGTCGGGCGCCAGCGAGCAGCCGGCCAACGCCACCGCCACGAAGGCGGACAGGGCGGTCTGTTTGAACATCAGGGCGCTCATTCCTTGCCCTCCTGGCCACCGTGTGCGGGAGATTGCGGGGATGCGGGCGGCGCGTCCGGCGGGGTCTGGCCCGCCGCCGCTTTCTTGGCCGCCTGCTCTTCTTCGAAGGCGCGCAGTTCGGCGCCCAACAGGCGCGGCTTGGTCTTGAACAGGCCCAGCACCACGACGAAGAAGGTCGGCACGAAAATCACCGCGAACGGCGTGGCGGCCAGCATGCCGCCCAACACGCCCAAGCCCACGGCGCGTTGGCTGGCGGCGCCGGCGCCGGTGGCCATGGCCAGCGGCACCACGCCCAGGATGAACGCCAGCGACGTCATCAGGATCGGCCGGAACCGCAGGCGCGCGGCTTCCACCGCGGCCTCGTAGAGGCCCATGCCCCGCGCGTACTGATCCTTGGCGAATTCCACGATCAGGATGGCGTTTTTGGCCGCCAGCCCGATCACGGTCACCATGCCCACCTGGAAGTACACGTCGTTGGACATGCCCAGCGCGCTGACCAGCGCCACCGCGCCCAGCATGCCCAGCGGCACCACCAGCATGACGGAGATGGGGATCGCCCAGCTTTCGTACAGCGCGGCCAGCACCAGGAACACGATCAGCAGCGACAGGCCCATCAGGATCGGGGCCTGGTTGCCCGCCTGGCGTTCCTGGTAGGACAAGCCGGTCCATTCGTAGCCAAAGCCTTGCGGCAACTGCGCCACCAGCTTCTGCATTTCTTCCATGGCCTGGCCGGTGGTGTAGCCTGCCGCGGCGCTGCCGCCGATACGCATGGATTCATAGCTGTTGTAGCGCACCACCTGCACCGGGCCCTGCGACCACTTGGCCGACACGAACGTCGACAGCGGCACCATGCCGCCCTGCACGTTGCGGGCATTCAGCTTGAGCACGTCGGACAGCTGCATGCGGTACGGCGCATCCGCCTGCACCCAGATGTTCTGCATCCGGCCCAGGTTGGGGAACTTGCTGAGATAGGCCGAACCGACCGCCGTGGAAATCAGCGAGGCGGCCTCGTCGAAGTTCACGCCCAGCGCGGCGGCCTTGTCACGGTCGATGTCCAGCGTCAGCTGCGTGCCGGCCGACAGGCCGGTGATGCGCACCTGCGACAGCACCGGGCTCTTCATGGCCATGCCCATCAGCTGGCCGGTGGCCGCGGCCAGCGCGTCGGTGCCCGCCGCGCCGCGATCCTGCAGGCGCAGGTCGAAGCCCGTGGCGTTGCCCAGCGACGAGATCGCGGGCGGCACCAGCGTGAACACCATGGCGTCGTGCACGCCCATGAGCTGCTTCTGGAACGCATTGAATGCGATGGCGCCGGCGGAATCGCCCTTGCCCTTGCGTTCCTTGAAGTCCTTGAGCGTGGTGAACGCGATCGCGGCGTTCAGGCCGTTGCCGTTGAAGCTGAAGCCCTGCACCGTGATGATGTTCTCGACCGCCGGAATCTGGCGGAAGTAGGCTTCGACCTCTTCGATGACCTCGACCGTACGGTTGGCGCTCGCGCCGGTAGGCAGTTCGATGTTGCTGATGACGTAGCCCTGGTCTTCTTCGGGCAGGAACGACGACGGCAGGCGCAGGTACAGCCAGCCCAGCAGAATCACCAGCACCAGGAAGGCCAGCATCATGCGCCCGCCCTTGTGCAGGATGCGCGACACCCAGTTCTGGTAACCGTGGGTGGTGGCGTCGAACTTGCGGTTGAACCAGCCGAAAAAGCCCTTCTTGTCGTTGTGATGCCCCTTGGGCACGGGCTTGAGGATCGTGGCGCACAGCGCCGGCGTGAAGGTCAGGGCCAGCAGCGCCGAGAAGAAGATCGACACGGCCATGGCCACCGAGAACTGGCGGTAGATCACGCCCACCGATCCGCTCATGAAGGCCAGCGGCAGGAACACCGTCACCAGCACCAGCGTGATGCCGATGATGGCGCCGCTGATCTGGGGCATGGCCTTCTTGGTGGCCTCCTTGGGAGACAGGCCTTCCGTGGCCATGATCCGCTCGACGTTTTCGACCACCACGATGGCGTCGTCCACGAGAATCCCGATCGCCAGCACCATGGCGAACATGGTCAGCACGTTGATCGAGAACCCCAACGCCAGCATGACCGCGAACGAACCCAGCATGGCCACCGGCACCACCAGCGCCGGGATCAGGGTGTAGCGCACGTTCTGCAGGAACAGGTACATCACCAGGAACACCAGCACCATGGCTTCGGCCAGGGTGTGCAGCACCTGCTCGATAGAGACCTTGACGTAGGGCGCGGTGTCGTAGGGGATGGCGTAGGTGATGTTGCCGGGGAAGTACTTGGACAGCTCGTCCATCTGCTGGCGCACGCCCTGGGCGGTGGCCAGCGCGTTGGCGTCAGGCGACAGCACGATGGCGAAAGCCGCCGTGGGCTTGCCGTTCAGGCGGGCACCGAACTGGTAGTTGTCGGCGCCGACCTCGATACGGGCGACGTCGCGCAGCAGCACCTTGGAACCATCGGTATTGGCGCGCAGCACGATCTTGCCAAAGCCCTCGACCGTGCTGAGCTGGCCGTTGGCCACCACGGTGGCGGTGATGCGTTGCGATTCGGGGTTGGGCGGCGCGCCGATGCTGCCGCCGGACACCAGCACGTTCTGCGCCGAAATCGCCTGGTTGACCTCGGCCATGCTCAGGCTGAAGCCCACCAGCTTGGCCGGATCGACCCAGATGCGCATGGCGCGCGGCGCCGCGAACAGCTGGAACTGGCCCACGCCGGCCACCCGCGACACCGGGTTCTGCACGTTGCGGGTGATGTAGTCGGCCAGCGCGGTCTGGTCCAGCGAGCCGTCAGTGGACGACAGCGTCACGATCATCAGAAAGCCGGTACTGGTCTGCTCGTACTTCAGGCCCTGCTGCTGCACGGCGGCAGGCAGTTGGGCAATCACGTTGGACACGCGGTTCTGCACGTCCACCTGCGCCAGATCAGGGTCGCGGCCCGGCGCAAACGTGGCGGTGATCGTCGAGGTGCCATACGAGTCGCTGACCGACTCGTAATAGATCAGGCCCTTGGCGCCGTTGAGCTTGTCCTCGATGATACTGGTGACCGATTCGGCCACTTCCTTGGCCGACGCGCCCGGGTAGGTGGCGGTGATGGTGATGGCCGGGGGCGCCACGTCGGGGTACTGGGACACCGGCATGTTCGGGATCGCCAGCACCCCAGCCAGCAGGATGAACAGGGCGACTACCCAGGCGAAAATTGGTCGATCAATAAAAAATTGCGGCATGTGGGCTGACTCTGAAAGCGATGCTCACCAAAGAGGAACGCAGCGCATTGCGCTGCGGGCCGCTTACGATTTCTGGCCTGCGGCCTTGTCCTGCGGCGCCGGCTCGGCCGGCTTGGCGCCGGGCTCCGCGGGCTTGCCGCCAGGCTGCGCCGGCGGCTGCCCGCCGGCGGCGGGCGCACCGCCGTTCTTGTTCCAGGGGGTCGCCTGCACCGGCGCGCCAGGACGGATCTTCTGGAAGCCTTCGACCACGACGACGTCGCCGGCCTTCAAGCCGCTGGTGATGATCCAGTTGTTCTTGACGGCGCCGCCGGTGGTGACGGGCAGCTGTTCGATCTTGTTGTCCTTGACCAGCATCAGGCTTTGCGAACCGTCGGCGGTGCGCTGCAGCGCCTGCTGCGGCACCACCAGGGCCTGATCGTCCACGCCCTGCTCCAGGCGCACGCGCACATACATGCCAGGCAACAGGATGCCGTCGGGGTTGGGAATCTCGGCGCGCAGATTGACCTGGCCAGTGGACGGATCGACGGTAATGCCGGTGAACAGCAGTTTGCCCGGCTTGTCGTATTCGGAGCCGTCTTCGAGCACCACGGTGGCGCGTGCGGCATCCTTGCCGACCTGCTGCAGCTTGCCGCTGGCGAACGCGCGGCGCAGCGAGGCCAGGTCCGCGGTCGACTGGGTGAAGTCGACGTAGACCGGATCGAGCTGCTGCACGGTGGCCATCTGCGTGGCCGAGGTGGCCTCGACCAGCGCGCCTTCCGTTACCAGCGGCTTGCCGATGCGGCCGGTGATGGGCGAGACGACATCGGTGTAGCCAAGGTTGATCGACGCGTTGTCCTGGGCGGCCTTGGCGGCGGCCACGTTGGCCTCGGCCTGGCGGTAGGACGCCACGGCGTTGTCGTATTCCTGCTTGCTGACGGCGTTGGCTTTCACCAGCGGCGCGTAGCGGTCGGCCAGCACCTTGGCGCTGAACAAAGTGGCCTGCGCTTGCTTGAGCTGCGCGGTCGCCTGATCGTAGGCGGCCTTGTAAGGCGCCGGATCGATCTTGAACAGCAGTTGGTTTTCCTTGACGTCGCCGCCCTGCTCGAAGGTGATCTTCTGGACGATGCCGGTCACCCGCGAGCGGATCTGGGCGTCGCGCACCGCGTCGACGCGGCCAGGCAATTCGGCCACGATGGGCGTGCGCTGGGGCTGCACGGTAATGACGCTGACCTGGGGCATGCCCGGGTTCATCTGCGGCTTTTCACCGCACCCCGCCAACAACAGCGCGAGGACGCCGCCGGAAAAAGCCAGACCTGAGACACGTTTAGGCGAAAACCGCATTGAAACCCCCGCGAAGTTAACCGCGCCAAGCGACCGCAACAATGTGACAGCGATAGGTCATCGCCGCGTCCCGTTGCCGAAGACAGCCGCAGGTTCCGGGGGCCGCTTCCGACCGCCTCATTTGACCGCAAACCCCGCCTGCGATCAAAGCAAAACGCCGCGCGCCGCGTGTGACACGTGAATAGCCCGTTAATGTAACTCAGTTATTGGGGAAATCACTGATTTTCACAGCACGGCGAGGCATTCGAAGGGGGGTGGTCAAAACCGGATATTCAAAGCTCGGAGAGTTCGCGCAAATTGCCCAGGAAAACATAACCCGCGCCGTGCACCGTATGCAGGGGCAAGCGCGCGTTCAGTTGTCGCACTTTGCGGCGCAAGCGGCAGATCGCCACGTTCAGCGTGCGCAGGTTGGTGCCTTGACGGGTGGCCATGAGTTCTTCGCGCAACAGTTCGCGGCGCGGATTGCCCAGCAGGCACTGGAAGCAGGCGCGTTCGACTTCGGTCAGGTCCAGCCGCGCGCCGGCGGGGGTCAGGAGGGTCCAGCCGCGGTAGGCCAGGCTCCACCAGCCGTCGGCCGGGCCGGCCGGATCGGCGGGTGCAGTCTCGGCGCCGGGCCGCTTGCGCGGCGCGCCCGCAGGGGATTTGGCGGGCAGATTCGCGGGGCCATGGACGTCGGGGGAAGCGGAAGAACGGTAAAAAGGAACAGTCACGCCAAGGTCTCCACCGGGCAGGCCGCCGCCCTGGAGAGCGGCGCTCCGTATCCGGAACAAGGTTGCTAATCTTGCCGAAAGACTACCGGGCTTGAGCGGATCATGCAGTTCAATGACCTTGAAATCAGACTAGTCCTAAAAAAAACACGCTGCCGCGCGCGCCGTCCGCGAACGGTCGCCTGGCAGGCAGCCGCCACGCCGCCTAGGAATGATGGGTGCCATTGCGGTGGATGTCGTGGGAAACGAAGCAGCTGTTCTGGGTGGGACGCGCCAGGATGCCCGGCTTGGCCAGCGTCTGGCGAATATCGGCCAGGCCCGATTCCCAGTGCTCGCGCATGGCCTCGGTGCCGAACTCGTAGTCCTTGGAAAAGCGCTCGCGATGCTTGGCTTCGTAGATCAGGTTGATGATGTTGGTGGCCGGGGTATTGGCCAGCTTGCGGATCTCGGCCAGGTCGGGCGCGCCACGCTCTTTCTCGGGCAGGCGTTCCAGCAGCTGCTGCAGGCCGTGACGCAGCTTCAACACCCGCCGCAGTTGGTCGGTGACCATGCGGGTACGGCTGGAATACTGGATGTCTTTCTGGCGCTCGGCGACTTCTTCGAGCGTGGTGGGCAGCCCGCCCCGGGCGGGCCAGAGGTCCACCTGGAAGGCCAGCGTGTCGCGCATGGTGTCGGTCGTCAGCACCTGGGCCAGGGGCGTGTTGGACACGATGCCGCCGTCCCAGTAGTGCTCGCCATCGATCTCCACCGACGGGAACCCCGGCGGCAAGGCGCCCGAGGCCATGATGTGCTCGGGGCCGAGCGTGTGCTTCTGGCTGTCGAAATAGGCGAAATTGCCGCTGCGCACATTCACCACGCCGAAGCTGGCGCGCACCTTGCCGGCATTGAGCAGGTCGAAGTCCACGTACTGGCGCAAGGTCTCCGCCAGGGGCGTGGTGTCGTAGAAACTGGTGGACGCCGCCCCCCTGCCATGCACCAGGTAGGGCGGCGGCATGCGTGGCTTGAAAAAGCCCGGCTGGCCCGAGAACAACGCCTGGAAAGCCGATAACTGGCCATTCATGGCGGGCGAGCCGAAGCCGAACGGAATGCCGTCGAACAGGTCGGCCAGCGCTTCGCCCCAGGGAAGCGCGGCAAAGCCGGTGGGCCGGCAGATGCTTTCCCAGAAGCCCCGCAGCCGCTCCACCCGTTCGTCTTCGGGCGAGCCGGCGATGATCGCCGCGTTGATCGAGCCGATCGAAATGCCGGACACCCAGTTCGGCCGGATCCCCGCCTCGTGCAGGCCCTCGTATACCCCCGCCTGGTAGGACCCCAGCGCGCCGCCGCCCTGCAAGACCAGGGCCACGGTGTCATAGGAAGGCGTTGCGCCGGTGTCGGGGTTCAGGGCCTTGCGGCGTGTAGTCATGCGGGAATCCTTTGAAAGTCACTGCGCCCTAGGGCTTGCTCTTGTCCGGCAACTGCGGGGCGGCGACGCCGGCCCGGAACGGATACTTGGCGAAAATCAGCGCGACGGCTTTCTCGACGCTTTGCGCCGATGTCGCCATCTCGGGGTTCTGGACCTCGCCGACCGCCACCCCTTCCCAGACCAGCTGTTTGCGACGCGAGTCGACCAGGTCGATGTTAAGGGTGCCTTCGGTGTATTGATACACGGTGTCGCCCCAGCCGTAGCCAGGCCAGCCGCCGTAAAAGCCGCTGCGGTAGCCGTAGTACGGCCCCATCGGCGGCGGCGCTTCGGTGACCTGGGTCTTTTGCTGCAACTTGCCGCTGAAGTTGACCAGCAGGTCGGGGTTGGAGGCGCTGTAGACGTAGCCACGCATCTCCATCTGGCCGCGGGTGGCGTCTTTCAGCCTTTCGGTCAGCAGGGTGCTGTAGCCGGCCTTGTCGGTGCCCAGCGGCGACATGTAGCCGAACGTGCGGTACTGCGCGAAGTCGGCCTTGTGGTCGTAGTCGCCCTTGACGGCGGGGCCGGAGGCGCATGCCGCCAACAAGCCCGTCAAGGAACCCACCGCCAGCATTTTGAACGCTTTCATGTCGATCTCCGGGAGAACGAGCCCGCGCGGGCCCAGGTGTCAACAGGACTCAGGCGCATTCATAGTGCCGCGAAGCGGATAAAGTTTCAACAAGGATGCATTCTCATTGGATCAGGACCAAACCGCTGTGCGCGCGGCCTCCATTACACTCGGGGGATTATTCCAGACCTGAACCAGGATCCCCCCGATGTTGGAACTCGACGGCTCGATTTGGTTTCGTTCCGGCACCCAGAATTGGGGCGGAAAGAACCGCATAGACCTGTTGGCGCAGATCGACGCCACCGGCTCCATCACCGCGGCCGCGCGCGCGGTGGGCATGAGCTACAAGGGCGCCTGGGACGCCATCGATGCCATGAACAACCTGGCGGGCGAACCGCTGGTGCTGCGCGCCGCGGGCGGCAAGGGCGGCGGCGGCACACGCCTGACGGACCGGGCCCGCAGCCTGATCGCGACCTTCCGCGCGCTGGAGTCCGAGCACCGCAAATTCATGGAAAACCTGACGCGCGCCGGCTTGACCGCCACGGGCGACATCGACCTGATGAGGCGATTTATGTTGAAAACCAGCGCACGCAACAAACTTCTGGGCACCGTGATGGAAATCCGCGCCGGCGCCGTCAACGACGAGATCCTGCTGCGCATCGCTGGCGGCCACGTCGTCACCGCCACCATCACGCGTGACAGCACGCAGGAACTGGCGCTGGCGCCGGGCAAAGAGGCGCTGGCGCTGATCAAGGCCTCATCGGTGATCGTCGGCGCGCCGGGCCCCGGCCTGCGGCTGTCGGCCCGCAACCAGTTGCCGGGCACCATCGCAGCGGTACGCACCGGGGCGGTCAACAGCGAAATCCTGATCGACCTGGAAGGCGGCACCACGCTGGCCGCGATTGTCACCAACGACAGCGCCACGGAGCTGGGACTGGGCGACGGCGCCCCCGCGGTCGCCATCTTCAAGGCGTCCAGCGTGATCCTGGGCGTGCTGGACTGACGCGCGTCCGCTTACGTCAAGGGCGCCGGCCGGCGCCGCCCTGCCCTTGGCGCTATACGCCCACGTCTTCGCCGCGCCGGCACACCTTGCCGTCGCGCACCTCGAACACCTCGTCGGCCAGCGCGTCGACGTCCGCCGGATCATGCGTGATCAGCAGCATCGGCACGTCCAGCTGGCGTTGCAGGGCATTCAGCTCCAGCCGCATCTTGCCGCGCAATTGAGAATCCAGCGCCGAAAACGGCTCGTCCAGCAGCAGGATGTCGGGCTTGAGCATCAATGCCCGTGCCAGGGCGACCCGCTGCTTCTGGCCGCCCGAGATCTCGCTGGGGTAGCTGCCCACGATGGCGCCCAGCTCAAAGGCATCGACCCAGCGCCGCGCCTCGGCCGAGACCGCCCGCCTGGGTGGATTGAGCCAGCCGCGACGCGCGCCGAAGGCGATGTTCTGCGCCACCGTCAGGTGCGGAAACAGTGCGTAGTCCTGGAACAGATAGGCCACCCGCCGGGCTTGCGGCGCAATGCTGATGCGGGCCTCGGAATCGAACAGCACGCGGCCATTGATCTCGATGCGGCCGGCGTCGGGCCGCAGCAAGCCGGCCACCGCGCGCAGCGTCAGGCTCTTGCCGGCGCCAGAGGGCCCGAACAGCGCAATCCGCTTGGATGCCGACGCAAACGCCACGTCCAGCGAAAAATGCCGGTCGCCCGACACCATGTTCTTGCGGATCCGCAGATCGACGCTCATGACGCGCCTCCCCCGCGACGGCGCGAGCTGATCGGCACCAGCTTGCCGGCCGCCAGCAATACCGCGATGCAGGTGATCGAGGTCACCAGCACCAGGAAGTTGGCGGTGGCATCGTCGCCCGCCTGCACCGCTTCGTAGATGGCGACCGACAGCGTCTGGGTGCGGCCTGGCAGGTTGCCGGCGATCATCAGCGTGGCGCCGAACTCCCCCAGCGCGCGGGCAAACGCCAGCAGCACGCCGGCCACGATGCCGCGCGCGGCCAGCGGCAGGGTCACCCGGAAGAAGACACCGGCTTCGCACACGCCCAGCACGCGGGCGGCGCTTTCCAGCTGCGGGTCAACGCTCTCGAACGCGGCGCGGGCCGACTTGAACACCAGCGGAAACGCCACCACCGACGCGGCAATGACGGCGCCCTGCCAGGTGAACACGAGTTCAATGCCCAGCGCCGCCAGCTTTTCGCCCAGCACGCCGCGCCGGCCCAGCAGCACCAGCAGGTAGTAGCCCAGCACCGTGGGCGGCAGCACCAGCGGCAGCGTCAGGATGGCGTCCAGCAGATCCCGCCCCGGCCAGCGCCAGCGAGACAGGCCGTAAGCCGCCGCAGTGCCCGCCACGGTGGCCAACAGCGTGGCCCAGCCCGCGACCTTCAGGGTAAGCAGCAGCGGCACCCACACGGGATCGCTCATGACGACCGCGACTCAAGATTCACAATTCAATCCCGGCGCGCCTCAGGGCTTCTGGAAGCCGTAGCGCGACAGGATTTCCTGGCCGGCGGGCGACAGCACATAGGCCACGAAGCGCCGGGCTTCCTTGGCGGCGGCGTCGCGCGCGGTCACGGCGATAGGATAAGTGACGGGCGTCTGCGACGGCACGCGCACGGCGACCTTGACCTTGTCCGGCATCACGGCGGCATCGGTGGCGAACACGAAGCCCGCGTCCACTTCGCCGCGCGACACGTAGTCCAGGCTCTGGCGCACGTTCTGCGCCAGCACGCTCTTGGCCTGCACCGCGTCCCACAGGCCGGCGGCCTGCAGCGCACCCTGGGTATAGCGGCCCACCGGCACCGAGGCCGGGTTGCCATAGGCGATGCGCTTGACGTCGTCCCGCGTCAGGTCCTTGAGCGCCGCGATGTCGAGCTTGCTGTCGGTCGGCACGATCAGCACGATCTGGTTGGACGCGAAGTCCACCCGCGAATCGGCCTTGACGGCTTTTTCCTCGACGGCCTTATCCATCGCCTTCTGGTCGGCCGACGCAAACACGTCGGCCGGCGCGCCCTTGACGATCTGCTGCAGCAGCACGTCGGAGGCGCCGAAGTTCAGGACGACCTTGGTGCCGGCATGCTCCTTTTCGTAGGCCTGCGCCACTTCCTTGAACGCGTTGGTCAGGCTGGCAGCGGCGGACACCACCAGGTCACCGGCGTGGGCGCTGGGGCCCCAGACAGCGGCCAGGCCCAGCGACACGGCCAGGATCGGGTGTTTGCGGAACATGGCATTCTCCTGGAACAAGATCAATCTCGGTAACGAAATATATATAGGTATATAACGCCCGTCAATTTACGGCCGGCGGGTGGCGGGCGCCAAACCAGGCAGGGGGAAATGAGGCGGCGCCGGGCGCTTAGCCGCGGTCGACCGTGGTGACGCGCACCGTCTGCGGATCCAGCGCCGCGCGCAGGCGCTCCAGCGCCAGCTCGGGCCGGGCGGCGCCGCACATGAAGATGTCCAGCGCCGCGAACTGGTGTTCGGGCCAGGAATGCACGCTGATGTGGGACTCACTGAGCATGACCACGCCGGTCACGCCGGCGCCTTCGCCGAAATGGTGGAAATGGGCGCCCAGCACCTTGGCCCCCGCCGCTTCCGCGGCCAGGACCAGCTCGCGCTCCAGCGCCCGCGCGTCGGCCAGCAAGTGGGCCGGCACGCCGCGAAAGTCGGCCAGGATGTGGCGGCCGGGCGTGGCGTGCGGGGTCGCCGCGGCGCGACGCGGGTCTTGCGGGGTCGAAACCAGCCCTGTCACTTGTGCGATCCGCCCGAGGACCAGCCCGAGCTGCCCGATGAACCGCCGCCCCAGCTGCTGCTGCTACCGCTGCTGCCTCCGCCGCTGGTGAACCGGGCGCCGGGCGAGCTGGCGCCGGTGACGGCCATGACCACGATCACGGCGTAGATGGCATAGAGGAGTTTGCCCATCCGCTATTCGTCCTTTGCGGACAGCTTGTCCACGAGGCGGGCCGGCAGCCAGAAAAACGCCAGGCCGATCAGCATCGGCAGGAGGCGGCGATTGGAGATTTCGTCCTTTGCGGACATCTTGTCCGCCAGGCTGGCCGGCAGCCACAGAAACGCCAGGCCGATCAGGATCGGCAGGAGGCGGCCGTTGAAGATATTGCCCAGGTTCAGGAATCCCATGGCGATGGTCGCGAACCAGGCCCACTTGCGGTAACCGCCGGGCGTGCTCGCCCGCGGCATGGCTTTCTGCTTGGCCAGTTCGGGGTTGCCGAACCACTCGGCCAGCTGGGCGGGCGCCACCGGCCCCGCGGCGGACCAGCCCAGTTCGGCCGGCCCCTGCTCGCTGGTGAGTTTGAGGTTGCCCGCCTTGTAGTCGGTGATCTGCGTGCTGTCGCCCACCTTCACCCGCCAGTTGAAGGCGCCCAGCGCCAGTTCGACCCGCGAGGTGTAGTCGTACAGCTTCTGGTACAGCTTGTTGCGCCAGCGCACGCTGGTGGCATTGTTGCGGCTGGGCCAGGTGTCGCAGACCTGCACGCGCTCCCAACCCTCGTCCGTTTCCACCAGCCAGATAAAGCCCTTGACCGGGTTGAACAGCAGGTATTCGATCCAGTCGGACGGCTCTTCGGGGTCCGGGTCGGCGCATTTCATCAGGCCGATCAGGGTGTAGGCCGCGCCGTCGATCCTGGCGGTGGCGCCCAGCGCCAGCGTGGTCTTGATGGCCTTGACCTTCTGCGCCTTGGCGATGACCTCGGCGGTCTCGCCGGCGCAGTCGACCGTGGCGGCGCACGAGGGGCATATCACCTGGGTGGCCATGGCCGCAACAAAGCTGATGGGTGCGCCGCAATTGGGGCAATCCAGCGCCTTGATCTGGCCGCGAAAGCGCCCCGCCGTCTCTTGCACCTGTTCGTTCGAGCGCAACGAGGCCGCCTGCATGCCCGCCAGGTCGAAGGCCTTGCCGATATACAGCTCAGGATCGGGACCGTCCGAAAAATCCAGCGTCAGGAAAGCATCCAGGCAGCGATAGTCGGCCACCTTGGCCTCCCAGCCATCGCCCGGCACGAAGGGCAACTCGCCCTGCGCGCCGCCGGCGCGGCAGGTGCGCACGTCGGACGCCGCAAAGCGCTGGCCGTCCAGCTTCAGTTCGTCGCCCGGCGCGATGTCCCCGAACGCCGGCATGCCCTGGGTCGACTTGACCTTGCGGCGGCGGGTGATGGCGTACTGGCCCGAGGCATCCGACAGCCAGCCGTCCGAGCCGTCGTCGAACCACAGGTACCACTCGTTCCAGAAACCGTCTTCATAGCGCAGCTGGATGCGGCCGATCAGGTCGAAGCGCTTGCCTTCGAACTGGCCGGCCGCGCCCAGGCATAAAGGCGAATAGTCTTCCAGCACATCCGCGGTTTCGCCGATGCGCTTGACCGACTCGGCATCCTTGAGCAGCGTGCTGCGGCATGCGCCGCAGACCGCCATGACCGACGCCGTGGACGTGAACTTGACGGGCGCTCCGCACTGCGGACACAGGACCTGCTGCATGGGCGTTCGGCGCTCAGCTGGTGAGTTTCTTCAGCACTTCGGCCTTGGCCGAGTCGTAGTCGGCCGGCGTGATCAGGCCTTTGTCTGTCTCTTATACACATCTCCGAGCCCACGAGACCTAATAACCGATCGCGGATGCCGTCTTCTGCTTGAAAAAGGGGGGGGGGGGGGGGGGGGGGGGGGGGGGGGGGGGGGGGGGGGGGGGGGGGGGGGGGGGGGGGGGGGGGGGGGGGGGGGGGGGGGGGGGGGGGGGGGGGGG
>NZ_JAELTJ010000536.1 GCF_016428805.1 Achromobacter sp. ASV32
GTGGTTGAGGCTGCTCACTAGTCTCTCTCTTTCTTTGTTTCTTTCTCTCTTCGACGCTGTTTGTTTGTGACCAAGATGTTAGTTTCAACTGCTTTCAGATGCAAAGTGGAAGAAGTATTAACGATGGAAAACGGAGAGAATTTTCTTAGTTTGAGATGACTCCTTTTGGTTCCGTCTTCCCTCCGGACCCGGCGTTGTCAGCGTCAGGGAGTCCGCTTAGCTGCTCCACTTTTGGGTTGCTGAACCCCAATTCGGAGACAACTCGGCATTCAGAAACGGGCAGTGACAAAGGCCAATGTTGTCACAGAGGAAGTAATTGCTTCGGTGCAGTACTTATACATTGTGTAACAAGACTGTAAATCTCCAGCGGATATCATTGACATGGCGTGTGAGTCTTTGTCTAGGGTTGGCCGCACGCTTACGGTACGCTTGACCGGGT
>NZ_JAELTJ010000537.1 GCF_016428805.1 Achromobacter sp. ASV32
GTCTTGTATTGTAATATGTACCGGCTATGCAAGCTTCTTCCAGCCAGACCAGGCTCATGACTAGCCAGTGGAATCGTCTTGATGCACCGACTCTTTGTTGCATACCAGTCCTTCATTATATATCCTCCACAAACATCATCATCCTTGATACGGGGGAGGAACTTCTGGATTCGCCCCAGCTTGTAATACACTCTCCCGAATCTCCACCGACGTCACCACAGCCTTGACCTCAACAACTTTCATATCCACGACACAAACACCCGGAGGCTTGCCGTCCGGCCGCGCACACTTGAGCCGGAAACACTTATTCTGATTGCCATCATGCCGCCACAGCTTAGCCGGGCACATCCACGCCTTGGTAAGCTTATCCTGGATATGAAGCACCTGTCCCCTCGCATGGCTCGGCCACGCCACCTCTTGCATGTGCTCAAGCTGATCC
>NZ_JAELTJ010000538.1 GCF_016428805.1 Achromobacter sp. ASV32
TGGTAGGACTGATGAAAGGAAAAGGGAATACACAGGTCAGAAGCTGGAAAAAATGGTGGCAACGGGCCTAGACGTAGGCTAAGACTAACTCCAGGGTCCGCTATTGCAGAGGGAGGTGATCTTTTTTGCGCGGAACGGATGCTACGGTGCCTACTACTCGTAAAGATGGTGCATTTCAATTGGTTCAGGTTGTCACGGCCGTGCCGCTTTCCAGGGGTACGTACTCGTCCTTTTTTTTTTGGTGAGCCCCGCCTCTCATCATTGAACTGTGAGAACTGATCACGTGCACATACGCGTGATTCAAACCATCTCAGTGCCTCGGAAGATTCGATACCATGTTTGTACAGGTAGAACGTAATGCAGAGGGGGAAACAGCCAGTTTGTCGGTGTCTATGTCTAACAGCGCTTTTTTGCTTGAGATGGTTTTGTAGTATTTACT
>NZ_JAELTJ010000539.1 GCF_016428805.1 Achromobacter sp. ASV32
GCCAAAAGGCAAAACAGCAGAGACACTACAAAAGAAAAGAAAATAAGAAACAAAAAAGTAAAGAAAAACTCGCAGGACGCACGTCAGCTTTCTCTACTCCGTACTACAGACGGAAACATGCATTGTTTTGTTTTCTCTCACTTACATATGCCAGGCACACGCTCACAACGCCCCCAAAAATAACAAGCCTCCCCAGAAAAGAGGCGCGGCCCGCTCGCCTTCCTCGCTTCACAGGTTTTCAATCCTCTCTCCCGATAGGTAGCCGCGTGGTTGTGTGCGCCTGTGTGTGCCATTCCCCTGCAGCCTTTACAGGGGTGCCTGATTGGGGTGCCGCGGGCCAGTTGGGTTGGCTTGCCATGCTGCAAAGCTGCCGGTCTGGAGAACCGCGGACCGGGTCTGCACGCTCATGGTAGTTTTTTTTTATGTTGCATTACCGAAT
>NZ_JAELTJ010000540.1 GCF_016428805.1 Achromobacter sp. ASV32
GTGCTGATTATCGTATTCCATTTTCCATGAGTGTGGACTTGTCCACATCTCTTTGGGCTGATATGCGCAATGAAACCATCGTGATCCAAGGTGGCCGGGCGCTTGGTGTTGAAGAGGGGGATGATTTCAATCTAAAACCTTGGGACAGGGACGACTCGATGGCGATAACCGCAACAGTTATTGAAGTTCATGCTTTCGCTGCGGAGGCGAAGCAAACGTCTGGTAAGGCCTTAGACCCTGGTGTGGCGTTTGCCGCTCTGTCCCGGCGGCGAAGACGCCTGCCAGTTGCACTCCAGCTACGGGACCCGAAGTCTACTGAAAAATGGTTGGAGAAGTCAGCCAAGTTCAAGGTGGGCAATCCTCATGAGGATGAATGCGTTGTTGAACTGCGGCAAAACGAGAAGGACCTCATTTTGTTTGGGCGCGACAACATTGGTAA
>NZ_JAELTJ010000541.1 GCF_016428805.1 Achromobacter sp. ASV32
GGATCAGGGTGAGTCTATGCGCAGTCACTGATGCAATTCGCATGACTTTTGCCATGCGTGGCGATTTGACAGCATCGCAATATATTGCAGCAATCGCTACCCCCGAAAGTAAGCTCGTTCACTAACGCCTGGTCTTCTAGTGCGATGGCGAAGCTCCCTGCGAGAAGTGCTTTGTATCGAAGGCAGAATGCATTTACGGCAAGGACACGAGGACAGAGAACGAAGATCTGCGAGCCGAAGTCAAACGATTGAAGACGGAACGCTACGAGAACAATACCTTGATTCAATTACTCATCAGCGATGACACCCGCCAAACTGTGCTCCAAGGCTTGAAGCAGGGGACCCCTCGCGAGCTTCTTATCAACAGCCTCGCAGTTACAGGGGGTCTCGCAACGCTGGTAGAGAGTACCGCAAAGGCCTCGCACTCTGTCAGCGGAG
>NZ_JAELTJ010000542.1 GCF_016428805.1 Achromobacter sp. ASV32
GCACTTGTGATATGTTGCCGATAGCTTGTTTGCCTCGGCGTACTTTATGAGCTGGGTCCATTCGTCGGCGGAGGGAGACTCGAGGATATCTAGACATGCAACATTGCCTCCGCTTTCGACTATAGCGAGAGCAAGTGTGATGCCGATGCCACGGCCGCCTCCTGTAATGAGGACAGTCTTTCCTCGCAGAGAGAATAGCTTGCTGGTGGCCTGGTTGGCGGCCGGGGTCATAGATGACTCGGGGGCTTGCCGCCCGGGCAGCTCAACCTCGCTGACAATTGACGGAGCCATGACTATAGTATTGTATCGTATGAGGTGTAAGAGGCGTGGCTACCACCAGAAGAATGAGGGACCAGGCTTTAAGAAGAGGAGAGAGGTGGGAAAAAGAAGCGAGGCGTCTCAGTGATAAAACTTGGCTGGCGTCGCTTACAACTACTC
>NZ_JAELTJ010000543.1 GCF_016428805.1 Achromobacter sp. ASV32
CTGCTGAATACCTGTAAGCACACTGTCCTGGAATTTTAACTCTATGCCGTTAAGGCTAATCTCCCTCCGCAGCAACACGACACTGGTCTCGGGCACTCCCAGCCGGACCTCGCCCTTCAGGTCGTTATGGACACTCACTCAACATCCTTGGCTCCAAGATTTACATCTTTGGCGGTCAAGTCGAAGGTTACTTTATGAACGATCTCTCCGCCTTTGATCTGAATCAACTTCAAATGGCAAATAACCGCTGGGAAATCCTTCTTCAATCAGAGATATCTCCCAAGATCCCCGCTGCTCGAACAAACCATACAGTTGTGACCCACAACGACAAGATGTACCTCTTTGGCGGTACAAACGGATTCCAGTGGTTCAACGATGTTTGGTGCTATGACCCATCTGTCAACAAGTGGTTGCAGCTGGATTGCATAGGCTATATC
>NZ_JAELTJ010000544.1 GCF_016428805.1 Achromobacter sp. ASV32
ACTTTGTGGGGACTGCGGTAATAAGTCAAGTGGTGATCGTGTGGAATTCCGTGTCGTCTCCATTGTTTAAGTGCGATTGGTGGGGCTAACCAACCTCTCAAACTCATTCATCCAACCTCAGCTCTAAACTCTACAATTTGCAGTAACGACATCATTTACGTCTACCAAATTTCCTTTCTTACCTTGTCAGAGATTTAACCAAAACCATAATGCCCCCGCGCATACCAACAGAAGCCGATTTTGAGCCCCTGAAATCAACACTCCCACACGCCCTACAATTCCCCTCCCCTCGGGAAGCAACTACCTCTATTCTCATCCTCTTCCATGGCCTCGGAGACCATGAGACGCCATTTGCCTCCTTTGCAAGAAATCTTTCCCTGCCAGGAGTGCTAGCCATTTCTATCCGCGGCACTTCCCCGCTTCCAGCATACATGCTC
>NZ_JAELTJ010000545.1 GCF_016428805.1 Achromobacter sp. ASV32
GTTGCCGCTCTGTCCCTCAAGTTCCTCAACCCCTACGGCACACACAAGATTGTCATGTTTCAAGTCCGTTATTTGATTGACTGGGAGTATTTTGAGTTGGGCAGCTTCATCGTTGTCGGTATTCTTGGCGGTGCAATTGGTGCGCTGTTTATCAAAGCCTCCAAATATTGGGCACAGTCTTTCCGGCGTCTCAATTTCATCAAGAAATTCCCCATGTTTGAAGTCTTTCTCGTTGCGTTGGTGACCGGACTTATGAGCTACTGGAACGCTCTGACGAAACTCCCGGTGGCCAAACTCTTGCTCAACTTGGCTTCGCCGTGCGACGACTCGACAGATGCAAACCGCGATGAATTGGGACTGTGCCCAAAGTCGGTTGACGATATTCCCCTCATCCTCAGTACACTATTCTCGGCGTTTCTCATTAAAGGGTTCTTGAC
>NZ_JAELTJ010000055.1 GCF_016428805.1 Achromobacter sp. ASV32
CCCCCCCCCCCCCCCCCCCCCCCCCCCCCCCCCCCCCCCCCCCCCCCCCCCCCCCCCCCCCCCCCCCCCCCCCCCCCCCCCCCCCCCCCCCCCCCCCCCCCCCTTTTCAAGCCGAAGACGGCATACGCGATCGGTTATTAGGTCTCGTGGGCTCGGAGATGTGTATAAGAGACAGGCCTGGGCGCCTGGCTGAACCGCTGGCCGCTCAAAGTCGTGGCCGCCAGCCGCGCCCGCAAGCAGATTGCCGCGAAAGACCCGCAGGTCCACTACCCCGCCGCGCCGGCCATCGTCGAGATCTGGGAAAAGCACGGCGGCAACGCCCTGCAGGCGCCCGCGCTGATCGACGGCATCATCGCATCGGACACCGCCCGCAACCTGCTGCGCGTGTTCCGCCTGCAAGAGCGCCTGAAGGCCAACGGCCGCCAGACTGGCGTGCCGCCCGTGCGCCATGTGCACGTGGTCGGCGCCGGCGTCATGGGCGGCGACATCGCCGCCTGGTGCGCGCTCAAGGGCATGACGGTCACCCTGCAGGACCAGGACCTGGCCCGCATCGCCCCCGCCGTCAAGCGCGCCGCCACGCTGTTCTCGCGTCGCCTGAAGGACCCGCGCGCCGCCCGCGCCGCCTTCGATCGGCTGGTGCCCGACCCCGCCGGCAGCGGCGTGCCGCTGGCCGACCTGGTGATCGAGGCCATCAGCGAGCAGCCCGACGCCAAGCGTGGCCTGTACCAGGCGCTGGAACCCCGCATGAAGGCCGACGCGCTGCTGGCCACCAACACCTCCAGCCTGTCGCTCGAAACCTTGCGCACTGGCCTGGCCCGGCCCGAGCGCCTGGTGGGCATCCACTTTTTCAACCCCGTGGCCAAGATGCCGCTGGTCGAAGTGGTGCACGCCGACGGCATCGCCGACGCCACGCTGGCGTGCGCCTGCGCCTTTGTCGGCCAGATCGGCAAGCTGGCCCTGCCGGTCAAGAGCGCGCCCGGCTTCCTGGTCAACGCGGTGCTGGCGCCGTACATGCTGCAGGCCATGCGCAGCGTGGACGACGGTCTGTCGCCCGCCGCGGTGGACGCCGCGATGGTGGCCTTCGGCATGCCGATGGGCCCGCTGGAACTGGCCGACACCGTCGGCCTGGACATCGCCCGCGCGGCGGGCCAGGAACTGGCCGGCGGCGCCGAACCGCCGCGCTGCCTGGCCGAGCGGCTGGCGCGCGGCGACCTGGGCAAGAAAAGCGGCCGGGGCTTTTACACCTGGCGCGATGGCAAGCCGGTCAAGGACAAGGCGGGCGATGCCCGCGCGCCGGCCGGCCTGGCCGAGCGCCTGATCCAGCCCCTGATCGATGCCACCCGCGAGCGGGTCGAGTCCGGCGTGGTCGCCGACGCCGACCTGGCCGACGCGGGCGTGATTTTTGGAACCGGGTTCGCGCCATTCACGGGCGGACCCTTGCATTACCAACGCAGTCGCAGTTCGCAGCACAGCAGAGAAACGGCCAAGGACTCCATTCCCCCCCATGCCGAATAGACCGGGACTTGAGACCGGCAGTGCCATAGACACACACATCCAACACGAGGAGGCAGTACCATGAGCAGACGTTCATTGTCCCTGAGCACCCTGTCCGCCCTGGTGGTCGGCCTGGGCGCAACCAGCGCCGCCCATGGCGCCGGCTTTCAGCTCCTGGAGCAGAATGCCAGCGGCCTGGGCAACGCTTACGCGGGCTCGGCGGCAAATCCGGAAAACGCCAGCATCATCTACTACAACCCGGCAGGCATGACTTACCTGCCCGGCATCAACGTGTCGGGCGGGGTCAATCTGATCAAGCCCTCGTTCAAGTTCTCGGACAACGGCAACAGCCGCAACCCCACCGCCCTGGGCGGCACCCGCCCCACCGGCGGCGACGGTGGCGATGCCGGCAACCTGGGCGTCGTGCCCAACCTGTACGGCTCGTGGCAACTGAGCGAAAAATGGTTCATCGGCCTGGGCGTGGGCGCCCCGTTCGGTCTGATGACCGAGTACGACAAGGGCTGGGACGGCCAATACCACTCGAACAAATTCGAGATCAAGACCATCAACATCAACCCGTCGATCGCCTACAAGGTCAACGACAAGTTCTCGATGGGCTTTGGCGTGAACTGGCAGCACATCGACGCCACCTACAAGAAAAAGACCGTCGTGCCCGTGGCGCTGCCCGGCGGACGCACCGTCTTCACCAACGGTGACGCCGACCTGAACCTGAAGGGCGACGCCTGGGGCTGGAACGTGGGCTTCATGCTGCAACCCACCGAAGACACCCGCATCGGCCTGTCTTACCGCTCCAAGATCAAGCACACCGCCAAGGGCGACACCGACATCGACAACATCGGCCCGACCGGCCAGTCGGTCTCGTTCGACGCCAAGGCCTCGGTCGACCTGCCCGACACCTTGATCCTCAGCGCCACCCACCAGCTCAACGAGAAATGGGAACTGCTGGGCGACATCTCGTGGACGGGCTGGAGCAGTATCCCCGACCTGAAGATCCGCAACTCCGGCACCGGCGCGCGCGATGACGACCTGCCGTTGAACTTCCGCGACACCTGGCGCATTGCCGTGGGCACGTCGTACAAGTTCGCGCCCGACTGGAAGTGGAAGTTCGGCCTGGCCTACGACCAGTCGCCGGTCCACAAGGCCGAAGACCGCCCGACCTCGCTGCCCGACAACGACCGCTACTGGTTCTCGACGGGCCTGCAGTGGGCCGCCACCAAGAACACCACGATCGACCTGGGTTATACCTATCTGTACCTGCGCAAGACGGATATCGACACCACATCCGGCAATCAGCTGACCAAGGGCCGCGTCGCGGGCACCTATGACAGCAGCGGCCATATCTTCGGCCTGCAACTGTCGTCCCGCTTCTAGCCTTGCCCCGGGCGGCGGGCGGGCCGGTCCCGCCTGCCGCCTGCATTTTCAGGAGACTTCCTTGAGCAAGTTCGTCGTCAAACACGTCGCCGTGCTGGGTGCCGGCGTCATGGGCGCGCAGATCGCCGCCCACCTGGCCAATGCCGGCGTGCCCGTCACGCTGTTCGATCTGGCCGCGCCCGAAGGCGACCGCAACGGCATCGTCAAGAAAGCGCTGGCCGGCCTGAAGAAACTCGAGCCCGCGCCGCTGGCCGGCGCCGCCCGCCTGGCCCTGATCACGCCCGCGAACTACGACGACCACCTGGAGCGCCTGCGTGGCTGCGATCTGATCATCGAGGCGATCGCCGAGCGCATGGACTGGAAGACGGCGCTGTACGAGCGCATCGCCTCCCACGTCGCCCCCGGCGCCATCATCGCGTCCAACACGTCCGGCCTGTCGATCGACGCGCTGGCCAACGCCCTGCCCGCCGGGCTGCGCGACCGCTTCTGCGGCATCCACTTCTTCAATCCGCCCCGCTACATGCGGCTGGTGGAAATCATCGCCACCTCGCACACCCAGCCGCCGGTGCTGGACCAACTGGAAACCTGGCTGACGTCCACGCTGGGCAAGGGCGTCATCCGCGCGCTGGACACGCCCAACTTCGTGGCCAACCGGATCGGCGTGTTCTCGATCCTGGCCGCCGTGCATCACACGCAGCGCCTGGGCCTGGGCTTTGACGAGGTCGATGCGCTGACGGGCCCGAAGATCGGCCGCCCCAAGAGCGCCACTTACCGCACCGCCGACGTGGTTGGCCTGGACACGCTGGCGCATGTGATCGGCACCATGGAAAAAGGCCTGCCGGACGACCCCTGGCACCGCTACTTCACGCTGCCGGCCTGGCTGTCGGCGCTGATCTCCAAGGGCGCGCTGGGCCAGAAAAGCGGTGCCGGCGTCTACCGCAAGGCCGGCCGCGAGATCCAGGTGCTGGACCTGAAGGCGCAAGACTACCGGCCCAGCGCCGGCAAGCTGGCCGACGAGGTCGCCGCCCTGCTCAAGGAACGCGATCCGGCCAAGCGCTTTGCCGCGCTGCGCGCCAGCAGCCATCCGCAGGCCCAGTTCCTCTGGAGCCTGTTCCGCGACATCTTCCACTACAGCGCCGTGCAGCTGGGCCAGGTCGCCGACAACGCGCGCGACCTGGACCTGGCCATGCGCTGGGGCTTCGGCTGGGCCCAAGGCCCGTTTGAAACCTGGCAGGCCGCTGGCTGGCAGGACATCGCCCGCGCCGTGGCCGACGACATCCAGGCGGGCCGCGCCATGAGCGATGCGCCCTTGCCGGCCTGGGCGCTGGAGCCGGACCGCAAAGGCGTGCACACACCCCAAGGCTCGTACTCCGCCCGCACCGGCACCCTGCACCCGCGCTCGACGCTGCCGGTGTACCGGCGTCAGCTGTTCCCCGAGCGCGTCTTCGGCGAAGGCGCCGATGACCGCGGCGTCACCGTCTGGGAAAACGAAGGCGTGCGCCTGTGGCACCTGCCCGAGGTGGATGCCGGCATCGCCATCCTGTCGGTCACGTCCAAGAACCACACCCTGGGCGCCGAAGTGCTCGAAGGCATCCTGCAATCGGTGGCCCGCGCCGAGCGCGACTTCGACGGCCTGGTGATCTGGCACGATGCGCCCTTTGCGGTCGGCGCCAATCTGCAGCAGGTGTCGGAAGCCTGCGCGGCGGGCCAATGGGAGATGCTGGAAGCCACGGTCGAGAAATTCCAGCGCACCTCGCAGGCGTTCAAGTACGCGCAGATTCCCACCGTGGCGGCCGTGCAAGGCATGGCGCTGGGCGGCGGCTGCGAATTCCTGATGCACGCCTCGCACCGCGTGCTGGCGCTGGAAAGCTACATCGGCCTGGTCGAGGCCGGCGTCGGCCTGATCCCCGCCGGCGGCGGCAGCAAGGAATTCGCCGGCCGCGCCGCGGCGCTGGCGGCCAAGACGGCCACGCCCACCGAAGTCTTCCCCTACCTGCAACCGGTGTTCCAGACCATCGCCATGGCGCAGGTCGCCAAGAGCGCGCGCGAGGCCGTCGACGCCGGCTTTGCCCGCGAGCACGACATCGTGCTGTTCCACCCCGGCGAACTGCTGTTCGTGGCCATCGGCCAGGCGCGCGCCGCGGCCACCGCCGGCTACGTGCCGCCGCCGCGCCTGCAGAACATTCCGGTGGCGGGCCGCAACGGCATCGCCAATTTCGAGATGGTGCTGGTGAACATGCGCGAAGGCGGCATGATCAGCGCCCACGACTACCGGGTGGCGCGCAGCGCGGCCGTGGCCCTGTGCGGCGGCGAAGTCGAGACCGGCGCCAAGGTGGACGAGGAATGGCTGCTGGCCGTCGAACGCAAGGAATTCGTGGCGCTGCTGCGCACGCCTGAAACCCAGGCCCGCATCCGCCATACCCTGGACACCGGCAAGCCCCTGCGCAATTGAGGAACTGACATGAGCAAGCAGATTCAAGAGGCCTATATCGTCGCCGCGACGCGCCTGCCGGTGGGCAAGCGCAACGGCGTCTACGCCACCACCCGGCCCGACGACATGCTGGCCGCCGTCCTGCGGAGTGTGCTGGCCCAGACGCCCTGGCTGGACCCCGCCCGCATCGACGACGTCATCACCGGCTGCGCCATGCCCGAAGCGGAACAGGGCATGAACGTCGCGCGCATCGGCCTGTTGCTGGCCGGCCTGCCGCAAAGCGTGGCCGGCGTCACCGTCAACCGCTTCTGCGCCTCCGGCCTGCAAGCGGTGGCCGACGCCGCCGCCCGCATCCGCACCGGCGAAGCCGACATCATGATCGGCTCGGGCACCGAGTCCATGAGCGCCATGCCGCAGATCATGGGCAACAAGGTATCGCTCAATCCGTCCATCTTCTCGCACCCCGAGAACATCGGCATGGCCTTCGGCATGGGCCTGACCGGTGAAAAGGTCGCCGAGCAATGGAAGGTGTCGCGCGAAGACCAGGACGCCTTCGCGCTGGCCTCGCAGCAGAAGGCCAACGCCGCCATCGCCGCCGGCCACTTCCGCGCCGAGACCACGCCGTTCGAAGTGGTGACGCGCCTGCCGGGCGGCGCCGACGGCAACCTGCGCGAAACCCGCCGCCTGGTCGAGGTGGACGAAGGCCCGCGCCCGGACAGTTCCGCCGAGGGACTGGCGCGCCTGAAGCCGGTGTTCGCCGCGCGCGGCAGCGTCACCGCCGGCAACAGCTCGCAGATGTCCGATGGCGCCGCCGCGGTGGTGCTGGTGTCCGAACGGGTGCTGCGCGAGTTCAACCTCAGCCCGCTGGCGCGCTTCGTGGCATTTTCCGTGGCCGGCGTGCCGCCCGAAATCATGGGCATCGGCCCCATGGCCGCCATTCCAAAGGTGCTGAGCCGCGCCGGCATCCGCCAGGAAGACCTGGACTGGATCGAACTGAACGAGGCCTTCGCCGCCCAGTCGCTGGCGGTGATCCGGGAACTGAAGCTCGACCCCGCCAAGATCAACCCGCTGGGCGGCGCCATCGCGCTGGGCCATCCGCTGGGCGCCACCGGCGCGATCCGTACCGCTACCCTGACCCACGGCCTGCGCCGCACGGGCGGCAAGTACGGCCTGGTGACCATGTGCATCGGCACCGGCATGGGCGCGGCCGGTCTGTTCGAGGCCCTGTAACCCGGTGAAGCCCTATTGGTTCAAACGCCTGTCGCCGGCCTGGCGCGCACGCCTGATGCGGGTGGGCTTCAACCTGCATCCGGCGTTTCGCGCCACCGGCGGCCGGGTGTTGCACGTGTCGCAGGATTTTCAGCACATCCGCATCAAGCTGCCGCTGCTGCGGCGCACGCGCAACATTGTGGGATCCATGTACGGCGGCTCGCTGTTCGCGGTGACCGACGGCGCCCACCCCACCATGCTGATGTCCGCGCTGGGCGCGGACCACATCGTGTGGGACAAGGCGGCGTCCATCCGCTACCGCAAACCCGCTTACACCACGCTGTATGTGGACTTCCGGCTGCCGCCGGGAGAAATCGCGGAAATACGCAGGATTCTTGCGCAGGACCACGAGACCACCCGGACCTACACCGTGGAATTGAAGGACAAGGACGGCGTCGTCTACGCCGTCGTGGAACGCACGATCTACATCGCCGACAAGAAGTACTACAAGCAGAAAACGACTGGAGGAGACACATGCGTTGCATCTCTGGAGGGCGAACCGCCGCCCTGAGTCTTATCCTGGCCACCTGCCTGGCAGGCGCCCCGGCGCTGGCCGCGGACCTGGAAGTGGCCGGCGTGCGCGTGCCGGCGCAATTGTCCGAAGGCGGCCACACGCTGGTGCTGAACGGCGCCGGCCTGCGCACCAAGTTCGTGGTCAAGGTCTACGTCGCGGCGCTGTACGCCAGCGCCAGAACCCAGGACGCCGCGGCCTTGATCAACAGCAACGAGCCGCGCCGCCTGCGGCTGCAGCTCTTGCGCGATGTCGACAGCAAGAGCCTGGACGCCGCGATGCAGGAAGGATTGCGCGACAATACCCACAAGGCCGAGCTCGCCGCCCTGCAAGCACATACCGGGCGCCTGTCGGCCTTGATGGCCGAGATCGGCTCGGCCCGCGAAGGCGATGTGATCGACCTGGACTTCGACGCCCGCGGCGTCACGGTCACCGACAACGGCAAGCCGCGCGGCCGCATCGACGATCCGGCCTTTGCCCGCGCGCTGCTGCGGGTCTGGCTGGGCGACAACCCGGCGCAGTCTTCCCTGAAAAAAGCCCTACTGGGAACCCCATAAAGATGGAACCAATCTGGCAAAAAAGCTATCCCCCGGGCGTGCCGGCGCAGATCGAGCTGGACCCGGCCGCCACGCTGGTCTCTATCGCGCGGGACAGCTGCCGGCAGTATGCCGACAAGACGGCTTACCTCAGCATGGGCAAATCGCTGACCTACCGCGAACTGGACCGGCTGACCCGCGACTTTGCCGCCTGGCTGCATGCCAACGGCCTGGGCCGCGGCGACCGCGTCGCACTGATGATGCCCAACCTGCTGCAATATCCGATCTGCCTGTTCGGCGCGCTGCGCGCCGGCTGCGTCGTGGTCAATTGCAACCCGCTATACACCGCCCACGAACTGGAACACCAGTTGGCCGACTCCGGCGCCCGCGCCATCGTGGTGGCCGACAACTTCGCGGCCACCTTGCAGCAGGCCCTGCCCAAAAGCGCCATCGAACGCGTGCTGGTCACCTCCATCGGCGAACTGCTGGGCCCGGTCAAGGGCCGGCTGGTCGACTTCATGGTGCGCCGCGTAAAACGCATGGTGCCGGCCTGGTCGATTCCCGGGGCGCAGCGCCTGGGGAGCGCCCTGCGCGCGGGACGCGATGCGCCGTTCAGCGAAGTGCCGCTGACGCAACGCGATCTGGCCTGCCTGCAATACACCGGCGGCACCACCGGCGTGGCCAAGGCCGCCATGCTGACCCACGGCAACCTGGCCGCCAACGTCACCCAGGCGCACACCTGGATCCGCCCCTGGGTAAGGGAAGGCCAGGAGTGCATCGTCACCGCGCTGCCGCTCTACCATATCTTCGCACTCACGGCGAACTGCCTGACCTTCATGAAGATCGGCGCCAGCAACCTGCTCATCATCAATCCGCGCGACATCCCCGGGCTGATCAAGGAGATGTCCAAGGTGCCGGTCAGTGCCTTCACCGGTGTGAACACGCTCTTTAACGCGCTGTTGAATCACCCGGATTTCGCGAAGCTGGATTTCTCGCACTGGCGGATGACGCTGGGCGGCGGCATGGCGGTGCAGCGCGCCGTGGCGGACCGTTGGCTGGCCGTTACCGGCAAGTCGCTGGCGCAAGCCTACGGCCTGACCGAAACCTCGCCCGCCGTGACCATCAACCCGCTGGACGTGCAGACCTTCACCGGCTCCATCGGCCTGCCGGTGTCGTCCACCGAGATTTCCATCCGCAACGACGAAGGCGAGGAACAGGGCGTGGGCGAGGCCGGCGAAATCTGCGTGCGAGGCCCGCAGGTCACCCAGGGCTATTGGAACCGGCCCGACGAAACCGCGCTGGTGATGACCCCCGACGGCTTTCTGCGCACGGGCGACATCGGCTATGTCGACGAGGCCGGCTACGTCTTCCTGATCGATCGCAAGAAAGACATGATCCTGGTGTCCGGCTTCAACGTCTATCCCAACGAGGTCGAGGACGCCGCCGCGCTGCACCCCGGCGTGCGCGAGGTGGCCGCCATCGGCGTGCCGGACGAACGCTCGGGCGAAGCGGTCAAGCTGTACGTGATCCGCAAGGACCCCAACCTGGACGCCGAAACCCTGATCGCGCATTGCCGCACGCAGCTTACCGGCTACAAGGTGCCGCGCTACATCGAGTTCCGCGATGAACTGCCGCGCACCAACGTAGGCAAGATCCTGCGGCGCGAGCTCAAGCCGGCGGCCGCGCCGCAGAAGGACACGGCCGGCGCCTGAGCCGGCGCCTCCCGTCGCCAAGCCACCCGCCGCGGCCTGGCGGCGCAACGCGCCGTCACCACTGTCCGAAGAACACCCCCGCGCGCTTGTGCGCATTGGTGGCGCGTTCCACCGCCTCGTCGCCCAGGGTGGTGCGGCGCTTGCCGCGCAGCATCCAGTCCAGCAGGCGCTGGCGCAGTTCGGCGCGCACCGCCGCATGCGTGGCGCTGGTGCCCAGGTCCTGGAATTCGCCGGGGTCCGTGTGCAGATCGTAGAGCTGCTCGGGTTCGTCCAGCCAATACACATATCGCCAGCGCTCGGTGCGCACCGACCAGGCGCGCGCATTCTGCGGCGTCTTGCCGCGCAGCAGCCGGGCCTGGCGAAAGCTGTAGTCCAGCTCCGAGAACACGCAATCGCGCCACGGATCGCCGGCGGCCCTGCCGTGCAGCACCGTCTGCAGTTCGCGCCCTTCCAGCCGGTGCCACGGCCGTTCCACGCCCAACGCGCGCAGCACCGTGGGCACCAGATCGACGCTTTCCACCATGTCGGCCAGCGCCTGTCCGCGGGTGGCGTCGGCGGCGGCCGTCGGGTCCATGACGATGAACGGCACGCGCTGCACGGTGTCGTAGAACAGTTCTTTTTCGCCCAGCCAATGATCGCCCAGGAAATCGCCGTGGTCCGCCGTGAACACGATCAGCGTATTGCGCATCAGGCCGGCGCCTTCCATATAGTCGAACAGCCGGCCCAGATGATCGTCCAGCTGGCGGATCAGGCCCTGGTAGGCCGGGCGCACCACCCGCACGCACTCGTCGGTGGAAAAGCTGACGCTTTCCTCGTGCTGGCGATAGGCCGCCACCACAGGATGGGCGCCGGCCAGTTCCTCGCGGTTGCGCCGCACCGGCAGGCACTGGTCCGCCGTGTAGCGCGCGTGATAGGGGGCCGGCGCCATGTAGGGCCAGTGCGGTTTCACGTAGCTCAGGTGCAGCACCCAGGGCTGGCTGCCGCGTCCTTTCATGAAATCCAGCGCCTGGTCGGTCATGTAGGCGGTTTCGGAATGCCGCTCGGCCACGCGCGACGGCAGATGCACGTTGCGCATGTTCCAGCCGCTGGCCACGCGGCCGTGCGCATCGACGCCGGCGATGACATAGTCGGTCCAGGGGTCGGCGCTGTCATACCCGTGGCTGCGCAGGAATGCCGGGTAGCCGCTTTCCTTGCCGGGCTCATGGTGGCCATCGTAGCGGTCCGCCTCGATGAAGCCGCCGCGCGACAGCAGCGCGCCCAGCTCGGAGCCGCCGTCGATCGACAGGCGCTCCATGCCGGCCCGGTCGGGGATGACGTGGGTCTTGCCCGCCAGCACCAGGTCGCGGCCCTGCCCCGCCAGGTATTCGCCCAGCGTGATCTCGTTGACCGACAGCGGCACCCGGTTCCAGGTGGCGCCGTGGCGCGACGGATAGCGGCCCGTATAGAAGCTCATGCGCGACGGCCCGCACACGCCGGAATTGACGAATGCGCGGTCAAAGCGCACGCCGCGCGCCGCCAGGGCGTCCAGGCTGGGCGTCTGCAGGTAGGGATGGCCGTAGCAGCTCAGGTGGTCCGCCCGCAGCTGGTCGGCCATGATGAACAACACATTCTGTACCGTGCTCATCGACATCGGCCTTTATTGCGTGGCGGTAAAGCCGGAAGCCCGCACCACCGGCTCCCATTGCTTGCGATAGGCGTCCAGCTCGGCCGCGGTGGCGGCCACGTCGGACGATACCGGCTCCAGGTACGACTCGCGCACCGCCTGCTGCATGGCCGGTTCGCGCATCAGCGCCGCGATGTCCGCCCCCAGCCGCTCGGCCTTGGCCGGGGCCATCGACGACGCGGCGAAGAACGCGTTCCAGCCGTCGGCCGCCAGGTCCACCCCCGCCTCGCGGAAGGTGGGCACGTCGGCCAGTTCCGGATCGCGCGCCTGGCCCGACGTCGCCAGGATGCGGATCTTGCCCGCGCGGTGCTGCGGCAGCAGCGTATCCAGGGTGTCGACCGCCTGCGGCAGGATGCCGCCGATCAGCTCGGAAATCAGCGGCGCCGACCCGCGGTAGCCGACCACCTCGGGTTCCTGCCCCAGTTCGCGGCCCAGCATCAGCGCGAAGAAATGCGGCAGGCTGCCGGTGGCCGGCACCCCCACGGTGAACTGGCGCGGATTGGCCTGCAGCCACTGGCGCAGCGCCGCCACGTCGCGGATCGGCGAGGTGGCCGGTACCGCCAACGCGAATTTATAGCGGCTGACCAGCGACACCGGCTTGAAATCGCGCCGGGCGTCGTAGCCCGGTTCGGCATAGACCAGCGGCGCCACCACCATCACGGCGGGGTTGGCCAGCATCAGCACGTTCTGGCGGGCGGCAAGGGCATGCAGCCCCTGCGCCGCGATGCGCCCCCCGGCCCCGGTTTTGTTTTCGACCACCACCGTCACGCCCAGCCGGTCCTTCAGGCGGTCGGCCACCAGCCGGGCGACGCGGTCGGAACTGCCGCCGGGCGGGTAGCCCACCACGATGGTCAAGGCGCCATCCAGCGGTGCTGTCTGGGCACAGGCCGGAACGGCCGAAGCCGCCGCAAGCGCCGCGAAAGCGGCGCCGGATATCCATTTACGCACGGTAATCTCCTTGGCGACAGCGGCCCCGCTGTCGGTTATGGTTCTATATGCTGGGCCTGGGGCCTGTTCACACCAGGCCTGGATAGGCGAAATGACTGTAGCGCCGCCGAGATTGCTTGATCTAATCCAGTACTTGGCATAAAGATATGACCCCCAAAGAACCTGTCGAACACCCGCTGGCCGAGATGCTGATGTACCGGCTCTACCAGGCCTGGTCGCAATCGAACCCCGTCTTCGTGCGCCTGTGCGAGGGCCGCTTCGGCATCACCCGGCGCGAATGGCGCCTGCTGGCCTGTGCGGTGGAGGGCGGCATCATGACGTCGGCCGAACTGGCCGCCGCCGCCAAGCTCGACCTGGCGCGCACCTCGCGCACGCTGGGCGCGCTGTGCGAAAAAGGCTGGCTGCGGCGCCTGCCGGACAGCGCCGACCGGCGCGTGGTGCGCATCGAGGCCACCGAACACGGCCTGTCGCGCTACCGCGCCCTCCTGCCCGAGGTGCTGCGCCTGAACGACCTCCTGGTGCAGGACCTGGACCCGGGCGAAGTCGCGCTGCTGCGCAACCTGCTGGCCCGCATCGAACAGCGCGGCCGGCGCATGGCCGAAGACAACATCGTGTCGGAAAAGGCCAGCCGCCGCGAAGGCGGAACGCGGCGCGCGCAATACGCCTGACGGCGCGCAGGCCCTTTATTTTTCGGGGGTGTCCCTGATACGCTTGGCCGGCCTCCTCTTACGGACCCGCCATGTCCCGCGACAAACCGAATCCCGTTTTCCGCTACTTCGAAAACCTGATCGACCCCTTTCGCGACGCCCCCGACGTCACCCCGCCGGGGCGGGTGTTGCGGTTCTACGCCTATTACCTGCTGCAGGTCTGGCCGATCTTCGCGTTGCTGCTGCTGGTGGGGTTGGGCGGCGCGGTGGTGGAAGTGGCGCTGTTCAGCTTCCTGGCCGAATTGGTCGACATGGCCCAGCGCACGGCGCCGGCGGATTTCTTCCGCGAGCACGCCTACACCCTGGTGTGGATGGCATTCGTGGTGATGGTGCTGCGGCCGCTGTCCATCGCCCTGCACGACCTGCTGTCACACCAGACCATTTCGCCCAGCCTGACCACCCTGGTGCGTTGGCAGAACCACCGCTACGTCCTGAATCAGGGGCTGGCGTTCTTCCACAACGACTTCGCCGGCCGCGTTGCCAACCGCGTGCTGCAGACAGGCTATTCGCTGCGCGATTCGGCGGTGCAGTCGGTGGACGCGCTGTGGCACGTGATCCTGTACGCGGCCAGCGCGCTGTATCTGTTCGCGCAAGCCGACTGGCGCCTGGTGATCCCGCTGATACTGTGGATCGCCATCTATTGCTGGATGCTGGCCTACTTCGTGCCGCGCATGCAGGCGCGCGCGGTGATCGCCTCGGAGGCGCGCTCCAAACTGATGGGCCGCATCGTCGACGGCTATACCAATATCTCCACGCTCAAGCTGTTCGCCCACACTCGCCAGGAAGAAGACTACGCACGCCAGGCCATGACCGAGCAGACGGAAAAGCAGCGCCTGTCGACCCGCGTCATCACCGCCATGGACGTGTCCATCAATACGCTGAACGGCGTGCTGATCGTCAGCACCGCCGGCCTGGCGCTGTGGCTCTGGAGCATCGGCAGCATCAGCCTGGGCGCCATCACGCTGGCGATGGGCCTGGTGATCCGCATCAACAACATGTCCGCCTGGATCATGTGGGAGGTCAACGGCATCTCCGAAAACGTCGGCATGGTGCAGGACGGCCTGGCCACCATCTCGCAGCCACGCCAGGTGCTGGACGCGCCCGATGCCCAACCCTTGCGCATCACGCAGGGCGAGGTGCGCTTTGACGATATGTCGTTCCACTACGGCAGCGGCCGCGAAATCATCTCGCACCTGGACCTGACCGTGCGGGCGGGCGAAAAGATCGGCCTGATCGGGCCGTCCGGCGCCGGCAAATCCACCCTGGTCAATGTGCTGCTGCGCCTGTACGACCTGGAAGGCGGCCGTATCCTGATCGACGGCCAGGACATCGCCCGCGTTACCCAGGCCAGCCTGCGCTCGCAGATCGGCGTGGTCACGCAGGACACCTCGCTGCTGCACCGGTCGATCCGCGACAACCTGCTGTACGGCCGGCCCGACGCGACCGATGAGCAACTGCAGGACGCCATCCGCCGCGCCCGCGCGGACGAATTCATCGGCGCGCTGGTCGACGGCGACGGCCGCCGCGGGCTGGACGCCCATGTCGGCGAGCGCGGCGTCAAGCTGTCGGGCGGCCAGCGCCAGCGCATCGCCATCGCCCGCGTGCTGCTCAAGGACGCCCCCATCCTGATCCTGGACGAAGCCACCTCGGCGCTGGATTCCGAGGTCGAGGCGGCCATCCAGGAGAGCCTGGAAACGCTGATGCAGGGCAAGACCGTCATCGCGATCGCGCACCGCCTGTCCACCATCGCCCGCATGGATCGGCTGGTGGTGCTGGACCGCGGCAGGATCGTGGAATCAGGCACCCACGCCGGGCTGGTGGCACAGGGTGGGCTGTACGCGCGGCTCTGGAGCCACCAGACGGGAGGGTTCGTCGGGCTGGATTGACGCTGGCAAGGGCCTATCCAGGATGGCCCGATACGGGTCAACCCTGTACGTACTAGCTGTACGTACAGGTGTACACTAGCGGCTTTCAACCCCCTGACAGACGCACGCATGAACGTCTGCGCCCCAGAACATCCCTCCTGGAGACTCCGATTGTGACGACCGAAACCACCCGCTCGCCTTTCTTTGGCACGATGCAGAAAATCCCCGGCGGCCTGATGCTGGTGCCGCTGATACTTGGCTCGCTGATCGGCACCTTCGCGCCCGACGCGCTGGCCATCGGCGGCTTCACCACCGCGCTGTTCAAGAACAGCGCCCTGCCCCTGATCGCCCTGCTGATCTTCGCCACCGGCACCCAGGTCAACACCCGCACCGGCGGCCCGATCCTGGCTACCGCCGGCACCATCCTGTTGATGAAGACACTGGTGCCCGCCACCCTCATCATCATCCTGGGCAGCTACGTCGGCCTGGACGGCGTGCTGGGCGTTTCCATCCTGGCGATGCTGGCCGCGTTCGACAACAGCAACGGCGGCCTGTGGCTGGCCTATACCGGCCAGTACGGCGACGCCCGCGACCGCGGCGCCTATGTCGCCAGCGCGGTCAATGACGGCCCCTTCTTCAGCCTGCTGTTCCTGGGCGCCTCGGGCCTGGCCGACATTCCGATGATCGCCCTGGTGGCGGCGCTGGTGCCGTTCCTGCTGGGCGTGGTGGTGGGCAACCTGGATCCGAAGTGGCGCGACGTGCTCAAGCCCGTGCCCAACATCGTGATTCCGTTCTTCGCCTTCGCGCTGGGCACCGGCATCAATCTGGGCGCCGTGGTCAGCGGCGGCATCAGCGGCCTGATCCTGGGCCTGATCATCAGCCCCATCACCGGCGGCCTGGTCTACCTGGGCTACCGCGTCATCCTGCGCCGCGGCGGCAAGAGCGGCCTGGGTTTCGCGGCCGGCACCACCGCCGGCAACGCCATCGCCACCCCCGCCGTGGTCGCGGCAGCGGACCCCAACTTCCAGCAGTACGTGTCGACCGCCACCGCGCAGGTCGCCGCCTGCGTGCTGATCAGCTCCATCCTGGCGCCGGTCCTGGCGTCGTACTTCCTGAAGCGCGCCGGTGAACTCAAGCCGATGGACGCCAGCGACGAGACGCCAGCGCGCGGCTTGCGCGAAGCGCGCGGAGAGGCTTTGTGAAACCCGTGATCGCCATCGTCGCCGATGACCTGACCGGTTCGGGCGATACCGCCGTGCAATTCGTGCGCGCCGGCTGGAACACCCACCTGTCCATCGATGGCGCCGACGCGGCGCTGGCCGCGCCGGCCTCGGATACCGTCGAAGTGCTGGCTGTCACCACGCACAGCCGCGCCCTGCCGGCGCGCGAGGCGGGCGAGGTCATTCGCCGCAACGTCGAACGGCTGCGCGCCGCCGGCGTGACCCGGCTGTACAAGAAAGTGGACTCCACCCTGCGCGGCGCCTTCAAGGCCGAGATCGACGCCGCGCGCAGCGCCTGGCACAGCGACGCCATCGCGGTCATCTGCCCGGCGTATCCCGCCACGGGCCGCACGCTGGAAGCCGGCGTGCTGAAGGTGAACGGCAAACCGGTCACCGAGACCTCGGCGGCCACCGACCCGGTCACCCCCGTGACCGAGAGCCACGTACCGACGCTGCTGGGCTGCGCCCATGTCGCGGCGCTGGCTGGCGAGGCGCCAGAGGCCCTGGCCGCCCGCATCGCCCAGGCCGGCCACACCGTGGTGGTGGATGCGCGCGATGACGCCGACCTGGAACGGCTGGCCCGCGCCATCGCCGTGCTGGGCGACCGCGCGCTGCCCGTCGGCGCGGGCGGCCTGGCCATGCCGCTGGCCCGCGTCTGGGCCGGCGCCGACCAGACCGCGGCGGTCGTGGTGGTCGTGACCTCGCAGCACAGCGCCGCGCGCGCCCAGGCCGCCGCGTTGCAAGCTGCTGGCGCCCGCACCTGGGCGCCCGGCCTGGCGCAGCTGGCCGACGAGGCCGCCTGGCAGGCCTGGAGCCAGCCGCTGCTGGACGCCCATGCCAAGGATGGCGCACGCGAGGCCGGCACGCTGTTGCTGCTGGCCCCCGAGGGCCAGCGCGCTGGGCTCGATTCCGAAACCGTGGCCGAGCGCCTGGGCACCCTGGCCGCGCAGGCCATCGGCGCCTCGCGCGCCGCGGGTGTGGTGGCCACCGGCGGCGACGGCGCGCGCCAGGTGCTGCTGGCGCTGGGCGCCAGCGGCATCGCCCTGGTGGATGAAGTGATGGGCGGCGTGCCCCTGGGCACGCTGACCGGAGGCACGGCCGCGGGCCTGCCCGTGGTGACCAAGGCCGGCGGCTTTGGCACCGAAGACGTACTGGTTCGCGCCGTGCGCGCGATCCGCGACAGGAGATTCAAGCAATGACACAAACCCCTCCCCCCAAGCTGCCGCTGCTGGCCGTCACCCTGGGCGACGTGGCCGGCATCGGGCCGGAGATCACGGCCAAGATGCTGATGGGCCACGACGCGCTGCGCCAGAAGGCGCGGCTGGTGGTGGTCGGCGACGTGGACGTGATGGCCAACGCCGTGCGCAGCCTGGGCGGCGACCCCGCCATCGTGCGCCGCGTGCAACGCCCCGCGGATGCCACCAACACCCCCGGCACGATCGAAGTGCTGCAGGCCGGCCCCTCGCTGGCCGGCGTGAAGCTGGGCGAGATCAGCGCCGCGGCCGGCGACGGCTCGGTGCGCTTTGTCACCACCGCCTGCGCCCTGGCGCGCGCCGGCGAGGTCGACGGCATCGTCACCGCCCCGCTGAACAAGGCGGCCATGCACGCCGCCGGCCACAAGTGGCCCGGCCACACCGAGCTGCTGGCCCATGAATTCGGCGTCAAGACCTTCTCGCTGGTGCTCTCGGCTGGCGACCTCTATATCTTCCACGCCACCACCCACGTCTCGCTGCGCCAGGCCATCGACGACCTGACGCCGGCCCGCATGCGCGCGGTGTTGCGCCTGGCCGGCTCGTTCGCCAAGGCGCTGGGCCGCGGCGACCAGCCCGTAGCGGTCTCCGGCCTGAATCCGCACGCCGGCGAAAACGGCATTTTCGGCAGCGAGGACGCCGACATCCTGGCGCCGGCCGTGGCCGAAGCCAACGCCGCCGGCATCCTGGCCGCCGGCCCGATCCCGGCCGACGCGCTGTTCCCGCAGGCCGTGCGCGGCAAATGGCAGTTCGTGATCGCCTGCTACCACGACCAGGGCCACGCCCCCTTCAAGGCCGTGTACGGCGACGACGGCGTTAACATCACCGTCGGCCTGCCGGTCGTGCGCGTGTCCGTCGACCACGGCACTGCGTTCGACATCGCCGGCCAGGGCATTGCCCGCGAAGACAGTCTGATCCTGGCCGCCGAGCGCGCCGCGCATCTGGCCCCCGGCTGGACGCATGTATGGGAAACTGCGCGGGCCCAAACAGGAGGTTGATGCCATGGCGCCCGCCACCGCTGACGATTTGCCCGCGCTCGACCGCTCGGGCGAGATACCGCTGCATGCCCAGATGGCCGCGCTGCTGCGCGGCGACATCCGTACCCGCAAGCTGGACGCCGGCGCCTTGCTGCCCAGCGAGGCCGCGCTGTGCGAACGCTTCGGCGTGGCGCGCAGCGTGGTGCGGCAAGCCTTGTCGGCGTTGGCCGCCGAAGGCCTGATCCAGCGCGAGGCGGGCCGTCCCGCGGTCGTGGCCGCGCCACAGGAACACCGGCGCCTGGTGCAGCGGTCCACCGGTCTGTACGAGCAGTTCGCGCAGTCCGGCGTGGCGCTCAAAACGCGCGTATTGGCCTTTGGCGCGGGCGCACCGCCCAAGGCCGTGGCCGACTTCTTCGGCACGTCCCAGCTGTTGCTGCTGGAGCGGCTGCGCCACGTGGCCGAGGCGCCGCTGGCGTATGTGCGGACCTGGCTGCCCGCCGCCGCGGTGCCCGGGCTGCGCGCCCAGGACCTGGCCGACGCCTCGCTGCACGGCGTGTTGACCCAGCGTTTCGGCCTGCGCCCCGGCGCCGGCCGCAACCAGATCCGCGCCGTGGCCGCCGACGCCTCGCTGGCCACGCTGCTCGATACCCAGGCCGGCACGCCATTGCTGATGCTGGAAGGCCAGGGCATGGACCAGCACGGCCATCCGCTCGAATGGTTCACCACCTGGCACCGGGCCGAAAAGCTGGTGTTCGACGTGGACGTCAGCGTGGCCCATGAAAGCGTGCAACCCCGCCTGCGGGAAGATGGCCCGGCCCATGCCGATGCCGCGCAGACCCGGGCTGACGCCGCCGCCGGCAGCCACGACCCGCTGGCCCGCGCCCAGGCCCTGGTGGCCGAACTGTCGGCCGAGCTGGCCCGGCTGCGCAGCCGCGGCTAGGGCCTGTTCCCACTGGAAGGCGCCTTCCAGTGGGAACAGGCCCTAGGCGATACCGGCATCCAGGGCCGCGGCGCGCTGCGCCAGCGCCTTGCGATCGACCTTGCCCACCGCGTTCTCGGGCAGGCGATCCACCCAGCACACCGCCTTGGGCACATAGATTCGCCCCAGCCGCGCCAGCACTTCGGCGCGGATGGCCGGCGCTTGCGGTGCGGCTGCGGGCTGCGCCGCGTCCTGCCCGCCGGCGCGCTGCACGAAGGCCACCGGCACCTCGCCCAGATCGTCGTCCGGCGCGCCGACCACGCAGCACGCGGCCACGCCCGCCATCGCCGTCACCACCCCTTCAATCAGCGCGGGCGAGATGTTCTCGCCGCCACGGATGATCACGTCCTTGATGCGCCCCGTGATGGTCAGGTAGCCGTCGGCATCGAAACGCCCCAGGTCGCCCGTGGCCAGCCGGACGGGCGCTGCGGGGGCCGAATCCTGCGCCACACCCAGGTACCCCAGCATCAGGCTACCGCCTTCGATACAGATCTCGCCCTCGCCCCCGGCCGACGCCTCGCGGCCGTCGGGCAGGCGCAGCGTCACGCGCTGGCCCGCCAGCACCGTGCCGACCGACCCGATGCGCCGCGCGCCAGGCGGATTCATGGTCGACGTGCAGGTCGCTTCGGACAGACCATAAGACACGATCAACGGGCAGCCCAGGAAGGCCTCGATGCGCCGGTGCAGCGCCTCGGTGATCGGCGCCGACCCGCAGCGCGCAAAGCGCAGCCCGGCCAGGCTGGCCGGATCGAACGGCAGGTCCAGCATGCGCGCGTACATCGTGGGCACGCCGGTAATGATGGTGGGCCGCCATGCCTGCAGCAGACCCGGCATGTCTTCGGCGCGGAATCGTCCGGCCAGTGCCACGCAGGCGCCAGCCAGCAAGGGCGCGAACACCTGGTTGTTCAAGGCATTGGTATGGTGCAGCGGCATCACGTGCAACAAGCGGTCGGCTGGCGTCAGGCCCGTGTGTGCCAGCACGCCGCGCGCGTTGTTCATCAAACCGCCATGGCTGAGCAGCACGCCCTTGGGATGGCCGGTGCTGCCCGACGTGAACAACAGCAAGCCCGGATCGCGCGGACCGGACGCCACCGCCGGCCACGCCGCCTCGCCGCGCGCCAGGCCAGCCGCCGGCAACAGGCGTGCATCCGCCAGGCCGCTGGCCTGCGCCATGGCCGCGTGGTCGTCATCGAACAGCATCCAGCGCAGGCCCACGGCGGCCACGCGGCGCGCGGTTTCCTCATGCGCCAGCCGCGGCTCCAGCGGACAGGGGCACGCGCCCGCCGCCATCGCCCCCAGGATCGCCACCAGCTGGGCCGGCGAGCGCGCCATCGCCACGGCGACGTAGTCGCCCCGCTGCACGCCCGCGGCCCGCAAGGCGCTGGCGGCGCGACCCACCCGCTGGTGTAGAGCGCCGTAGGTCACGGTCTCGTCGGCCGTCACGATCGCGGCGCGCGCTGCCCACTCGGGCCGCGCCCACAAGCGCGCGCCGGCCGCCGTCACGGCGGTGTCGGAATCCATCAGCATCAGCGTCTCTTCCCGTATGTGCCCGGCGCCGGTTCATCGGCCGGCGCCTCGCGCCTCAGCGCAGCGTCACCGCCGCATCGCGTTCAAACTGGCCATCGGCATCCAGCTCGCGCAACGCGCGCGCCTCGGCCTCGGTCGGCGGCGCGGTCGGCTCGGCGCCGGTCGCGTCAAACGCGAACCCCGTGCGCTCGCGCACTTCCGACAGGCTGGACTCAGGATGCCAGGACTGCAGCGCCAGGCGGCCGTCGCGTTTGACGAACACCGCGATCGGCGTCACCACGCCATGGAACCCGCCCCAGGACGTCATGAAGTCCAGCTTCTCGACGAAGGCACGGCGCGAATGCTCGGTGCGCCAGGTGCAGGCGCGCCTGGCGGTGGGCAGCATCACCGCGCCGCCGCCGCCGCCCGGCAGCCGCACCTTGGGCGCGTGCCAATCACCGATGCAGGAATTGTTGGCGCAGCCGGCGCCGTCGATCTGCGCCGCCCCCAGGAACGTCAGGTCCATGCGGCCGCGCGTGCACAGGTCGTAGAAATCTTCGTTGGCGAAAATGGACGCCGTGTGTTCGGCCAGCACCGGATCCGAACTGGACAACGGAATGTGCGACGGCCGCGGATTCACGCCCCCGGCGACGTTGATGTAGACGAAGTCCCAGTCGTACGCGCGCTTGGCCAGCAGGCAGGCCAGCATCGGCATCGTGGAATTGACGCCGCTGAACGTGATCTCGTCGGGGCGGATGAAGCGCGCCAGATTGGTGACCAGATACGAAAAACCCGACCATTGCTCAGCCATGCGCCGCTCCCGCTTCGGGCGCCGCGGCCAGGTGGGCCGCCAGGTCGCCGTGCTTGTCCATGTATGCTTCGACCGCCGGATAGTCGATGGCGTAATCCGGCCAGCACGACCCGGGCCAGGCCGAACGCGGCAGCACCGTGAACGCCTGCACCATGAAGTACGGCACCAGCGTGGCCTCGGGCTGCGCCTCGAACACCGCGCTGTCCACCTGCTTTTCCGCCACCACCAGCACGCTGCCCGCCGCGCGCGACATGATGCGGTCCCAGTGGGCCGTGCCGGATACCCGCACGTTGCCCAGCGCATCCACCTCGGATGCCTGAATCACCGCGAAATCCGGTCGCACCGCCGGCACCACCCAGGTCTTTTCACCGCTGCCGTAGGGGTCGTCCAGGCATTGCCAGCCGTTCAGCCGCGGCAGATCGCTGCCATGCAGGCCGCCGCAGGGCTGGAACGGCACGCCGAACGCCGCGGCCCGCAGGCCCGCCGTCAGGCTGGCGCAGGCATGCTCTTCCAATTCCACCTCGCGCTGCTCCACCGCCTTGCGGTACCAGGGCGCCAGGCCGAAGTTGCCTTCCATTGCCACGATGCCGGCCCGCACGCGCCTGAGCGCGCCGGCCCGGCACAGGATGTCCACGTCGTAGCCCGGCGATTGCTTGACCAGTTCCAGGTCGCGCCGTCCCTGCCGGATCAATTCGCGTACGAACGCGAACGGCCCGCGATGCAGGAAGCTGCCGCCCAGGGCGATCGACGCCCCGTCCGGCACCAGCGCCGCCAGCTCGGCCAGCGAGCGCTGCTTGTCCTTCTGATTGAATCCCGAACCCATGCTGTCTCCTTGCTTGCTTTTATCGTTGCGCCTGGGGCGGCGTGTCCGTGCTAACGCGCCTGCAGGTAGGCCGCCACCCGCGCCTTCAGGCCCGGTTCGGCCGCCGACCGCACCAGCCGTGCCAGGTCGGTATCCGGTTGCTCGGCCGACAGCGCCGCATAGAGCTGCGCGCGGCTGGAGGCCGTCAGTGCGGCCGCCGCGTCCCGGGCCTCGTCTTCAATCCCGGGCCAGGCATCCGGCAAGGCCATGCGGCTGACAAAGCCGTCACGCAGCGCCTCGTCAGCACTGAAGGGGCTGGCGCGTTCCAGTAGGGCGCGGGCGCGTTCGGCGCCCACCAGCGCGCCAAAGCGGCGCGTGCCCAGCACCAGCCCGAACTTCAGGCCCGGCATGCGAAAGCTCGCGTCCGGCGCGCTGATGCGCCATTTGCAGGCCCCGAACAGATCCACGCCCGCGCCGAAGTTGCGGCCGTGCGCCAGGCCCACCGTCAGGCAGGGCGATGCCGCCACGCGCTGCAGCAAGGTCTCGATGCGCACGAAGCGCAGCAGCAGGTCGCCTTCGCTTTGGGCCTCCCAATCGCCGAAATCAAAGCCCGCGCTGAAATTGCGGCCTTCGCCTTGCAGCACGATCACCTGCGCGCCCTGCGCCGGCGCGCCGTCCACCGCGGCGATCAGCGCTTCGACCAGTTCCGCCGACAGCGCATTCATTTTTTCCGGGCGGGCCAGCGTCAGCGCGTGCACTGCGCCACGCGTCTCGACACGCAACACCGCGCTCATGCCGGCACGCCCTTCTGGCGCAGCGCGCCCAGCACCTCGTCGTTGTGCTCGCCCAGCGCGGGCGGCGGACGGCGCAACCCGGTGGTCTGGCCGTCAAAGCGTACCGGCAGCCCAAAGGTGCGCGTGCGCACGCCATTGGGCAGCTCGACCGGCTGCACCCAGCCCATGTGCGCCACCTGCGGATCGGCCAACACTTCGGAATAGGTATTGATGGGCGCGCAGGGCACGCCCGCTGCGCGGAACCGCGTGAGCCAGGTTGCCGCATCGTCGGCGGCGAAGATGGCCTCCAGGATGTCACGCAGGGCTTCCTGGTTGCGGGCGCGCGCGCTGGTGTCGGTAAAGCGCGGGTCGGCCAGCAGGTCTTCGCGGCCCACGGTGACGCAGACGCCCTTCCACAAAGCGTTGTTGCCCGCCGCCATGCCGAAGTAGCCGCCCTTGCAGCGAAACGCCTGATAAGGCGCGTTGCGCGGGTGCGCCGACCCCAGCTTGACGGGATCGCGCCCACTGCCGAAGAACTCGGACGTTTGCAGCGCGGCGATGCCCAAGGTGGCGCCGAGCATCGGCACGTCGATATGCGTGCCCTGGCCGCTGGCCTGCGCGGCGCGCAATGCGGACGCAATGGCAAAGGCGCCGTACAGCCCCGCGGAAAAATCCGCTACCGGCACCCCGCACTTGACCGGTTCACCGCCGGCCTCGCCGGTGACGCTCATCAGCCCGCTCATCGCCTGGATGGTCAAGTCAAAGCCGCCCTCTTGTGCGCGCGGCCCGGATTGTCCGTAGGCCGAGATCGAGCAATACACCAGCTTGGGATTGACCTCGCGCAGCGCCGCGTAGCCCAGCCCCAGGCGGTCCATCACGCCAGGCCGGTTGTTTTCGATCAGCACGTCCACACCGAGCGCCAATTCGCGCGCCAGCGCCAGATCGGCGGGATCCTTCAGGTTCAGCGTCACCGATCGCTTGTTGCGGTTCAGCGAGGCGAAGTTTTCGCTATAGCCCTGGCTAAGCGGCGGCCAGCTGCGCAGCGTATCGCCGCCTTCGGGGTTTTCCAGCTTGATCACGTCGGCGCCCATGTCCGCCAGCAGCATGCCGCAGAACGGCCCTGCCGCGACGTTGCAGATCTCAAGCACGGTAACGCCGGCCAATGCCGAGCTAGGTGTCATGTCCGACCTCTCGTTATATGAATTCAATATTTAGGATGCGAGAAAAATTATAAGGTGGCGGCCTGCCGCGTGGCATCCTGCGGGGCACCGCCCCCCCTCGACCCCAGCGAGTCCTAGAGCAATCCCTAGGTCAGCTGCGTAATTGTTGACCAGCATAGCATCGTGTGGAATTCTACGTAAGTCATTTATTGAAAATCAAATCCTAATATTTAGGATTTATAAAAATGGACCGCAGCGTTTCATCGCGCACCCGCGCCACGCGTGACGGCCCAGCCCACACCAAGGAGACGCTGATGAGACATTTATGGCGCATTGCCGCGGCCGCCGCCGCGCTCGCCGTGGCCGCGGCCCCCGCCGTGGCGCAATCCTGGCCCGCCAAGCCTGTGCGCATGGTGGTGCCGTTCCCGCCCGGCGGCGCCACCGATGCGGCCGCGCGCATCTACGCGCAGCAGTTGGGCGATTACCTGGGCCAAAGCGTGGTGGTGGAAAACAAGGCCGGCGCGGGCGGCGAGATCGGCGCGGAGTACGTCGCCAAATCCGCACCGGACGGCTACACGCTGCTGATGGGCGCGCTGGGCAGCCACGCCATCCATGCCGCGCTGCCCGACAAGCCCGGCTATGACTTCGCCACCGCCTTCGTCGGCGTGTCGATGGCGACCAGCATGCCCATGGCGCTGGCGGTCAACAGCAAGGTCCCCGCCCACACCGTGCAGGAGCTGATCGCGCTGGCCAAGCGCCGGCCCGGCACGTTGACGTTCGGCTCGGCCGGTCCCGGCACCTCGCAGCACATGGCCGGTGAACTGTTCCAGGCCGTGACCGGCACGCACCTCATGCATGTGCCCTACCGCGGCAGCGGCCCGGCCATCACCGATTTGCTGGGCGGCCAGATCGACATGGTGTTCGAGACCTTGCCAGCGCTGCTGCCGCAGGCGGCCAGCGGCAAGATCCGGCTGCTGGGCGTCACCACGGCCAAGCGCGCTACCGCGCTGCCTGACCTGCCAACGCTGATGGAACAGGGCGTGCAGAACTATTCGGTAGCCACCGCCTACGCCTTGCTCGCGCCCGCAGGCACCCCCAAGGCCATCGTCGACAAGCTCTCGACCGGCATGCAACGGGCCGCCGCCCTGCCCGCCGTGCAGCAGGCCGCGCTGAAGCTGGGCGCCGATGCCGTGGCCACCACGCCCGCCGGCACCGACCAGGTGTTGAAACAGGAAGTCGGGCGCTGGGCCGACGTGGTGCGGCTGTCGGCGGCCCGGCAGCAATAGGCGGCTCGCGGCAGGGAGCCGCCGGCGCCTGGGCTGCTATTGGCCCAGGAAGCCGCGCCGGTAGCCCATGCCCTGCGAAATCGCCTGCGCGCACGCGGCCACGTCCGGCGCCAGTTGCTTCATGCGGGCCGCGCTCAAGCGGTCCAGCGGGCCGGAAATGCCGATGGCTGCCACCGGCTGGTCCAGGCTGTTGAACAGCGCCACGGCCAGCCCGCCCACGCCTTCGCGCCATTCACCGCGATTGACGGCATAACCGGCGCGGGCCACCTTGCGCAGTTCGTCTTTCAAGAGCGGCATCGACACGATCGTGGCCGGCGTGTGCCGCAGCAACTTGTCCGCATAGCGCTCGACATAACCATCGGCCTGATAGGCCAGCAGCGCCTTGCCCGTGGCCACCGCATAGGCCGGCGCACGTCCGCCTATCATCGAATACGCGCGGATCGGCTGCGGGCTGTCGATCTTGTCGACGTAGACCACGTCGAAACCGTCCAGCACCGACAGGTGCACGGTCTCGCCGGTCTGATCCGCCAGCGTGCGCATGAAGGGCGCGGCCAGCTTGCGCACGTCCAGTTGCCCCAACTGGCGAGCGGCCAGCTCGAACAGGCGCACGGCGCCGCGATAACCGCCGCCGTCTTCGTCCTTGACCACATAGCCCGCATGGATCAGCGTTTGCAACGTGCGATGGGTGTTGCTGCGCGTCAACCCGACCCGGGCGGCAAGCGCATCGATCGTGCGGGGCGGATTGTCCACGTCGGTCACCGCCTCCAACACCATCAGCCCCTTGAGCAGTGTCTTGTCCATTGCTTTGGTATTTCCCAATATTTAGGACGCGAACATAGCACGGGCGACCGCCCGCGAACAGGTCTTACGCGGACTGGGCGGGCAAAGCCGCGCGCACGGCCGCCGAGCGGTCCCACAGATTGGGCATGCTGGCCGCCGAGTAGCCGGACACAAAAGGTTTGGCCTGGCCGGTCGCCGGGTCATAGACATGGCGCGACACCGCGCCGATGTTGCCGCCGTACAGGTGCACGCTGATCGACACCTGATCGGCAAATGCATTGGACACCCGATGGATATCGCCCTCCTGCGGCGACAACCGTTCCACATCGCCGGGGCGCAAGGTGCCGGGCCCACCCAGCGGCGACAGGCTGCCATCGGCGCTGCGCACGTAGCGCTGGTTCACTTCCGCGCCGCGCAGCATGCCGACATAGCCCCACACTTCGTGGTCATGCACCGGCGTCTGCTGCCCCGGGCCCCAGACGAAACTGACGAGCGAGAAGCGCTCCAGCGGATCGCAATGCAGCAGGTACTGCTGGTAATACTGCGGATGCGGCTCGGTACAGGCCTCGGGTAGCCAGTCGTCGTGGCGGATCAGCGCCGCGAACGCGGCCTGCAGCTCGGGCGATTGCGCCAGGCCGGCCGGCGTGGCAAGACGGGTCGCGGTGGCGATGAAATGGCGCAACCGGTCCAGGCCGGCGGGTGCTTCGGACATGCTCGTGTCTCCGGATCGGCGCGGCCACGTCGGGGCCGGAGCCAGGTCCGGGCGCGAGCCATGCCATGAAATATCCCAATTGGGAGGTCCAGTATCCATGATTCGGGACATCCGCGGCAATGCCCCGCACCTGCATGGACGGGGCGGGTGCCGCAATCGCCCCATGCATTGCGCGTCACCATTTGCAGCCGCTGTCGCGCACCGTATCGGCCAGCAGCATCGGCAACGCCAGCAACCCCAAATGCGCATGCGCATCGCGACAGGGCGGCCTGGCGCTCTGGGCAATGCCTTTGGCCAGCGCTGAGGGTTCGGCGCGCGCCTTGGGCGCGAGGTTCACCTGGGGTTCGCCGCGAGCCCGCTGCATGCCTTGCGCGATGGCATCCTCGCCGCGCCAACGGAAATCGCCGGCCGATTCCTGCACCGGCGCGGGCGCGGGGCCATCGGCCGATTTCGCGGAAGCAGACGGCGCGCGCGATGGCGGTGGCGATTTTGTCTGCGACGTCGCTGGCCGCTGCCTCACCGGCGCCGGTTGCGGCTTGGACAAGGGTTGCGTCACAGGTGCGGCAGGCGTTGCCGCGCCGGATTCAGGCACAGGGACCGATGCGGCTTGAGAAGCCGGCGCAGACCGCCGCGATACCGGCGCGGATTGCGGCATCGCCGGCCGCGCGCGTGCTGCTTCACCAGGCAGCAAGTCCACGGTAAGCGCAACCTCCTGCTCGCGCGGCGCCTGCCCTGGCCGTGCGTCCGCCGCCCGCCACAGCCACCATGCCGCCAACGCATGCAAGGCGCACACCCCTATCACGGCCCACCAGGCGATCCCGCGCCAACGCGGCGCGAATCGCGGATCTGGCGGCGCGCGCATCACAAAAGAGAACATCACGGCAGTTTGTTCAAACGCTGGCGTCAAAGCGCCCATCTTGCCGCCGGCAGGCCGCTGGCAACCCGCAAACGCGTGAAGATTTGTGAAGATGTTCTGCCCGGCGAAGGACTACGATGAAGAAACGTTGGCGGTGCAGGGGAAACCCCGAATTCCACTGCAAGCGCAGAGGGATACAGTGGCAGAAAACCATTCCAGCCATGGAGATCATCATTCCGTTTTCCTGGAGACTTCCCGACGTGTTCGTGCGTTCGCCAGACGGCGTCCTGCACCGTGTAGTGCGGCACGCCACGACCACGGAAACCATCGCCAAACTCGAGAGCATTCCCAGCGATTACCACCTGGATTGCGAATGCATGCTCGACAACGGCGAAGCCCTGTCCTGGATCGGTGAAAACCGCTACCGCCAAGTCAATGGCGGCATGATCTTCACCGCGGAGCCCGCCGCGGCGCCGCCGCCCGACGCCCGCAAAAGCGCTAAAGCCAGGAACACCTTGCGGGATGCCTGCCGCCCGCCAGCCGCGCCCAAAGCACCCGCTGCGCGGCAAAGCGTCGTACCATCAGCTGTAGCAAGTCTGAAAACCGGCAACGATTGGAGCCTGATACGCGCCTGGCGCGAGCATCTGAACATCAGTACCGCTGATATGGCTGCCCGGCTAGGCGTGGATCACTCTATCTACATCGAATTGGAAAGACCTCGACCTCGGCCCCGCCAGATCATCCTGGACCGCATTTCGGAAGCCCTGGGCGTCTCGCCTGACCAACTCGATGATTCATCGTTAGGAGGACATTTCCATTGACATCAGGCTGGGGCATCCCGACCCGCCGCCTTCCCCGATGGAAATGTTCGAACAACTTTGGCGCCGCGTGAAATACGGCCCGCGCATCGGAGGTACTTGAAATGCTCGGAACCGCAAGACGATTGACCGACGTACTGGCTACCGCCCCCGACGGTACGCTGTATCGCATCGAACGCTTCGTATCGGACCCGGACGCCTATTCCGCCCTGGGCACGTCCCGCTTCGATCCCAAGACACACTGCGTTTGCCGCACCAGCTCGGGCGAAAAAGTCGCCTGGCTCGGCGGCCAGGCCTACCAATTACTCAAGAACGGCATTTGCCTGACCGCGGTGGACCGACGACGCCGCTGACGCTTGCCATGCTGCCGGGCGCCAGGGCCTGTTAACACCGGCCACGACTGCGCTTCGCGCCTTGCTAGCCACTCATTTGGCTACTCACGCGAGGCGCCTTCCAGTGGGCACAGGCCCTAGCCCGTGCGGCGTCCGCCCGCCTTGCCCGCGAACCGCGCCACGACGAAATCCACGAACGTCGTGAGCTTGGGCAGCGCCTGCCGGTCCTTCGCATAGAGCAGCGTGATGGGCCGTGCGGCCGGCCAGTGCGGCTGCAGGATCGGCGTCAGCCGGCCTGCGCGCACATCGTCCGCCAGCAGGATTTCAGGCTGCAGCACGATGCCGAAGCCGGCCAGCGCGGCTTGCCTGAGCGCCTGGCCGTTATTCGAGATGAAGCGGCTGGTCGGCGGATAGTCGGCGTCGCCGCCATCGCCATTGTTCAGGCGCCAGCCTGTGCGGCGCCCCCAATACGAAAAGTCCAGGCATTGATGCCGGGCCAAGTCGGCGGGCGTCTCCGGCGCGCCGTAGCGCGCCAGGTAGGACGGCGCCGCGCAGATAATCATCTGGTAGCTGCCGATACGGCGCGCCACCAGCCCGGAATCTTGCGGTTCGCCAATGCGCACAGCCAGGTCGAAACGTGAAGCGACCAGATCCTCGACCACATCGCTCAACGACAGCTCGACGCTCACATCCGGGTATTTGCCCAGGTAATCGGCAATCGCCGGCGCCAGGGCCACGGAGCCGAAAGACACCGTCGAGGTGATGCGCAGGTTGCCTCGCGGCGCCAGGCGCAGCGCTTCGGCGCCCTGCTCCGCATCGACGATGTCGGCCAGGATCGCCTTGCAGCGCACGTAGTAGGCCTGGCCCGCCTCGGTCAGGCTCTGGCGGCGGGTCGTGCGGTTCATCAGGCGCAGCCCCAGCCGCGCCTCCAGGCCCTTGACGTGCTTGGCCGCCATCGCGGCGGACATTTCGTGGCGAGCGGCGGCGGCCGTCAGGCTGCCCAGCTCGACCACCGCCACGAAGATCTCCATGCTGAGCAGACGATCCATGAATTACGCACCCTGGGTATGAAGTGTTCCAACCATTGCCGGATTTTTCCACAGGAATGAAAACCGCAAAATGCTTTCATGCGCTGGCGGATCAGCCCCGGCGCCCCTTCCACAGAGACCAGGAATCACACTATGAAAATCGTTCTTATCGGCGCCAGCGGCACCATCGGCCGCGCCGTGGCCCAGGAACTCGGCCAACGCCATGACATCATCACCGTGGGCAAGACCCAGGGCCAGCACCAGGTGGACATTACCCAAAGCGACAGCATCCGCGCCCTGTTCGAGCGCATCGGCAAGGTCGACGCCATCGTCTCCACTGCCGGCGCCCTGCACTTCGGCCCCCTGGCGGAGATGACCGCCGAAAAATTCAAGATCGGCCTGCACGACAAGCTGCTCGGCCAGATCGACCTGGCGCTGATCGGCCAGCACTACCTGAACCAGGGCGGCTCGATCACGCTGACCAGCGGCATCGTCAGCGACGAACCGATCCGCTTTGGCGCCAACGCGTCCGCCGTCAACGCCGCCATTGATGGTTTCGTGCGCGGCGCGGCCGTGGAGCTGCAGGGCGCGCGCATCAATTCGGTCAGCCCCACCGTGCTGCAGGAGTCGTGGGATGGCTATGGCCCCTACTTCCTGGGTTTCGAAGCCGCCCCCGCCCAGCGCGTGGCGCTGGCCTATAGCCGCAGCGTCGAAGGCGCCCAGACCGGCCGCACGTATCGCGTGTGGTGATGCTCAGCCGGCCAGAGGGCGGTTATACGTGAGGAACACCTCATCGCGCTCCCAGCCCAGCGACTCGTACAGCGCCTGTGCCGGCAAGTTGGTCCTGGCCGTGGTCAGGTCCATGCGCGCGAAGCCGCCTGCCCGCGCATGCGCTTCCGCCTGCCGCAGCAGGGCCCGGCCGGCGCCGCTCTTGCGCGCCGGCGGCGCCACGAACAGGTCGTACAGCACATAGATGGGCGCCGCGATCACCGAGCAGAACGACGGGTACAACTGGCAAAAGCCCACCGCGTCGGCGCTTGCGGCATCCTCGGCCAGCAGAATCACCGATTCGCCGCGCGCCAGCCGCGCCTGGACAAAGGCCAGCGCGCCCGCCGCATCCGCGGGCTGTTCGTAGAACTGCCGATAGGCGTCGAACAACGGCGCCACGTGTGCGGCGTCGTCAACCGTGGCAAGGCGGATGGCGATCTGGGTCATGGTGATGGCGGCGGAAAGGGGTAATGACAGTCGGAAGCGACCCAGGACCTGTTAACACCAAAGGTTCCAGGGTGGCGCCGCAAAGCGAAAAATGTACACTTTTCGCTCCCTTGGGAGAATCGCATGCGCTACGCCCTGATCCTTGCCTGCCTGGCCACCGCGGCCCTGTCGTCCGCCTGCTCATCGCGCCAGGCCTATGGCGCTGGCCAGGGATGGCAGCAAAACGAATGCAGCAAGGTTGCCGACATGCAGGAACGGCAGCGCTGCATGGCCTCGGCATCGACGTCCTACGACACCTACCAGCGCCAGCGGCAAGACATCCAGAAATAGCGGGCGCCGCAGCGCCAAAGCAAACGGCCTGACGAAAAATCGTCAGGCCGTTCAAATAAGGTGGCGCGCCCGGCAGGATTCGAACCTACGACCCCCTGGTTCGTAGCCAGGTACTCTATCCAGCTGAGCTACGGGCGCGCTAAAGAGGCGTGTTTATAACATGAAGCCGCAAGGGTCGGCAAATCAGCGTGGTTTGCCGAACGCCGCGTTTACTGAACGCTTCTTTTACTGGGTGCTTCTTCACTGAGCGCTGCGTTTACTGGGCGCTGCGTCTATTGAACGCTTCGCTTACTGAACACTTCAGTATGCGACCCGCAAAACAAAAAGGCCTTCGATGCGAGATCAAAGGCCTTTCCATTTTTACTGCGGTTTCTTTGCAGATCTTACTTTGGCGCGCCCGGCAGGATTCGAACCTACGACCCCCTGGTTCGTAGCCAGGTACTCTATCCAGCTGAGCTACGGGCGCTCCGGCAAAGAGGCAAAATTATATCAGAATAATTTCACCGCTGCACTGCGTTTGCTTTTTTCAATCTCACGTTGTTCTGTAGGCCTGTCTTGGCATACGGCATGAAAATCAATGCCGCGATTGCCTTGCAAGCCTGCAATTCAATGGCGCGCCCGGCAGGATTCGAACCTACGACCCCCTGGTTCGTAGCCAGGTACTCTATCCAGCTGAGCTACGGGCGCGTGAAAAAGCAAGCCTTGAATCATAGCGTTGTTTCGCAAACCGTGCAAGTCGGCCCAGGCCTTCGGCAGTCCGCGCGGCTTCGATTCCCCCGCGACTTCGCATCCTGACCCGCGCCGACACCGGCTGGCGCCAGCGCAGCGTCCACCCCGTCCTCAACGATTCTCCTGATCGCTCACGCTTTATTGACAACACATCTCATTATCATTGACTGACGGTCAGTCATGAAATATAGTCTGCCCAAGACAGCCCGCGCCCCCGCCACGCGTCCTCTTCAGGCCCACCGCCATGATTGCTCCCTTCTCCTTCGCGCCAGCGCTTGCCCCGGATCGCGCCGCCGTGCCGCCGTCCTTTCATGGCCCACTCGGCCTCGGGCCCTTGCCCGCCGGCGCGCTCACGGTGGTGCTGGGACCAGCGGGCTCGGGCAAGACACGGCTGCTGCGCCGGATCGCGCACCATCTGGCCGATGAAGCCCCCCGCGCCCGCATCATCCTGGCTGACACGCCGGCCACGGCCGTGCCGTCGCTACGGGTATTCGAAGCGCTGCTGTTGGCGCACAAGCAAGGCGACCGCTGGGCGGTGGGCGCGCCGGAAATCCAGGCCGTAGGCGCCAGCCTGGAACAGGCGGGCCTGGCGCACGCCGCCGGCATGCTGGTCAACGATTTGAATGCCAGTGCGCGCCAGCGCCTGCGCCTGGCCCAGGCATTGATCCGCCAACCCGACGCCTTGCTGCTCGATGAGTCCGTGCATGCGCTCACCGCGCATGATCAGGCAGGCATCGCCACGCAATTGAAGCAGGCAGCCATCGCACAAGGCTTTCGCGCCGTGATGGCGACACCCCACGCGCACGTTGCCCTGCAAGTGGCCGACCAGTTGTTAGTGCTGCATCATGGGCGCCTGATCGCCCAAGGCGCGCCCGCGCAGATGCTCGCGCGGATCACGGTGGGCGACATCGATCCGGCCTTGCTGGCGCCCTGACATGCGTCGCCGGCCGGCTCAGACAAACGCCTGCGCCGCGTGCCTTGACCGGCTTCATCCGGGGGCTCATACGAGGCGCCTGCTCGTGTAAACAGGCCCTAGTCCGCCACGCCCAGCATGCGCAGGTACGCATCCGAAATACCGCGCGCGAACGCAGATGAATCCGACAGCTTCGACAGGATCGCGTCGTCGGTCGCGCAGTGCACGCCGGCATAGATCAGCAGCGCCGTCATGCGCGGGTTGTCCAGTTTCCAGGCCCCGGCCGCGGCGCCCGCCTGCAGGATGCGCTGTAATTGCTGCACCACCTCGTTTTCCGTATGGCCTTCACGCGCATGGTGGTGCGGATGCGTGAAGACGATGTCGTGCACCCGGTAGGTGCGCAGGTACGTTGCCACGTTGGTATGGATCCAGGCGCGCAGCCGTCCGACCCAATCGTCCTGTGCGCAAGCGCCGATGGCTTCATCCAGCACGTGCAGGAACTGGCGCACGTAGCGCTCGCCCAACGCCATCAGCATTTCCTGCTTGGACGGGAAATAGACATAGAACGTGCCCTTGGCCACGCCGGCCGCTTCCGTGATCTCGCTGATCGTGGTGGCGTCCACGCCTTTTTCCAGGAACAGCGCCTCGGCCGCGCCCATCAGTTCGTCCAGCCGCACTTCCGGCGGCTTGGTGCGGGACGGCGCCGTCTTGCGCGCGGATTCGCCTGCGGGATTGTCGGTCATTGCTTTCACTCGGGTTTCACCAATGGCACAAGTCTAAGGGAAATCTGCGCGCGCCTGCCCGGCGTACAGCTTTCCGACAGCAGAACGTCACACCGATAGAACCTTGCCTCTCTAGCCTAGCGCCCGTTAACGATGCCGGCTGTCATCCGGCGATCCCGTGGCGCCATGACAGGACGCCGCCCCATCCGCAAGGTCTACAACCATGTCTGAAAAAGAAAAGCGCGCGAATGCGCAGGCTGCCGCAACGCCGACGCCCGCCGATCCCGCGGCCACCGATTCGTCCGTCCGCGCCACCCGCCGGGGCTTTCTGACCGGCATCGCCGCGCTAGGCGCCAGCGCTGCCACCCTGGGCGCGCTGGCCGGGTGCTCCAGCGATAGCGACGATGACAACGACCCGCCTGCCGCGCCCGCGCCGGACGTCACCGCGCAACTGCGCAAGAACGTCAAGACGCTGGTCGTGATCTTCGCGGAGAACCGCAGCTTCAACAACCTGTTCTCCAATTTCCCCGGCGTCGAAAAGCCGCTGTCCGCACTGACCGCCGCCGACTACACGCAGTACGACCGCGACGGCACGCCGCTGTCCGTTCTGCCGCCGGTATGGGGCGGCATGGTGCCAACGTCGCAGCAGGCCAACCACGTCACCTACCAGGTCGACCAGGCCGCGCCCTACATGAACAACCTGCCCAACGCGCCGTTCGATCTGCGCGGCCCGCAGGGAGAGCCGCTGCCGCAGGGCGTGGTCACGCGCGACCTGTGGCACGTGTTCTACCAGAACCAGATGCAGATCAACGGCGGCAAGAACGACCGCTTCGTCGCCTGGGCCGACTCGGGCGCGCTGGTCATGGGCCGCTACAGCGACTCGGCGTATAACCTGCGCCTGTGGAAACTGGCGCAGGAATTCGTGCTGTGCGACAACTTCTTCCAGGGCGCGTTCGGCGGCTCGTTCCTGAATCACCAGTACCTGGTGGCTGCGCGCCCGCCGTTCTATCCGAACCTGGACAGCGCCTCGGCCACGATCAAAAGCCAGATCGCCACCTTGCAAAGCAGCGACCCGACCGATCCGCGCCTCAAGCCCGCGGGCACGTCGCCGGCCAGCGCCGCCACCGGCGCCCCGCAATTCGGCCCCAGCGCACTGACGCCGGACGGCTATGGCGTCAACACCATGGGCCCGCCGTACTGGCCCGCCTTCTCGCGCGATGCCGCCAACCCCACGCAGGCGGACCCGACCACGGTCTTCATGCAGCCGCAAACCCACAGCAACATCGGTGACCTGATGACCGCCAAGGGCCTGGACTGGGCCTGGTATGCCGGCGGCTGGCAGGCTGCCGTCGACTCCACGGCCAACACCGGCTTTCCGTCGTCGCCGAACTTCCAGGCGCACCACCAGCCCTTCAACTACTTCCAGAGCACCGGCCCTGGCACCGCGGCCCGCGCCGCGCACCTGCGCGACGGCGGCCTGGGCGATCTGTCGTCGACCAACAAATTCCTGGCCGACGCCGAAGCCGGCAAGCTGCCCCCGCTGACGTTCTACAAGCCGCAAGGCAACCTGAACATGCACGCAGGCTACGCCGACGTCGATTCGGGCGACCGCCACATCGCCCACATCGTCGACAGCCTGCGCAAGAGCGCCCAATGGCAGAACATGGTGGTCGTCATCACCGTGGACGAAAACGGCGGCTGGTGGGACCACGTGGCGCCGCCCAAGGGGGACCGCTGGGGCCCGGGCACGCGGATTCCCACGATCGTGGTGTCGCCCTTCGCCAAGAAGGGCACCGTGGACCACACCATCTACGACACCGGCTCGATCCTGCGCCTGGCCACGCGCCTGTTCGACCTGCCCACGCTGGACGGCCTGAAGGCCCGCGATGACGCCATGAAAGCGCGCGGCCAGCAGCCGATGGGCGACCTGACCAACGCGCTGGCGTTCCCCGCTTAGCGTTTCCCCCGATCCGCGTATGGCGCCTGGCGCGCCGTACGCGGCGCTGTCCGTAGCGGCCTGCCGCCACGGCGTGCGAGAATTCGCCATCCCCTCTCTGGATGGCCCTGCCTTGAACCACCTGCTCGCCGGCTTGGAAAAGCTGCGTGATTTCGATGAAATCATCGACGTGCGC
>NZ_JAELTJ010000546.1 GCF_016428805.1 Achromobacter sp. ASV32
TTTCGGTACATTGTAGATTCTTTTGGGCATCCACGCGCTTGTTCGACGGGGTGGCTTTAGCAATGGAATTGGAGCAAGATGAGCGGGTCAATTGCCTTGGTCCATTCCGGACGACGACTTGGAGGGTACAAGAAGCAGAAAACAGGTACTTGGACTTGCGCTGTGGTTTTTGGTGAGCACCGAGATGAAAGCGTAGTGGTGGGGTTCTGCAGACTAATAATAATGCCGCACAAGGGTGCCCAAGAGGTGGGTGATCTGATAAGGGCGTGGCACGCATTGCAGCATCACGAATCCATGTTGAGGGGTTTGCTCGACGCTGCGGGACCAAGGCGTGTGGTCGGCCGGTCTGGATTTGGCATCTTTAGCCGTGACTGGAGACCCTGCGTTTGCTGCGACGGCTAACAAAATCTGACAGCTGGCAAGCACCTATCAAAAGA
>NZ_JAELTJ010000547.1 GCF_016428805.1 Achromobacter sp. ASV32
CTCCGGGAGCTTGAATGTCAACAACAGCACCGTAATTGGAGAAGAATGCCTTGCTATCGTTCGAGTCGCTGGCGCCAGCAGTGCATGAAAGGGGCTCAGAGGCTGGAGAAGTGTCCTTGGCGTCCGTAAAGGCGTTACCAGCAGCAACTGCCACGAAGATTCCCTTTCTGACCAAGTTGGCAACAGCGTCATTAATAGACTGTAGGTAGCTATCCGCTGTGAGAGACAGGTTAACAACGATTCCATTGGGGCAGCTACGAGTAGCGGCGTCTTTGGGGACCTCATCGAGTGCAGCAATGATGCCAGAGTCAGGTCCAAAGCCTTGGTTATTGAGAACTTTGAAGCCGTAGATCGTTGCCTTCTTTGCCACTCCGTACGTCTTTGAGCCCATAGTACCGGCGGTGTGTGTTCCATCTAAATCATTATTAGTATACAGG
>NZ_JAELTJ010000548.1 GCF_016428805.1 Achromobacter sp. ASV32
TTTGGCAGCAGCGAAGAGAAGCCCAGGCTCAGACCGTGAAGCCCAAGCCCGAGCCTGCCGCTCCCGCTGCCGTTCCCGCCGCCCCTGCCACTGCTACTGAAGAAGTCAAGAAGCCCGCCAAGCCTGCTGAATCGGTTTCAAGCCCCGTCATTGCCAACGGTACCAAATTCGTCCGCAAGACGGAGGGCCGCAACGGTGTGCGTGGTTCCAGAGTCGCTGAGAAGGAGGCTCGTGATGCAAAAGCTGCTCTGCCTCCCTCTGTCAATGATGCCACTCTCTGGCCGACTCCTGAGACGGTTGTCCAGGAGGACAAGAAGACCGTCAAGAGTGAGCAACAGCAACAGCAACAGCAACAACAGCAGCAGCAGCAAGAGTCTCCCAACGAGACCCATGACGACTCGGCACCCAAGCCGCGTAAAGAGAAATGGGTCACATAT
>NZ_JAELTJ010000549.1 GCF_016428805.1 Achromobacter sp. ASV32
GCATAAGATCGGCAAAGAGAATCGCATCGTTGTAATTCCAAGCGTGTATAGGGTAAACACCCAATTGAACGTGGTCAACAACGCTAGGTACCTACCCACGGAGTGTGCCCCGCCAACGAGCTCCAGATCTCGCGTCCCGCATCTTGCTATCGGAGCTGTCGCAATCATTATCATCCACCATCTTCAATCTTGCGCCTCACTGACACATCGCTGTCCTGCCGCAACCGTCGTTAAGCCATACTGGCAGGGCAGTGGGCCTTGAACTCTTCATTAGAGATATGAATTGGCAGAGAATGCGCAACCAGTCACACTGGATGCAGATTGGGACGAGGTATGACCGCGTCTGAGGATGCGCCGGGTTGCAACGTCGCGGAGGGCTGCCCAGCCTCTATGACGCCTCCTGAAGCGATTTTCACGATCTACTGCTAATGCTAGTT
>NZ_JAELTJ010000550.1 GCF_016428805.1 Achromobacter sp. ASV32
GTGGACATACATGGCGCCACTGCCATCCCAAAACAGGAACCAGTTCTTCTCGATCTTGCTCCACGCTCCCGGTCGTTGCAGTTCAGTAGCCTGGCTAAAGTCTCGAGGGGGTTCGACAGCAGCGTCGCTGTTCCAACCAACCAGCCCCGCAAAGTCCTGGACAAATTGGCCAAAGCAGGTCATGATGGAGTTGGATCCAAACACAATATACATCATTTCCGGTCCGTGAAAGACCCGAGCATCATGCGGCCCAACGTTGAAATTGAAATACGACAATTCGCCGTCGCAATGATCGCCCCCCTCCGTTTTTGAAATCGGTAAAGCAGTTGGAGGGTTTTGGCAGCGCATAGTGGCGCCATCGCCTGACAGACTGGCGTCGCAGGCCAACTCGTGGAACTCATGGATTCCGTCTTCGCTTTTCTGCGCTACAACGATCC
>NZ_JAELTJ010000551.1 GCF_016428805.1 Achromobacter sp. ASV32
TGCTAAAGCCTTTGAATTCGAGAATTAGTAATGCAGAGCCAATTCGTATTCGGTGACTTACTATACGCTGTTTCTGACCGCCACTAATATTTGAAGAGCTGGTTGCAATGATAGTGCGATCGCCTTCAGGTAGACTCGCCACGTCTTGGTCTAGAGCGCAGGCAACGAGAACTTGCTGGTACCAACCTGCATTGATCTCATTCTGACAAATGTTGTCGCGGATACTCATACGTTGAAGCCAAGCAACTTGGTCAACATAACCGATCGCTGTAGGCGGCGCTTCAATAAAGCCAGCCTGAAGCGGTATCTCTCCGAGTAGGGCCTTGAGGAGCGTTGTTTTTCCACAGCCAACAGGGCCGGAGATCAAGGCAAGGCTTCCAGGTTGAACTTGTAGGCTCACATCAGAAAGAACATTCCTGGTCTCAAAACCTACAGAC
>NZ_JAELTJ010000552.1 GCF_016428805.1 Achromobacter sp. ASV32
GTATGGTAGCCTTGCATGCTTTAATTGTATGTAGCGGTGGCGAGCCCGCTCCGCAGCCAGGCCATTGAACGCAGTTGGGCCTGGGTCTTGCTCAAGAGGCGGGTCACTGTCGAACACTTCGGCTGTGTCCCGCAACAGAAACGTGGACAACTTGCATGACACTCGCAAATAGAACATGCCGTCTGCCGATGACTCGGCTAATTGGAGCACTCGAGGCTCGTAATCAGATCCGAACAGAGTCGCCATTGCTCTTATGCGTGGAATGATGGCTCGCATCAGTCGGATGGTGTGCGGGGTTTGTTGGTTTGAAAACCCTAACGTTGTCAAAGTAAGGGTGAGTGAGCTCCACCGCGTAATGCAATTAATGAAATATGAACAAACTTTATGGAGAGACAGTGCGAAGTATGCTAAGAGTAGGCCAAAGGGCAGTCAAACTC
>NZ_JAELTJ010000553.1 GCF_016428805.1 Achromobacter sp. ASV32
ATATAGGGTAAAAGTTTCTCTTTCTATGAAGATATGTGGTTATTTTATACACTTACCTATGCTTACCTAGAAATAGAAGTTGACTTACTGATGGCTATACTATAGAACACGCAAAGGTATACGTACCATGTAAAAGCAACCATATACCTATCTATCTACTATCAGAGAACCACCATCCCGAACTTTTATTGTGCTTTGATGGTTTCTCCTACGCCGTTTACCTTTTTTACCAACGGTACCGTAACAGTCACAGTGTCTTCGTTTCGATGTTTGCTTGTGTTGCTTGACATGATTACTTCTTCACGTACGGCTTAGCTTCTGAATGTAGACTGAACGTCTTTTGGGCCGTTATGTTATCATGGCCTGGTGCAACGGGAATGAACCGGGGTGTAGGATTCCGCGACAATACATTTGTAGAAGTAGCGCAAGCCAGAGT
>NZ_JAELTJ010000554.1 GCF_016428805.1 Achromobacter sp. ASV32
TCTGAAGGAATGCCGCTTGTCCTTCCGGCGCGATCTCTAAAGCTCAAGTTGCGCTTCGGCAGATCGTTGGAAAAGCCCGTAGGCTGGACCATCCGAGGGTCATTTTGTCCTTGTTGGGGATTGTCGTCCATGCCGTGATCTCTTCGAAACCCGGCGTCGGCATCCTGTCGTAACGAGGGTCGCCTTTCCGTCGGATTCGGTCCAGGTCCAATAGGAGCAGCGGTAGGCTGACTCACTTGGGCAATTGTCGGTACTGGCGGATTCGGAGAGCTTTCACTTGCAGCTCGTGCAATGACATCTCTTGCTTTGGGATCCTCGGAAGCTAGAGCATGCAGAGCAGCTCTCTGTCGAGCGCGCTGTTCAGCAGCCTGTACGCGGGCTCGCTTCTCCTCCTTGGTCATACTGTCGAGCGTCAGTTCCAGCTTTTGAAGTGGTG
>NZ_JAELTJ010000555.1 GCF_016428805.1 Achromobacter sp. ASV32
GCTTCCCATTGCCAACAATCGCATCGTTTTTGCTGTTCGTCAGATTACATCTTGGTTGGATGACCCCGGCACTTTGGATGCTCAGATGTCAACAGAAATCTGCAGAGCCTTGACTGTCCTGCTTCCGTGCATGAATGAAGTCTACGGCTCATACTGGGAGAAGACGGTGGAACTCTGCCTGCACATTTGGAACCACGCTGCGACATATGAGCCGGAAGAGGCACTTCCGCTCATCTATTCCTCGTTAAAACTTTCGCGCTGCCTGCAAGCAATTTCGGAGCCGAATGACGATCTTGAGGATGCTCTCAAGGATCTTGAAGCCGCCCAGCCAAATGCCCTGTTGGAACTTTTGAAGCTACCGCGTGAATCTATCTCTCAAGCCAGTGAAATTGTTGATGCCATGATTTCGCGCGAGATTGAAAAGGTATCTGTGCGC
>NZ_JAELTJ010000056.1 GCF_016428805.1 Achromobacter sp. ASV32
ATCGTCAAGCAGCTGGGCAACTACGGCGAGATCTTCGAGCGCAACGTCGGCAAGAACAGCCCGATGAAGCTCGAGCGCGGCATGAACCGCCTGTATCGCGACGGCGGCCTGATGTACCCCTACGTCTTCAACTGAAGCGCCACGCGGCACGCACGACGTAAAGGCACATCATGCTCAAGCGACTTTGGTACCACGGCCGCGCCCGGGCCGTGCTGGCGCAGGTGTTGATCGCCTGCGGATTCCTGGGAGCCCTGGGCTGGCTGGCCTGGAACGCCCACGCCAATCTGACCGAGCGCGGCATCGCCATGGGGTTCGGGTACCTCGGCGAGGCAGCGCGCTTTCCGATGGCTGAGAGCCTGCTGGCCTACCAGCCCACCGACAGCTATGGCCGGGCCTTCGTGGTGGGCCTGGTGAACACGCTGTATATCTCGGCGCTGGTAATCGTGGCCTCGACGGTACTGGGCTTCGGCCTGGCGCTGGCGCGGCGCAGCCGTCATCCCCTGGTCACCGGCATCGCCACGGTCTACCTGGAGGCCGTGCGCAACACGCCGCTGGTGGTGCAGCTGCTGTTCTGGTATAGCCTGGTCACGCTGAATCTGCCATCGGTACGGCATGCGCTGCAGCCGCTGCCCGGCGTGTTCCTGTCGGTACGCGGGCTGTTCTTTCCCAGCCTGTCGCTGCAGGGCGACGCCCGGGTCCTGGGCTGGGCGCTGGCCGTGGCCGGGGTGCTGTTGTGGGGCGCCTGGCGGCTGGCCAGGCGGCCGGTGGCGGGCGCGCCCTGGCGCACGCTGGGCGTGATCGCGGCTGCGGCCGTGCTGGCAGCGGCGGCAGGGTGGGGCGGGGTAACGGTGCAGACCGATACGCCGGTGTTGCGCGGCCTGAACTTCATCGGCGGCACGGCGTTCACCCCCGAGTTCACCGCCTTGCTGGTGGGCTTGACGATCTACTCGGCCGCCTTCTCCGGCGAGATCATCCGCGGCGGCATCGACGCCGTGCCCGCGGGCCAATGGGAAGCGGCCCATTCGCTGGGCTTGAAACCCATCGCCGCGCTGCGCTGGATCGTAGTGCCGCAGGCGCTGCGGGTGATCATTCCGCCGATGACCAGCCAGTACCTGTCCATCATCAAGAACACCACGCTGGCGCTGGCGGTGGGTTATCCCGACCTGTCCTTCGTCATTACCACCACCATCAACCAGACCGGCCAGGCCATCGAGGGCGTGGCGGTGCTGATGGCGGTGTACCTGAGCATCAGCCTGTCCGTGTCGCTGTTCATGAACCTGTACAACCGCCGTCTCTTGAGGACGCAACGCGCATGAGCCTGTCCATTCCCACTCCCGCAGCCGCGCCGTCCGCCACGCCGCGGCCGCCCATGGATCGCCGGGACACCGTGCTGCACCGGCTGTTCGGCAGCCTGTTCAGCGCGGTCGCCACCGTGGTCACCCTGGCGCTGGTGCTGGCCGCGGCCAGCCGCCTGGTCGACTGGGCCATCATCGATGCGGTCTGGCCCGGCGCCGCGGGCGACGTCTGCCGCCAGGCCGGCGGCGCCTGCTGGGCCTTCCTGGGCGAGAAGTTGCGGCAGATTCTGTTCGGCATCTATCCACCCGGCGAACAATGGCGGCCCACCGCCGTGTGCCTGTTCATTCTGGTCATGACCGTGTATTCGCTCAATCCCAGGCACTGGCGCCTGCGCACCGCCGCGGCCTGGATCATCGGCATGGCGGCGGGGCTGCTGCTGATGCAGGGCGGCCTGTTCGGCCTGGCGCGCGTGCCGACCTCGTCCTGGGGCGGCCTGCCGGTGACGTTGCTGCTGGCGGTGTGTTCGCTGGGCGCCGGCCTGCCGCTGGGCGTGCTGCTGGCGCTGGGGCGGCGCGGCAATCTGCCGGCGGCGCGATTGATCAGCATCGGCATCATCGAACTGATCCGGGGCCTGCCGCTGGTCAGCCTGCTGTTCATGGCGTCCATCGTGCTGCCCATCCTGCTGCCGGCCGGCATGACCATCGACAGCCTGCTGCGCGCCGGCATCGCGCTGACGATCTTCTCGGCGGCCTATCTGGCCGAGGTGATCCGCGGCGGCCTGCAGGCCATCCCGCCAGGTCAGGCCGAAGCCTCGCGCGCGCTGGGCCTGTCTTGGTGGCAGATGACGCGGCTGGTGGTGCTGCCGCAGGCGCTGCGCAAAGTGATCGCGCCGCTCACCAACACCGCCATCGTGATGATCAAGAACACCAGCCTGGTGCTGATCGTGGGCCTGTTCGACCTGCTCAGTTCCGGCCGCGCGGCCTTGACCGATCCAGCCTGGCCCACGCCCTACGTCGAAACCTATCTCTTCATTGCATCGATCTATTTCTGCATCTGCTTCGGCCTGTCGCGTTATTCGATGTGGCTGGAGCGACGCTACAAAAAAGGGGAACTCCGATGAGCAAGCCTGACGGCGCTACGCCGCCGGCCATCAGCATTGCCGGCATGAACAAGTGGTATGGCGATTTCCACGTACTGCAGGATATCGACCTGCAGGTCGGGGTGGGCGAGCGCCTGGTGATCTGCGGGCCATCCGGCTCGGGCAAGTCCACCATGATCCGCTGCATCAACCGGCTGGAACGGCACCAGCAGGGCTCGATCGTGGTCAATGGCGTGGAACTGACCGACGACCTGCGCGTCGTTGACGGCGTGCGTACCGACGCCGGCATGGTGTTCCAGCACTTCAACCTGTTTCCGCACCTGACCGTGCTGGAAAACTGCATCCTGGCGCCCACCCAGGTGCGGCGCATGCCGCGGGCCCAGGCCGTGGACCTGGCCATGGGTTACCTGGAACGCGTGCGCATTCCCGACCAGGCCGGCAAATACCCCGGCCAGCTGTCCGGCGGCCAGCAGCAGCGCGTGGCCATTGCGCGATCGCTGTGCATGCAGCCGCGCATCATGCTGTTTGACGAGCCCACCTCGGCGCTGGACCCCGAGATGGTCAAGGAAGTGCTGGACGTGATGACCGCGCTGGCCGAAGACGGCATGACCATGCTGTGCGTGACCCACGAAATGGGGTTTGCACGCAATGTCGCAGACCGGGTGGTGTTCATGGACGGCGGGCGCATCATCGAAAGCGGCGCGCCGGCGGCATTCTTCGACCACCCCCGGCACGAGCGGACGCGGGCGTTCCTGGAGCGCATTCTGCATTGACCAGGATGCCGGCGCCCTGCGGCGCGTCCCGCGTTTGCGCTACTGGCCGCTCAAGAACAGCTTGTCGCAATACCCGCCCAGCAGGTCATAGCTCACGATGTTCTTGTTGGCGTCGGTGGTGAACGACATGTAGCAGGATTCGCCTTCCTGGACGGTATAGCCGGTGGGCGCGGTGTTCTGCTGATAGATCGGAATGGCGCCCTGGCCGCCGCCGGCCGGCAGCACCGTGACCAGCGTGCTGCCGGTCGACGCGGTGCCGGTCTGGACGAAGCGCTGGTGCTGGGTGGAACCGTAGCGGCTCCAGGTGTGCACGTAGCGGGGATTCTGCGGCGTGCCGATGTTGGGATAGGTGGCCGAGCCGCCCTGGTGATCTTCGGGGCCGAAGCGCGCGGTGACCGAATCCAGATGCTGGCCGATCATGCTTTGCGCATAGCGGTTCAGCTGATTGGCCGGCGGGTGGTAGACGCAACCGCTCAGCAAGACAAAACCCAGGGCGGCGGAACAGGCGGACAGGGTGCGGGTCATGGGAGGCTTTTCGTAAAGGGCGAAAGCGCGAATTCTATTTCCAGGTCTGCCCAGACAGGAAATCGTCAGGGTAAAACATGTAACGACGTTTAGGCGGCATGGTCTAATACGCGTTTTACGAGCCCTTGAACCCTGACACGGTTCCCTTGCCTCATGCTGCGCCTGACCGAAATCATTCTTCCCCTGTCGACGTCCCAAGAGGACATCGACACCACGCTACGTGCTGCCGCCTGTGCCCGACTGGGCATTGCCCCCGAGGCCCTGCACACGCTCACCATCTTTCGCCGCAGCTACGACGCCCGCAAGCGCAGCGCCATTACCTTGACGTATTCCGTCGACGTTGAAGTCGCTGACGAAGCCGCGGTGCTCGAGCGCGCCGCCGGCCTGCGTACCGTCATGCCCACGCCGGCCATGCAGTATCAATACGTCGGCCACGCGCCGGCCGACTTGCCCGAGAGCCGCCGGCCCGTGGTGATCGGCTTTGGTCCCTGCGGCCTGTTCGTGGCGCTGATCCTGGCGCAGACGGGTTTCCGCCCCATCATCCTCGAACGCGGCCGCGTGGTGCGCGAACGCACCAAGGACACCTGGGGCCTGTGGCGCAAGCACGCGCTGCAGCCCGAGTCCAACGTGCAGTTCGGCGAGGGCGGGGCAGGGACCTTCTCGGACGGCAAATTGTCCACCCAGGTCAAAGACCCCAAGCATTATGGCCGCAAGGTGCTGCAGGAATTCGTGGCCGCCGACGCGCCGCCCGAGATCATGTACGTCAGCAAGCCGCACATCGGCACCTTCCGCCTGGTCAAGATGATCGAGCAGATGCGCGCGCAGATCGAGTCGCTGGGCGGCGAGTTCCGCTTCGAAAGCCGCGTGGACGACATCGAGATCGACAACGGTCAGGTGCAGGGCGTGCGGCTGGCAAGCGGCGAGTTCATTGCGTCGCGCCACGTCGTGCTGGCCGTGGGCCACAGCGCCCGCGATACCTTCCACATGCTGCATGCACGCGGCGTGTTCATGGAACCCAAGCCTTTTTCGCTGGGTTTCCGCATCGAACATCCCCAGTCGCTGATCGACCGCGCGCGCTTTGGCCCCAGCGCCGGCCATCCCGTGCTGGGCGCGGCCGACTACAAGCTGGTGCACCACGCCGCCAACGGCCGCTCGGTGTACAGCTTCTGCATGTGCCCGGGCGGCACGGTGGTGGCGGCGGCCTCGGAACCGGGCGGCGTGGTCACCAACGGCATGAGCCAGTATTCGCGCAACGAGCGCAATGCCAACGCCGGCATCGTCGTGGGCATCCAGCCCAAGGACTATCCCGGCATCGAATCGTCGCCCCTGGCCGGCATTGCCTTCCAGCGGCACTGGGAAGCGCGCGCCTACGAACTGGGCGGCCGCGATTATTCCGCGCCCGCGCAACTGGTGGGTGACTTTCTGGCCGGCCGGCCGTCGACCTCGCTGGGCAGCGTGGCGCCGTCATACAAGCCGGGGGTCACCTTGACCGACCTGTCGACCAGCCTGCCGGACTATGCCATCGAGGCCATCCGCGAAGCGCTGCCGGCGTTCGAGCGCCAGATCAAGGGTTTTGCCATGCACGACGCCGTGCTGACCGGCGTGGAAACCCGCACCTCGTCGCCGCTGCGCATCACGCGCCGCGACGATTTCCAGAGCATGAACACCAACGGCTTGTTCCCGGCCGGCGAGGGCGCCGGCTACGCCGGCGGCATCATGTCGGCCGCCATCGACGGCATGAAAGTCGCCGAGGCCGTTGCGCTGCATATCCTGGGCACGGGCCCGGTCACCGGCGGCAACCGCCGCAGCGAAAACGACGATTATTAAGCCACGCCACGGCGCCGGGTAGACCGGGCGCCGGCGGCACTGACCGGCCCGGCACCGATTATCAGAATCGGTATGACCGGGCCATTTTCATTTGATTTTCCGTATCGATTTCCCGGTATTTTCGAACTGAATCGGGAAAACCCGCTTTGTTCGATATTCGCATCATTTGCGTAACTAAATAATTCGTGCCACCTGGATTATTTTTATATTTGAACTCGAAAAACACGGGTATTCCCGCAAGCCTCTGCCGTTGCGAATACTAACAATAGTCAGTCGGAACATTGCGCTTTTCGGATATTGTTGGTTGCCATTTCACATTATTTCAACGCGGCTCAAGCCCGTCGAATGCATCCCCGTTTCAGCTTCAATGCGATAAGCAATTCGTGATACCCAGGCGCCAGAAAAAGGCGCGCCGTTTCGTTTCCACGGAAGTTCGGAGGGGCACGTGAAGCAACAATTGAAAATCGGATTGACGGTTGCCGGCGTACTGCTTGGCGCCAGCGCCTTGGGTGCCTATGTGGCCGGCGTCAGCCTCGCGCCCAAAAACGCGGCCCCCGTCGTCACGCTTGGCGATGGTAAACAGGGCCCGGCGGGCATGGCCTGGATTCCGGGGGCCGAGTTTCTCATGGGTAATAACCATAAACTCTCGCAGCCCAATGAGTTACCCCCCCACGCGGTCAGGGTCAGCGGTTTCTGGATGGACACGCACGACGTGACCAATGCGCAATTCCGCCGTTTCGTCGAAGCGACGGGTTATGTCACGACGGCGGAGCAGAAACCGCGCTGGGACGATCTCAAGGTCCAGCTTCCCCCCGGCACGCCGCGTCCGGATGACAGTCTGCTCGTGCCGGGCGCCATGGTTTTCGTTGGCTCGGCATCCGAGGTCTCGCTGCGCGATTACACACGCTGGTGGCGGTTTGTGCCCGGCGCCAGCTGGCGCCATCCCCAAGGCCCCGGCAGCAATATCGACGGCAAGGAGGACCATCCCGTGGTCCAGGTGTCGTATGAGGATGCCCAGGCCTATGCCAAGTGGGCGGGCAAACGCCTGCCGACCGAGGCGGAATGGGAATTCGCGGCGCGCGGCGGACTGGAGCAGGCCACGTACGCCTGGGGCAACGAATTAAGCCCGCAAGGCAAGCCCATGGCCAATATCTGGGATACCCAGCAGCAGCAGCCGTTTCCGGTCGTCAAGGATGAAAAGATCCAGGTCGGCACCACGCCCGTCGGCAGCTTTCCGCCCAATGCCTATGGGCTTTACGACATGGCGGGCAACGTCTGGCAATGGACCGCGGACTGGTACCGCGCGGACGCCTTTCGCATCCAGGCGCAATACCGCCAGCCGCCGCAGGACCCCGCCGGGCCGGCCGACAGCTTCGATCCCGAGGACGCCAACGTTCCCGCCTCCGCCCCGAAACGGGTCACGCGAGGCGGCTCGTTCCTGTGCAGCGACACGTACTGCATCAGCTACCGGGCGAGCGCGCGCCGCGGCACGGACCCGATGAACGGCATGTCGCACCTGGGCTTTCGCACGGTGATGACGCCGGACCAATGGAAGCAGGCCCAGGCCCGTCCGGGACAAGTCGCCAGCCGTTGATGCCTCGCCTGCATTCCAGGCGACCCACAGAGTTTGACGAAGGAATACCCATGGCGTTGCGCAATGGCATTCTGGCGTTGGAAGAGGCGATTTCCCGGGAAGTGCTGGGCCAGGCGGAGGTCGTGCGCCACATGCTGATCGCCCTGGTGGCCGACGGGCACGTGCTGCTCGAAAGCCTGCCCGGGCTGGCCAAGACCCGCATGGTCAAGGCGCTGGCCGGGCACCTGGCGGCGGACATGAGCCGCATCCAGTTCACGCCGGACCTGCTGCCTTCGGACATCACCGGCGCCGACGTGCTGCGCCAGGATGCCGAAGGCCGCAATCAGATCGCGTTCGAGGCAGGGCCGTTGTTCGGCAACCTGATCCTGGCCGACGAAATCAATCGCGCGCCCGCCAAGGTGCAGTCCGCGCTGCTCGAAGCGATGGAAGAGCGCCAGATCACGGTCGGTGGCACCACCCGCAAGATGCCGGCGCTGTTCATGGTGCTGGCCACGCAGAACCCGATCGAGCAGGAAGGGACCTATCCCTTGCCGGAAGCGCAGATGGACCGCTTCCTCATGAAGATCAGGCTGGACTATCCCGGCGCCGAGGACGAGATGGCCATGCTGGCCCTGCTGCGAGAACCGGCCGGGCAAGGCGACCCTGCGCAAGACGGCGCGCGCATGACCCAGGACGCGTTGCTGGCCTGTCGCATCCAGGCCGCGGCGGTGCACGTGGCGCCCGCGGTGGACCGGTATACCGTGGACCTGGTCAATGCCACGCGCCGCCCCGCGGACTACGACGCCGACCTGGGCCGCTGGATACAGGTGGGTGCCAGTCCGCGCGGCGCCATCGCCCTGGACCGGGCCGCGCGTGCCCATGCCTGGCTGGCGGATGCGGATTTCAGCACGCCGGACGACGTGCGGGCCGTGGCGCACGCGGTGCTGCGGCACCGTCTGCACCTGTCGTATGACGCGGTGGCCGACGGTATCACCGCCGACCAGGTCGTGGACCGGCTGCTGGACGTTGTTGCCGTGCCGGCCTAGGGAACCGCCATGCGCCGCGACCCGGACCCCGTGCATCCGCCGCTGGCGGAACTGATCGCGCTGGAGGCCTCCGCCGTTGGCCTGTCGTTCACGGCCAGGCAGCCGTTGAGCAGCGTGCTGGCCGGGCCGCACGGATCGCGCTTGCGCGGCCGCGGGCTGGATTTCGCCGAACTCAGGCGCTATGTGGCCGGTGACGACTTGCGACGCCTGGACCTGCGCGCGTCATTGCGCTACGGCAAGCCGCTGGTGCGCGCCTATACCGAAGAACGGGACCGCCCCGCGCTGATCGTCGTGGATCAGCGCATGAGCATGTATTTCGGCTCCGTGCTTGCGTTCAAATGCGCCGTCGCCGCCCGGCTGGCGGCGCTCTCGGCCTGGATCGCCTATCGCGGCGGCGACCGTGTCGGCGGGCTGGTGTTCGACGACCAGGGCGTCAAGGCCTTCAAGCCGTTGCGCAGCCGCGACCGGGTGCGGGCCTTGCTGGCCGAGGTGGCGCGCGCGAACGCGGCGCTATCGGCGGATGGCCCCGATGTGCCCGCCGCGCAAGGCTTGAATGGCGCGCTGCGCGGGGCGCTGGCCCACGCGCCGCATGACTGCCTGGTCTGCGTCATCAGCGATTTCGCCGGGGCCGACGAAGACACCCTGCGCACACTGCGCCTGCTGGCCGCGCACAACGACGTGCTGGCGATGCTGGTGTTCGACCCCATGGCGCAGCAATTGCCGCGCGCCGGGCGCATGGTGGTGACCCAGGGCGAACTGCAGCTGGAAGTTGCCGTGGGCCGCCAACGCGAACGGCAACCGCTGGCCGATTTTTTCAGCGGCCGCCTGCAGCAGGTGGCGCAACTGCTGCGCCGCAGCCGCGTGCCGCTGCTGTCCATCGACACGGCACAAGACGAATTGGCGCAGTTGCGCCGCGAGCTGGGCAAGCAGGCCACGGCACCGGGTGCCGCCGCCACGGCGGCAGGAGCGCAGGCATGAACGATGCGCTGCCCGGCCTGGACCAATTGCGCGAGCTGCCGTTGCCGGCGCCGGTGTCGTACTGGCCCCAGACCTGGGGCTGGGCCGTGCTGGCGGCGTTGCTGCTGGCCGGCGGCGGCTGGGCCGCGCTGGCCGGCTGGCGGCGGTATCGCCGCAACCGCTATCGCCGCCAGGGCCTGGCGGCCTTGACGCAGTTGGCGCGCGAGGCCGCGCGCGATCGCCTGGCGGCGCGCGGCCTGCCGGCCCTGCTCAAGCGCGTGGCCCTGGCCGCGCGGCCCGCGGCGGCGCGTGCCGACGTGGCCTCGTTGGGGGGCCAGGCCTGGCTCGTGTACCTGGCGCGCACCGCGCCGCCCGGCATGCCACCGGAATCGGCGCAGATGCTGCGGTTGCTGGCCTATGCGCCGGACGAAGCCGTACGCCAGCTGGACGACGCCGCGCTGGCGCAACTGATCCAGGCCTGCCGCGCCTGGGTGGTGAACCATCATGTGGCGCCTTGAATTTCCCTGGCTGCTCGCAGCCGCGCCCTTGGCGCTGGCCGCCTACCGCTGGCTGCCGCCCTACGTGCAGCGTCGAAGCGCGCTACGCGTGCCGTTCTTTGACGCGGTTGCCACGATCACCGGCCAGGCGCCGTCGCGGCCCGGCGTGCGGGTCCGCCGGGGCCAGCTCTGGCTCAATGTGGCGGTCTGGTTGCTGCTGGTCCTGGCGTTGGCGCGGCCGCAGTGGGTCGAGCCGCCGCTGACACATACCGAAGCGGTGCGCGATGTGCTGCTGGCCGTGGACATCTCCCAGTCGATGGACACCGCCGATTTCCGCAACGCCCAGGACCAGCCCGAATCGCGCTGGAAGGCGGTCAAGGCGGTGGTCGCCGATTTCATCGCCAGACGCGCCCACGACCGGCTCGGGCTGATCGTGTTCGGCACCGGCGCCTATCCGCAGGCGCCCTTGACCGAGGATCACACCGCGCTGCGCCTGTTGCTGGACCGCACCGAAGTCGGCATGGCAGGGCCCAACACGGCACTGGGCGACGCAATCGGGCTGGGCATCCGCATGCTGGATGCGGCCAGGGAACGCGACAAGGTACTGATCCTGCTGACCGACGGCAACGACACCGGCAGCGCGGTGCCCCCCGCGCGCGCGGCGGCGTTGGCGGCCGATCATCACATCACCGTGCATACGATCGGCATCGGCGACCCGGCCGCCACGGGCGAAGACCGGGTCGACTTCGACGTGCTGCAAGGCATCGCGCGCGCCACCGGCGGGCAGTTCTTCAGGGCGCAGGACCTGGCCAGCCTGCAGGCCGTGTACGCCACGCTGGACCGCATCACGCCGCAGGAAGTCAATACGCTGCGGCACCTGCCCAAGCGCGACTATTTCTGGCTGCCGCTCGGGCTGGCCCTGTGCCTGCTGGCGGTCTGGCACGGGATAGCCGCAATCGCCTCGGCAAGAAACCCGGCGGCGCGCCGGCCCGTACCTCGCACGGAGGCGCCATGGACCTCGACCTGAGCGCCTTCCATTTCCTGCGCCCCTGGTGGTTGCTGGGCCTGCTTGCCGCCGGTCTGGCCTGCTGGGCCGGCCGCCGCGAACGGGATGCCACCGGGCAGGCCAGCCAGATCGCGCCGGCCTTGCTGCCGTACTTGTTCGTGCGCACGCCAGGCAGCCGGGGGCCGCGGCCGATCGACGCCTTGGCCGTCATCCTGGCCATTGGCTCGCTGGCCGCCGCCGGGCCGGCGTGGCAGCGCGACCAGCCTGATTTCCTGGACAACGTGGCGCCGTTGATCGTCGCCGTCGCGCTGGGCCCGTCGATGGACAGCACCGATATGCCGCCTTCGCGGCTGGAGGCGGCCAAGCACCTGGTACGGGATCTGGCGGCCCGGCGCGCCGGCGCCAAGACCGGCCTGATCGCCTATGCCGGCAGCAGCCACCTGGTGCTGCCGCCCACGGACGACGCCAGTCTGCTGGACTTGTTTGCGCAGGCGCTGGCGGCCGACCTGATCGGCCCGCAGGGCAGGGATGCGGCGGGCGCCGTCGCGCTGGCCGCGCAAGTGCTGGCCGCCGAACGCGCCGGCGGCACGCTGCTGCTGCTGACCGACGGCGCCGATGCCCGCCAGTTCGACGCCGTGCGCCAACGCGCGCAGGCGGCGGCCGACCTGCAGGTACTGGTCATGGCGGTGGGGCAGTCCGGGCTGGACGAGGCCGCCTTGCAGGGGCTGGCGCGGGCGGCAGGCGCGCCGCTGGGCAGCCTGACCCTCAGCCCCGACGACCTGGACTGGATTTCCTTGCACGCGCAGCAGCACTTCCAGGCCGTGCAGGACGCGCAGGCGGGCGACGTCCGTTGGCGCGACGCCGGTTATTGGCTGTGCTGGCCGCTGGCCCTGCTGGCCTTGCTGGCGGTGCGGCGCGGCTGGAATGTCGCCTGGACGGCCGCGATCCTGCTGGCCGTGTCGTTGGGCACACCGGCAGAGACGCGCGCCAACCCGCTGGCCGATGCGTTCCTGACGGCGGATCAACAGGGCCGGATCGCCTTCGATAAAGGCCATTTCCAGGACGCGGCCGAACGCTTCCAAGACCCGTATTGGAAAGGACGCGCCGCTTACCAGGCCGCCGATTACCCCGCCGCGCTGGCCGCGTTTTCCAAGGTGGCCACGGCCGAGGGCCAGTTCTACGTCGCCAACACCCAGACGCGGCTGCGGCAGTACGACGCCGCGCTGGCCGCCTACGACCGCGCATTAGCCCTGTCGCCGGGCTGGGAAGCCGCCAGGTTCAACCGCGACATCGTGGCGCGGCTGCTGGCCGCGATGAGCCAGGAGCAGCAGGGCGATCCGGCCGACCCGCCCGACCGGCGCATCGAGGACAAGACCGCCCGGGCCGGCAAGCAGATGGCCGCGCCCGCGCCCCGCGCGGCCTCCGAGGAACAATGGCTGAACAACCTGACCCTGTCGCCCGCGCGCTTCCTGCGCGGCAGATTCGCCGTCGAAGACGCCGCGGCGGGAGTCCGGCCATGATCGGCCCGCGCCATGCCGCGTTCCTGGCATTTGCGCTGACCCTGCACGGCGTTGCGCACGCGCAGCCCGCGCCGGCCTTGCGCGTTACCGCCAGCCTGCAGACGCCCGCGCAGCTGCGGATTGGCGCAACGCTGCAATTGCAGCTTGAAGTGATGACGCCGACGTGGTTCACGCAGCCGCCACGCTTGCCCGCGCTTGAACTCCCGGGCGTCATGGTCACCCCGCCGCCCGGGCAAGGGGAGTTGGTGCGCGATACCGCCGGTGGCGTGTCCTACAGCGGCCTGCGCTACACCTATGTGATCAGCCCCACCGCGGCAGGCACGGTGCAGGTGCCGCCGCTGACCGTCACCGCCCAGGTCGGACCGCATGGCGAGACCGCGACGGGCACCAGCCAGCCGCTGTCGTTCTCGGTGGCGGCGCCGTCGGCGGCCGACGAGCCAGGCATGGTCACGGGTCAATTGACCGTCTCGCAGGATTACACGCTGGCCCCCGATCCGCTGGTGGTCGGCGGCCGCATCACGCGGTCCATTACGCAACGGGCGCAGGGCGTGCAGGCGCTGATGCTGCCGGCGGTGGCGTTGCCGGACGTTCCGGGATTCAAGCGCTATCCGCGTGAAGCCGAGGTGACCCCGCTGGACGACGGCCGCGGCCATTTCATTGGCGGCCAGCGCATCGACCGCGCCGATTACGTGGCCGAGCAGGCCGGTGCCTATGAACTGCCGCCCATCACGGTCCATTGGCGCGACGGCGCCACCGGCCAACCCGCCCGGATGGAATTGCCCGGCCGTGCGTTCACGGTCGCGCCGGCGCCCGCGGTTACACCGCCATTCTCCCTGGCCGATGACCTGGCGCGCCTGCGCCACGGCTTGCGCTGGGTGATTCCCGCCGCCTGGCTGGCGTGGGGCGGTGGCCTGCTGCTGGCCGCCGTGGCCGTCTGGCTGACCTGGCCGCGGTGGCGCCGACTCGCCCGGACGCTGCGCCAGCGTGCCGAACAGGCGGCCGCCCGAAGGCGCGCGAGCGAATCCTGGCACTGGCGCGCATGGCAACGCGATGCCCGGCGCGGCGCCGCGACGCTGGACACGTTCTATCGATGGTTGCGGCTGGCGGCCGGGGCGCGGGACCTGCGCGGCGCCGTGGCGCCGCTGGGCGAAGCGGCCCGCAGGACGGCGGCGGACACGCTGCGGGGTGCGTATGGCGCCCCGTCCGCGGACGCGGCCTGGCGGCCGGCGCTCGTGCGCGCCTCGCGCTCATGGCGGCAGACCTGGCGGACCCGCCACGCGCCCGCCGCCCGCTATTCATTGCCCGGCGCGCTGAATCCGGCCGCGCCGGCCGAACCGGCATCGCGCCAGGGGCGCAGGGGAGGGGGTCATGCAGGCAGCGAATGAAAGACAGGCACGACACTGGACATCATGGCTGGCTAGCGCCGCGGCGCTGCTGTTGCTGGCGGCGTGCGCATCGTCCCATCAGGTGGCCGCACCGGCCGCCGAACTGCCGTCCTGGAACGAGGGGCCGTCACGCGCCGCCATCGTGGCGTTCGTGCAGGCCGTCACACAGCCGGGCAGCGCCGACTACGTGGCCGCCGAGGACCGCATCGCCGTATTCGACAACGACGGCACGCTCTGGTCCGAGCAGCCGATGTACTTCCAGGTGCTGTTCGCCCTGGACCGGGTCAAGACGATGGCGCCGCAGCATCCCGAGTGGGCGACGCGCCAGCCCTTCAAGGCGGCGATCCAGGGCGACCACGCCGCCTTGGCCAAATCGGGCCAGGCGGGCCTGTTGAAGATCGTGGGCGCCACCCACGGCCAAATGAGCGTGGACGAGTTTTCGCAAAGCGTGACGCAATGGATGGCCACGGCGAAACACCCCCGTTTCAATCAGCCCTACACCGCGATGACCTATGTGCCGATGCGCGAACTGCTGGACTACCTGCGCGCCAAGGGCTTCAAGACCTACATCGTCTCCGGCGGTGAAACGGAGTTCATGCGCCCGTGGACCCAGGCCGCCTACGGCATTGCGCCCGAGCAGGTCATCGGCAGCGGCCTGGTCACGACATTTGAGACGCGCGGCGGCAAACCCGTCCTGTGGCGCCAGGGCAAGCTCGAGTTCAACGACGACGGCCCGGGCAAGCCCGTGGCCATCCAGCGCTACATCGGCCGGCGGCCGCTCTTGGCGTTCGGCAACTCGGACGGCGACCTGCAGATGCTGCAGTGGACCGCCGCGGGCGCCGGCAAGCGCTTTGCCGGCATCGTCCATCACACCGACGCGCAGCGGGAATGGGCCTATGACCGGGACTCGGATGTCGGCCGGCTGGATCGGGCCCTGGATGAAGCCCGCCACAACGGCTGGACGGTCGTCGACATGAAAACGGAATGGCGCCGGATATACGCGTTTGAACAGCCTTGAGCATGCATGACCCGGGAGTACACACGGCCCATTTGGGCGAGGAGAGCAGTCATGAAAGCAAGACGATGGTTGGGAGCGGCGTTGATTGCCGCCAGCGGACTTGCGGTAATGGGCGGTGCGCAGGCACAGGCCCAGAATGCGCAGTCCAGTCCCCAGGGGCAAACCTCCGGAAAGAAGCCGAACATCCTCGTCATCTTCGGCGATGACGTCGGCCAGGCCAACATCAGTGCGTATACGCGAGGCGTGGTGGGCTACCGCACGCCCAATATCGACCGCATCGCCAACGAAGGGGCGATCTTCACCGACTACTACGCCGAGAACAGTTGTACCGCGGGGCGGTCGACGTTCATTACCGGGCAGTCCGCCCGCCGCACCGGCCTGTCCAAGGTCGGCATTCCCGGCTCGCCGGTGGGCTTGCAGGACCGCGACATCACCATTGCAACCGCCTTGAAGGGGCAGGGCTACAACACCGCCCAATTCGGCAAGAACCACCTGGGCGACCGCGATGAGTACCTGCCCACCAAGCACGGCTTTGACGTGTTCTTCGGCAATCTGTACCACCTGAACGCCGAGGAAGAACCCGAGCGCCCTTATTTTCCGAAGGACTCCAAGGATCCTGTCATCAAGGCCTACATGCCGCGTGGCGTGATCAAGGCATCCGCCGACGGCAAGATCGAGGACACCGGCGCGTTGACCGCGAAACGCATGGAGACCATCGACGACGAAACCGTCGGCGCGGCGCTGGACTACCTGGACAAGAACGGCAAAGGGGACAAGCCATTCTTCCTCTGGATGAACACCACGCGCATGCACCTGTTCACCCACATCCGCCCCGAGCACCAGGGCAAGAGCGGCATGCCCGGCAACGACTACGCCGACGGCATGTGGGAGCACGATCAGGATGTCGGCAAGCTGCTGAAAAAGCTGGACGACCTGGGCATCGCTAAGGACACCATCGTGATCTACACGACGGACAACGGGCCCAATCAGTTCAGTTGGCCTGACGCCGCCACGACGCCGTTCCGCAGTGAAAAGGACACCAACTGGGAGGGCGCCTTCCGCGTGCCGGCAATGATCCGCTGGCCAGGCCATATCGAACCAGGCACGGTCAAGAACGACATCGTTTCCGGCATGGACTGGTTCCCGACCTTGCTGGCCGCCGCGGGTGACGATGGCGTGAAAGAGCGATTGCTCAAGGGCTGGCGTCCCGCCGGCGCCAATCGCGACTACAAGGTGCACCTGGACGGCTACAACCAGCTGGACTACCTGACCGGCAAGAACGACAAGAGCGCCCGCAACGACTTCTATTACTTCAACGACGACGGGCTGCTGGTCGCCATGCGGTTCGACAACTGGAAAGTCGTGTTCTGCGAACAGACCGCGCCGGGCGGCTTCGCGGTATGGAAGGAGCCCTTTGTCTGCCTGCGGGTGCCCAAGGTCTTCAACCTGCGCATGGATCCGTATGAACGCGCCGACATCGTGTCCGACCAGTACAACGACTGGCTGACCAAGAACGCCTATCTGGCCTTCGTCGGCTCGGCCAAGGCAGGGGAATTCCTGCAGACGTTCGTGGAATGGCCCCCCAGCCAGAACCCGCCCAGCTTCAGTACCGACCAGGTACAGAAGCAGGTGGACAAGCAGATCGACGCGTACTTCGAGCAGCAAGCCAAGAAGCAGGGCAAGTAAGCCGTGACGGGCGGATGCGGCCGGGCGGCCGCGTCTGCGCCGCCCGGCGGTAAGCAACCCTTTCAACGAGGATCACACCATGAACGCTTCCGCGCGCCCGATGGCGGCCATCCCCGGGGTGGGCGCGGCGCCGCTTGCCGGCGCCGCCTTGTGGCCGGCCGCCTTGCTGATGGGCCTGTCCGGCGTGGCGGCGTTGATCTTCCAGATTCTGTGGATCAAACAACTGTCGCTGATCGTCGGCGTACAGGTGCAGGCGATCGCAGTGGCGGTGGGGGCCTTCTTCCTGGGGCTGGCCGCTGGCAGCTGGCTATTGGGCCGCCGGGCCGACGCGAGCGCGCGTCCGTTCCGGCTGTACGCGGCGATCGAACTGACGATTGCCTTGCTGGGCATCGGCGTGACCGTCGCATTGGCGCACGGCGCGTCCGCGTTTGCGCGCGGCCAGGCCGCCAGCGCGCCACTGGCGTGGCTGGCGATCATCCTGGTCGTGGGCATCGCGCCTTTTTTCATGGGCGGCACCTTGCCGGTGCTGCTGCGCGCCACGGGCGCGCAGCGGATAGGCCGCGCCGGCGCCACGCTCTATGCCGCCAACACGGGCGGCGCGATTCTCGGCGCCTTGCTGCCGGCCTTTCTGCTCATTCCGGCGCTGGGGGTGCGCGGCAGCGCAGCGGCAGCGGCCTGCCTGAACCTTGCGGCGGCGGCGGGCGCGTGGGCGCTGGACCGGCGCGACGCGGTCGCTGCGGGCGTCCCGGTGTCGTCCGCCGCGGTCGGCCCGCCGCTCGCGCTGCCACGCCAGACCAAGGTGGCGCTGGGCCTGTACGCCGTCGCGGGCGCGGTGGCGATGGGCTACGAAGTGCTCTGGTCGCAGATGGTCGTGCCATTCATGAGCACGCGGGCCTTTGCCTTTTCGATCGTGTTGGCGGTCTACCTGGTCGGGCTGACGCTGGGGGCCGCGCTCTATGCCCGCTGGGAACGCGCGCTGGGCGATCCCTGGCGCGTGTTCGGCTTGCTGATCGCCAGCGCCGGCCTGGTGGCGCTGGTCGAGACCGCCTTGCTCGGACGCTGGCTGATCGGCGCCCAAAGCCTGGCCGAGACGTCCCTCCTGAACTGGACGGGCAGCCCCCTGGCGGGCATGAGCGCCCGCTTCGCGGTGGCGGCCAGCGCGGTGGTGCTCTTGCCTACCTTGCTGCTGGGGGCCGCATTCCCCGCCGTGCTGCGCATCGCCGTGCCGCCGGAACGCCGGGGGCAGGGCGCTGGCGCCGTGCTGGCCTGCAATACGCTCGGCGGCATAGCCGGCACGGCCTTGACGGGGTTCCTGCTGCTGCCTCACCTGGGCACGGTCCGCAGCTTGGCGCTGCTGACCGTGGTGGCCTGCTGCGTCGGCGTGGCCGCCATCTGGCAGGCGCGCCCGGCGGCGCCCATGGCCAAGGGATTGGGCGTTGCCCTGGCGGGCGCGGCCGTGATCCTGGGCGCGGCCATCCCCGTGGATCACCTGGCCCGCCTGCTGCCCGGCGCGCAGGCCGGCGACCTGGTGTTCTACGAGGAGAACCAGGGCGGCACGGTGGCGGTGGTCGAGCAAGGGCAGGGCGAGCGGCGATTCCGCCGCCTGTATATCCAGGGCGTCTCGAATTCCGGCGACGCGATGCCGTCATTGCGCTACATGCGGTTGCAGGCGCTCTTGCCCCTGATCGTGCATGCCGGCGAACCGCGTTCGGCGTTGGTGATCGGCTATGGCACGGGCATTACCGCAGGGGCCTTGTCCCGCTATCCGGGCCTGGACCGCAAGGTCGTGGCCGAGCTGCTGCCTGGCGTGCTGCACGCCGCGCCCCTGTTCAAGGGCAGCTACGGCGCGTCACAGGACCCCGGCCTGGAACGGCGGATCCTGGACGGGCGCCGTGAGCTGCTCAGCAACACGCAGCGCTACGACCTCATCACGCTCGAGCCGCCGCCGCCGTCGGCCGCCGGGGTAGTGAACCTGTATTCCCGGGACTTCTACGACATCGCGGCCTCGCGCCTGAACCCACAGGGCATCGTCGCGCAGTGGCTGCCGCTGCCGACCCAGAACCTGGACGACACGCGCGCGCTCGTGGCCAGCTTCATCAACGTGTTCCCGCATGCGTCGCTCTGGACGACAGAACTGCATGAAATGCTGCTGGTCGGCTCGATGGAACCGCTGCCGCTGGATGCGGCGCGCATCGCCGCGCGCTTCGCGGCGCCGCAGGTGGCCGCGGCGCTGGCCGAAGTGGGCGTCGATACACCCGCCGCCTTGCTGGCCACCTGGGTCACCGACCACGCGGGACTGGCGCGCTTTGCCGGCGCCACGCCCGCGGTGTCCGATGACCGGCCGGCGATCGAATATGCGGCCTGGGTGCGGCCACGCGAAATCTCGCGCACCCTGCCGGCCTTGCTGGCCCAGCGCAGCGAGCCGCCGCTGATCTCGGCAGACCCGGCATTGACCCGCGCCATCGCGGGCGAGCGCGATGAACTGGATCTGTTCTACCAGACCGCGCTGGCAGCGTATGACGGCAACCGCGAGGCGTGGGCCCGTAACGCGCCCCGCCTGGCGGCAGCCAGCCGCAGCAACCCTTATCTGCGTTGGTTCACGGGCGGGACGGCGCAGTAGGGCAGCGCCGGCCCGCACTCGGAATGGCTTGTGCATCGGAGCGATACCTTGAACTACTCACTTGTGCTTGCATCCGCGGCGATCCTGTTCTTCTTTCTGTTGCTGGCGTCCATCCGCGTCGGCCGCTACCTGGGCCGTCATGGCGGCCAGGACGAGAAGGGCACGGCTGGGTCCGCCGCCATCGAAGCGTCCGTGTTCGCGCTGCTGGGCCTGTTGATCGCCTTCACGTTTTCCGGAGCCGCGCAGCGCATGGCGGACCGGCGCAATCTGCTGGTGAGCGAGGTCAACGCCATCGGCACCGCGTGGTTGCGCATCGACCTGCTTGAGAGCGCCGATCAGCCGCTGCTGCGCGATCAGTTCCGGCGCTATGTGGATGAGCGGGTCAACTATTACCGGCATGTCGCCGATCTGGAGGCGCGCGACCGGATCGCCACCCGGGTCGGCGCGATCCAGAAGGAGATCTGGACCCGCTCGATGGCGGCGGCCAGGAAGGCGCCGCCGCCGTTTGCGGCGTCTTACGTGGCCGCGGTCAATGACATGTTCGACGTGTCCACGGCCCAGACCGTGGCCCAGAAGGTCCATCCACCGCTCATGACGTATATCTTCCTGGGCTTCCTGGCCCTGATCTGCGCCTGCCTGATCGGCCTGAACCTGGCCAACGCCAAGCGCGCCACGCTGTTTCACCAGGTGATCTACGCGCTCGTGATGACCGCGGCGCTGTACATCATCATCGATTTCGAGTTTCCGCGGATCGGCGCCATCCGCATCGACCAGAGCGACACGCTGCTGCTGTCGCAGCGTCAGGCAATGGGCGACCAGACGGCGGCCAAGTAACCACGGTCGCACCATCTTGATCAAGCGTCTCTGCCCATGGCTGATCGCGGCGCAGGTCTGCGTCCTGGGGCCGGACGCGGCCGCGCAATCGACCGTCAGATTGAACAAGGACGACCTGCAGAAGCGGGCCAACGGCGTGCTGGCGCTCATGTCGCTGTCCATCGTGCCCGACATCACCACCAGCTCGCTGTCCATCGGCGCGGGCGGGGGCAGCACGACCGGATCGACCGAGTTCTTCATGACGCAGCTGGGCGGCGGCGACACGATCTCGAAATCGGTGCCCCTCTACCTGGAAGGCGTGCTGGCCGCCAGCCGCTATGACCCCACGTTCATCGCCTCGCAAGGCGCCGAGACCCGCAAGATCCCGGCCAAGTGGAACAGCGTGTCGGCAACGGGCGGCATCGGCTGGGATTTCAAGCTGGCCGACGAACTGAAGCTGCGCCCCATCTTCAATTTCGCGCTGGGCAACGTCACCAGCGACCTGCGCGCCGCCAGCTGGTTCGTGGGCCAGAAAACCGGGCAGGACGTCAACTTCCTGGACCGCGGCTCGCTCAATGCCTACGGCCTGGGCGGCTCGCTGATGCTGGACTACGAACACTACCGGCCGGGCTACGAAGTCGACGTCGAATTGCGGTATTCCGACATCCGGCTCAGAAGCTTCGCCAGCTCGGCCGCGGTGCAGGGCAACGCGACCGCACAATCGGCCAACCTGTGGGCGCGCTACCGGGCGCCCACAGGCGTGACGCTGCTGCAGCGGCCCCTGCGCTATGTGCTGGAACTGACGCATTCCGAGTTCCTGGGCGACCAGCGCGGCGTCCTGGGATTCGACCGCCTGACCTCGCTGGGCGCCGGGCTGGAACTGGATTCCAGCGCCTACAACGTCATCATCACCCGCACCCGGCTGGTGGGCCGCTATGTCTTCGGCACCGGCGTATCCGGCTTCTCCGTCGGGCTGGCCGTCAGCTTCTGAGGCGCGCATCGCCGCCCGGCGATGGCCCGGTCTTGCTTCCCGCACCTAGGGTTAATCCCGGTATCTGGCGATATCCGGAGGCGTAGAATTTACCCATTAATTGGAACTAAGTCTCATTTTTTGGAACTTCATGGCCTCACTCGAAAACGCCGCCATCATCTTTCGCCTGATCAACTCGCTGCATCGCAAGGTCACGGTGACCGATCTGGTCGAGCAGTTGGACATGCCGAAAAGCTCGGCGTCGCGCCTGTTGGCGCAGATGAAGGATCTGGGTCTGCTCGAACGCGAGGACAGCACCCGCGCCTATGGGCCGGGGGTTCTCATCCTGGAGCTGTCCCGGCTGGTGCGCGAGACCACCACGCTGTCGGCGCAGATGCAGGACGCGCTCAAGCGCCTGACCGCTCAAAGCGGCCACACCGGCTACATCTCCGTGCTGGAGGGCAGGGACATCATGGTGCTGCACGTGCAGCAGGGCACCCAGCCCTTGCGCGTCACGACCTATCCCGGCCACCGTTCGCCCAGTTGGGCCACGTCCACCGGGCGGGTGCTGCTGGCGCGCGACAGTGATGCCGACGTGGCCAAGCGCCTGGGCAAGCAACTGCCTTTCATCTCCGACAACGCGCCCCGGACGGTGCAGGAGGTCCAGGCGCTGCTGCAGGAGGTGCGCAAGTCCGGCTATGCCGTCGCCATCAACGAAGCGGTGCCGGGCGTGGCCTCCATCAGTTGCGCCGTGAGCGACCCCGTGTCGATGGAACGGTTCGCCATGTGTCTTTCCTTTCCGGCTGCGCAAGCCGATGCCGCAAGCGTCCAGGCGCTGGCGGCCGACCTGCTGGCGCAAGCCGCCAACCTCGGACGGATGGTTTGCGATCCGGCCTGGGGGTCTCCCGTTCCTGTCCCTCAAGTGTGAGCACGATGATCAAGTCCACCCCCCAACAGGCCGTTGAGCCAAACCGCGCATCGGTCAACGAGGGCCCCCCGTCGCATCCCCGGTCACTGACGCTGTCGAACCTGATTCTGCTGGCCGCCCTGAGCGTATTCGGCGCCGTCATCGGCATCCAGCTGATCGTCACGCTGGGCGTCACCCCCAATACCTCCATCATCGGCGCCCTGGTGGCGATGATCCTGTCGCGCGTGCCCATCCAGCTGCTGCGCTCGTACCGGTCGGTCCACACGCAGAACCTGGCCCAGACGGCCATTTCCTCGGCCACCTTCGGCGCCGCCAACAGCCTGCTGCTGCCGCTGGCCATTCCCTATCTGCTGGGCCGTCCCGACATGGTGCTGCCCATGTTTCTGGGCGTGGGCCTGGCCATGCTGCTGGACGCCTACATGCTATATCGCCTGTTCGGCAGCACGGTGTTCCCGGCCACGGGCGCCTGGCCGCCCGGCGTGGCGGCGGCCGAGGCCATCAAGGCCGGCGACCAGGGCGGCACGCAGGCCAAGCTGCTGGGCCTGGGCATCCTGGTGGGGTCCGTCGGCTCGTGGTTCAAGATTCCGATGTCGGCGTTCGGCGTGGCCTTCATCGGCAACATCTGGGCGCTGGCCATGTTCGGCATCGGCCTGTTGCTGCGCGGCTATTCCGAGCCGCTGTTCGGCACCGACATCAGCAAACAATACATTCCCCACGGCATGATGATCGGCGCCGGCCTGGTCGCCCTGGTCCAGGTGGCGATGGTCATGCGCAGCAAGGCCGGCCCCAAGGCCAGCGGCCCTGTCGGCCCCAGCGTCGGCAGCAGCCTGCGCCTGGGCGGAGCCGGGTACATCCTGCTGTCCGCCGGCATTTCGCTGTTGGCCGGGCTGTACGCCGACATGTCGGTGCCGATGCTGCTGGGTTTCATCCTGTACGCCGCGTTCGCCGCGCTGGTGCACGAGCTCATCGTCGGCATCGCGGCCATGCATTCCGGCTGGTTCCCGGCCTTTGCGGTGGCCCTGATCACCTTGCTGCTGGGCCTGTTGATCGGCTTTCCGCCCCACGCGCTGGCCATTCTGTGCGGCTTCTCGGTGGCGACCGGCCCGGCCTTTGCCGACATGGGCTACGACCTGAAAGCCGGGTTCATGCTGCGCGGCAACGGCGCCGACATGGCGCTCGAACTGGAAGGGCGCAAGCAGCAGCTGATCGCCGCCATGCTGGCCTTCCTGATCGCCATTCCGGTGGTGTATTTCAGCTACGGCGCGCTGTTTGCCAGCGGCCAGTTGCCGCCCGTGGCCAAGGTCTACGTCGCCACCATCAACGCCGGCGCCACCCCCGGCATCGCGCAGATGCTGCTGGTCTGGGCCATTCCCGGCGCCATCATCCAGTTGATCGGCGGCCCCAAGCGCCAGCTGGGCGTACTGCTGGCCACCGGCCTGCTGATCGCCAATCCGCTGGCCGGCTGGGCCGTGGCGGCGGGCATCGTCCTGCGCCTCCTGATCGAGAAGGTCGGCGGCGAAAAGCACCGCAACCATATGGAGGTGTTCGCCGGGGGCATCATCGCCGGCGACGCCATCTTCAGCTTCTTCAGCGCCACGATCACCGCGCATTTTGGCAAGAAGTGATTCGTCCTTCTTGTTGTCTCACCCAGAAAGGAACCCATCTTGAGTCTCACCCAGACATTGCAGGCCTTTGAAGCGCTGGACAGCGCGCATGCCTCGGGCCAAACCGTCGTCAAGCTGCTGGAGAACTATCCGCACGCCAGTGTCACCGTCACCAAGATCACCGGCGCCAATGGCTCGACCGACTTCGTGCGCATCGTCATAGCCGGCACCCAGGGCAAGCGGGCAGGGGGCTCGGCCCCCACGCTGGGCATCGTCGGCCGCCTGGGCGGCATCGGCGCGCGGCCCAGCCGGATCGGCCTGGTCTCGGATGGCGACGGCGCCGTCGCCGCCGTGGCCGCGGCCCTGAAGCTGGCCCACATGCAGGCCCAGGGCGACGCGCTGCCCGGCGACGTCATCATCGGCACGCACATCTGTCCCGATGCGCCCACGCGCCCGCACAAACCGGTGGATTTCATGGATTCGCCGGTGGACATGGTGGCCATGAACGAGCAGGAACTGAGCGCCGAGATGGACGCCGTGCTGTCCATCGACACCACCAAGGGCAACCGCATCATCAACCACAAGGGCTTTGCGATTTCGCCCACGGTCAAGCAGGGCTACATCCTGCGGGTGTCCGAAGACCTGCTGCGCATCATGGAATCGACCACCGGCCGCGCCGCGGTGACCTTTCCCATTTCCATCCAGGACATCACGCCGTACGACAACGGCGTGTACCACCTGAACAGCATCCTGCAGCCGTCCGTGGCCACGGCGGCCCCGGTGGTCGGCGTGGCCATCACCACCGAAAGCGTGGTGCCGGGCTGCGGCACCGGCGCCAGCCACGAGGTCGACATCGCCGCCGCGGCCAAGTTCGCCGTGGAAGTCGCCAAGGAATTCACCCAGGGCCAATGCCAGTTCTTTGACCGCGACGAATATGCGCTGCTGCAGAAACTCTACGGCTCGCTGGCCCATTTGCAGGGCGGCGCGCGCGCCTGAACCTCCAAGGAAACGCCATCATGCCCACCACGGCCAAGCTGGGAACCCTCACCATCGGCCAGGCGCCCAGGCCGGACATCACGCCGATTCTCCAGCGCCATCTGCCGCCCGGCATCCCGTGCGTGCATGCCGGGCTGCTGGACGGCCTGACGCGGGAAGACATCGCGCAGCGCTATCCGGAGCAACCCGGCCAGCCCACGCTGATCACGCGGCTGCTGGATGGCTCATCGGTCGTGGTGGACAAGGCCCGGATGCTGGCGTTGCTGAAGCAGAAAGTCGCGGCGCTGGAGGCGCAGGGCTGCGACGTGGTCCTGATTCTGTGCACTGGCGCCTTTGAGGATCTGCACAGCGAAAAGGCCTGGCTGATCGAGCCGGACCGGATCGTGTCGCCAACCGTGGCCGCCTTGGCCGGCGGGCGCCAGGTCGGGGTGATCGTGCCGCTGGCGTCGCAGATGGCGTCCGAGGCGCACAAGTGGCGCGCGCTGACGCATCCGCCGCTGTGCGCGGCGGCGTCGCCTTATACGGACGACACCGCGCCGGTGGCGCAGGCGGCGCTGGACCTGCGCCAGCAAGGCGCCCAGGTGCTGGTGCTGGACTGCATGGGCTTCGTTGAACGCCACCGGACGGCGGCGGCCGCGGCGTCGGGGCTGCCGGTGATACTGTCGAATTCGATCATTGCGCGGTTGACGGCGGAGTTATTGGGGTAGATGCCGGTGCCAATCCGGCGTCGGACATCGGGGTCGGCGAGTGAAGGCCTTGACGGGCCAAGGGCTGGGAATAGCGTTCTGCCGCCGCCGGCCATGAAATACGCATAATGTATATTATGTAAAGTAAGAAATGGGCGGAGAGCAGGCACTCATCCTCTCGTTCCAGCCATATCTACCGGAGCGCCCATGCTGCCGGATACTCAGCAGCTTGGCGCTTCACCGCTCAAGCCTCGCGAACTTAATCGTCCGGACGGTTATTCGCTGCGGGACGGCGCCCCAGTGTGCAGAGCATTACGCATCCGCCACGTCAGGCGATGGCCATTGAAGTGCTTCATTTGCCTTCGAGGATATCCCCCCGATAGGCAATATGGATCTTGTTGCCATCGGGATCGCGCAGATAGGCGCCGTAGTAGCCCTGGCCGTAGTGCGGCCGAGGCCCCGGCGCGCCCTCGTCCGTGCCGCCCACGGCCAGGCCCGCGGCGTGGGCGATGCGGACGGCCTCCTCGTTCGGGGCCAGAAACGCCAGCATGCTGCCGTTGCCGGCGCTGGGCGGCTGCCGATTGAACGGCGAATAGGCATAAAAGCGCGGCAACGTCGCGCCGGGAAGAATCCAGCACCGCGCGGCTGGCCCGCCGTCGGGCGTGACGGGCCGCTGGCGCAGGCCCAGCGGCTCAAGAATCGCATCGTAGAAGTCCGACGCGCGGCCCAGGTCGCTGACGCCGACCGTGACATGGCTGAACATGAATGGGCACCCTCCATACCGCGTTGACTGCCCGGCACGCCGTCCGTCGGCATGCGTGCGGGAGAATTGGCCCACATTGTGCACCATTTACTCGCCGCCCTCGCCGATCGGAGATGGCCTCAGGGCGCCGCCGGAAAGATGGAACCGCGTGTTGCCGGCCCGCACCGCATAATGGCCGTCAGCATGCACCTGGCCACGATCGATTTGCGGGAATGATCGCAGCCCGCTATCGGTCATGGCATACACCTGGCGCGCATCCACGGCGAACACGTGATTGAGGAACTTGAAGGTGGCAGGGTCCAGGTCCGAAATCGGCGTGCGATAGCTTGCGCCGAACAACATATGGCCATTTGCGTCGATCAGCAACTGCGCATGGACGCCACAAGCCGTGGCAGGGTCCACCTTGCCGGCGCGGGTGACGGGCTTGCCGCGATAGAGCAGCGTGTCGCCCATCCGGGCAAATGAATGCCCCAGCGCGATCACTGCCGCAGGGGCGTCGATACCGCGTTTGCGCACGCCTTCGACGATGAGTCCTTTTGCATCGCGGGCATAGCCGCCGCCCAGTACCTCGAAACTCGCGATATCGGCCTTGACGACCGCAAGCTCAGGCATCTGGCTCTGGCTGTCCAGGTAGTAGGCCTGCCGCTTGTCTTTGAACCAGGGGCCGTCGATGTGCTCGAAGCTTGCAGGATCGGCGCCCTTCACGGGCGCATTGCCGTAGCGCTCAAGGCCAGGCAAGAAGTAGTGCAGGCCGTGTCGGTCCTGCGCGAAGACATCGGCGATATGACGGAAGGTGTCGTGGTCGACATGATCAAGCGAGACCCACTCCGTTTCCTGCGGAAACCGTGGCCTGACCACTACCCTGCCCGCCTCGCGATAATACGGGCCACCGATAGGAACGGGCTGGCCATTCGTGGACGGCGCAGCCGCTCGCCGGGTCTTTTCGCGCAGCCACCAACTGTCAGTGATCTCGGGCCGGGCTTCGAAAAATTCGGTCCAGTGTTCGAACTCCGCCGACACGGATTGCGGCTGCCCCGCGTAGTAAGGCCGCTCGTTGTCATAGGCGCGATATTGTCCAACCTGCGATGCACAGGTGAAACTCGCCCGGTCAGCGCCGGGAATCGGCTTGTTTTCCCAGTAAATCCGCTTGCTGTCGGCGAAATATTTGCCTTCGTCGCCAATGGCGTGAAAACTCGGGGCGTCCGCGCCTTCTATCGGGACGCCGTAGGCATAAACCTTGCGGCTGTCCTTGGCGTAGTGGCTCTCCTGCACGTGCAAGCCCGGCTTCTGGCCGCGTCCGTAGTAATAGCCGACGATGCAGAACGTGCCCTGCTCTTCCGTGGGCAGGCGCAGGTTGGTAATGTAGTAGCCGGCCGCCTTGTCGGCGCCATAGCGTTCGTTCAGCACGGTGAAGGTGTCCGGATCCGCGCCGCGCGCAACGAACCAGAATAGCCGGGTGGGGGTCTCGCCTTGACCGTAGACACGGGTATCGTCGCGAAACCAGCGGTCGCCGAGCGGGCGAAAGCTGAACGGATCGACCCCGGCAAGGGGCCGGCCGTTACGATCGCGGATCGGCACGCCATCGACATGGACATGTCGGCCATTGTGGACATAACGGATGGTCGGAAAGCGCCGTTCGCCGAGATAGTGCGCTACCCAATCGACCGAGGCGAATGGCCCGATGCGCGGATTGGCCTGGACAGTCCGCCTCAGGGTTGCGAGCTGCCCCCGCATGCTGAAGGGTTCCGCGACAGGCGAGCTGATGCCGTCATCCTCGGTCAGGTGCTCGAAAAGCGCGCGATCCCGCTCTGGCTCGGCAAGCCCCTCCCGCCGGAACGCGTCCGCCACCCAGCCGGTATTGGCGAAATGAAGGTTGCGATAGCGTTCGTTGCATTGGCGCCAGCGCGTGGCATCGATACCGAGACACGCCAGGACCTGGCTGGCCGGATAACCGGCCTCCAGGAAAAGACTCGCGGCATACCAGTGGGCATAAGCCAGCGGAAAAGGTCCGGACAGCGGCGCGCTATTCATATGACTTCCAGTCCAGCGGCCCCCCGGCTGCGGCAGGGCCGCTGGGGAAAGTGAATTGGCATGGCGCTACTTGATCCGACAAGGAAAACTGGCGGCCAGTCCTTCAATGACCAGCGTCGATGCCGTGCCCTGAAGCCTTTCCGGCGCGGTGCGTTGCAGATGCGTGTAAACGCGGTCTGTCAGTTCATGGGCAAGCACCTGTCCCGCCCCGCACCAACGCGTCCCGCTCGTGGCATCGGCCACCCCGGCGATATAGGCCTGACCACGAGCGCTCGCCTGCATCCTGCCCGTCTCGCTGACGGGAGCGCCATCCGCGGGCTTGCCTTCCAGCGCCCGGACCAGTTCCGCGCCGCTCATCAACCCGCTGGGGGCCGCGGCGCTGGCCGATCCTGCCCAGCCTGGGGCGCTGAGCCAGGCCGCCGCTACCAGTGCGGCCCGACAAGCCGCCCGAATGTCATACATAGCCGTCCTCTCTGACGCTTGAAATGGCAGGCCTGGCATGCAGGCCGAATGTCCTGGAACCGTCAGCGATTTTCACGTATTCATCCTTGCTCAGCTGTAACAGTCGGCGAATGCCGGCGCCGCCTGCCCTGCGCGCACGCGCCCGTCGCCGCACGTGGCCGGCGCCGGGCAAGCTATGATTCGGCGCAGAACGGCAGCACGCGTGTCTGCCGGCCAAGGAGAACGGATTTGTCCGGCTGGGACGAAGTATTGCGCGCCACCCATTGGGGCCGTCTGTTTCATGCCTACGGCGTGGCGGACGATACGCCAGAGCACTTGCGAAACCTGGTCAGCGCGCGCGCCGCGCGGCGCAAGGCAGCGCTGGAGCACCTGGATAGCGCGGTATTGCACCAGGGCACGATCTATTCCGTCACCCCCGCGGCCGTGCAGGTCGTGACCGCCCTGCTGCGTGATCCGGCGCTGCGCCAGCCCGTGCACAAGGACACGCCTGCGGTCGCGCCGGTAATCGCCTTCCTGGGCAACGTCGGCGCCAGCCTGAACGAGGTACCTGCGCCCGACCCGTCGCCTGCCCCCAGCGAGGCCGAATTGGACGAGCTGATTCTGCACTTGCGCGACGACGAAGACGGAGAAGACGAACTGGGCTGGGGGTCTGACTTGATCTCCACGTTGATGTGCCAGGCCGTGCTTGCGCTGCGCGGCATGGCGCCCGCCGTGCTCGATGCGATCGCCCCATTTCTGTCGGACGACGCGTTCGGCGTGCGCGAAGAAGCGATCAACGCGGCCGCGCAATGGGGCGCTATCGCCGCCAGCAGCGCCAGTGGCCAGGCCATCGCCCGGATCCTGCGCGAGCGGCTGGACATCAGCCCGGATCGAGACGAGCGCGCCGGCCTGGTCTTGGCGTTGGGCAAGCTGGACCAGGACGTGTCGGCGTGGCTCGACGACCCCGACGAGGCGGTCCGCGCCTGCGCCGCGCTGTTGACCGCCGGCGATCGCGCGACGGATATCCTGATTGTGGCGCTGACCCAGCCTGCCAAGGTCAATGCCTGGTTCGCGCGCCGGCCGCCCTACTTTCCCATGCACGCGCGCTTCGCGTTGCTGGGGGAGTTGATCGACCGCAACGTGTCGATCGCGCAGTTGCTTCCCGCCGCGTTGGCGCTGATCGCCGAGACCAAAGGCGGCCTGCAGGCCACCCTCGAATGGGGCCGGCTTCTTGTGGTGGCCTTTCCAGGCGAGGCGGCCGCCTTCACGCCGGGCAAGCGCCCGCCCCTGCCGGCGCATCTCACCGGCGATCAACACGCTGTGCTGCGCGCACTGACCGCCAATCAAGGCCTGTGGGATCCACGTGACGGCAATGCGAACCTGGCCCGGATGACGGTCGGCTTGCCGGACAGCCGCGACGAGGTGCTGGCCTATCTGGCCGCGACGCCTGTCCTTTAGGAAGCGCGCGGGCCAAGGCGCCGTCCCATGACGCATGACGGCGCCCTTCAATTAGGCAGCAATTTCACCGTTTGCGGGTTGTAGTTGCCGTAGGCCCCGCCGCAGACGGAGTACGCCTTCGCCGGTGCCGGCACGCCCGTGGTGCGAATCGCGAGCTCGCCGCGCGTGCGGATTTCCCGGTAGCGTTCAGCCGCGATCGTGCCGTCCGGCAGGAAGTACAGGCGCACGCGCAACAAGGACTTGTCCGGATCCGCCTTGCTGGCCGGGCCAAAGGCCGGCACAAGCGCCTGCGCCTCATGCCAGCGCGGCGCATCTTCCAGCGTCTGCCATCGCACCTTGACCGGCTGGTCCAGGTCCAGGTCCAGCACCGCGGGGGTGCCGCCGCGCGGCGGATCGCAGGGGCCGCCGGCCAGGCTGCGGGCCAGGCCGCCCAGGTCCTGCGTCTGGCCGTTGAGCTCCAGCCGGACGAGGGTCTGGGGGGTGTAGTTTTCCACGCTGAAGATCGCCAACCCCGGAATGCGGGCCGAGCCCATTGTGTCTTCGGTCATGCCGGAAAAGCGCGCCAGGCCCGGCGCCACCTCGACGTGGTCGGGGTAATGGAAATACTGGTGCACCACCAACGCGGCCTCGCCATAGGCGTACGCCGATACCAGCGTGGCAATGTCGGGGTATGGCAGGTGCAGCAGCGGCAGCGACGTGCCAGTGGGCGTGCCATCGACATTGAAATAGGTGTAGCGTGTGGCGCTTTCCTTGAGCCGGCTGCCCGCGTAGGGAAACGCGTCGCGGGTCGCGGCGCCCGGGCCGGGATAGCGCGTAAAACTGGAAAACCCGCTGGAACCCCCGCGGTGGGTGGCCGACGCGGGTTCCAGGGATTGCGCGCCGCCGCCCGACGACGAGGACGCTTCGCGAAAGTCCAGCCCGATGGCCCGGCCGCTCAAATTGACGTGCGTTTCGGCGATCGCGGGATTGGCCTTGCGAAAGCTGTCTGAGCGGCTTTGGCGGACGGCATCATCGACCGGCACGATCAACACCGCCGCCAGCGTTGGCAGGAACATCAAGGCATGGATGTGGCCCGGCACCTTGCCCCGGTCTCGCACCAGATAGGCGATCCAGGTCAGCAGCAGCACACCGGCCAGCGGCCCGCCGATCATCACCGCGTAGCTCAGCAGCGCCACGGCGCCCCAGCCCAGGTTGTCGGCGGTGACGAACACCACGCCCAAAAAGGCCAGGAATGCCGCCAGCGCAAAGGAAACGATGATGCCGAAAAGATAACCTTTGATCTTCAATCGCGCGCCTCCATGGGTCAGACCTGATGGTACCGAGAAAAGACGGTGGCGTTATCGCTTGCCGGCCGGCGCTGGCCGCTTGCGGCTACTGCCGCCGTCCTCTGCTGCCGGGGCCTGCCCGGCCGGTGCCTCAGCGCGCGGGTCGTTGCCCTGCCCCGGCGTGGCCCGGTCCTCGCTTTCCTGTTGGTAGCGGCCCAGCGCCTGCATCAGCAGCTCGATCTGGCGGTCCTTGGTCTGCAACTGCGCCTGCTGCGCCAGGATTCGCGCGGCCAGGTCGTCGGCGCGTTGCTGCAGACTGGCCTGGGCGGCGGCGTGTCCCTGGCGAACGGCCTGCAATTCGGCGGCCTGCTGCTGGATGCTTGCCTGCGCATCGGCGGCGGCGCGCGCCAGCTGTTCGCGGTCGGCTTGCAGCGCGGCAAGGCGCTCGGCCTGGGCCGCGGCATCGCGCGCGGCGGTCTTGCGCAGTTGCTCCAGGCTTTCCTGCGCCTTCTTCACCAGTTGGCGCTGCGCATCCAGGTCGCCCAACCAGCGGCGTTCGTGGGCGGCATGGCGTTCCTGCGTGGCGGCCAGCGCCGCCTGATGCTCGGCGGCGGCCACGCGCAGCGCCTGCTGGGTCTCGCGTTCGTTCAGCTGGGCTTGCTCGAGCTTGCCGCGCAACGTATCGGCAAGGCGCAGGCTTTCGCGCAGTTGGGCGTCCAGGGCGCGGGCCCGGTCCTCGGCGCCGGCGGCCTGGGCACGGGCGGCGCGGATGCCGTCTTCAAGGTCCGCCTCGCGCTTGTCGACACGGGCTTTTTCGTGGGCAAAGGCTTGCTGTTCGGCCCGTAGCGCGTCCTGAGCCTGCGCCAGTGCCTCGCGTTCGACCGCGACGCCAGCGGCCCATTCGGCGCGTGCCGCCTCCAGGGCGTTGTCCCACAACTGGCTGGCCAACCGGGCCACCGGCTCGGGCAGGCCACTGCCCTGCCCGGGCGCGTCCAGGCGTTCGCTCAGGCCCCGGAACCAGGCTTTCAGGTGGGGGCCGACGGTATTGGGCGAGCCGCGCCCCAGGTGCAGGCGGATGCGCTCGATCGTGGGCTGTTCGCCTGCCTTGAGCAGCGCATCGGCGGCTGCCCAGACGTCGGATTGCTGGATTCCGGTGGCCATGGTGTTCCTTGCATCCTGTTGGGCGCCCTGTCGGCGGCGCCCGCTTGGGTTCGGTAGAATAAGCACGGATAATTAAATCTTATCCGCGCTTATTTGTTGTTTATGTACTACATACTACAGCATACATATGAATAAATACAATAACAGGCAACATCGTCCCGATTCCCACCCGGAACAAGCGTCCGGGGCATTGCAGCGCCCGCCACGGCGCGCGGCCGCCCTCGCGGGTCCTGCCGCGGCCCCGGCCGTCGATTCGGTGGCCGATTCGGTGGCCGATTCGATGACCGATCCGGTGGCCGATGCGCTGCGCGGCCTGGGCGACAGCGCGGCCTCCGTGCAGTCGCTGTTGCGCGAAGGCAGTTCGGACAACACGCTGGCCTCGTATCGCAGCGCCATCCGGTATTGGGGCGCCTGGCACGATCTGCGCTATGGCCATGCCTTGCAGCTGCCGGTGCCGGTCAAGGTGATCCTGCAATTCATCGCCGACCATCTCGAACACGCCACCGCCACAGGCACGGCCCATGACCTGCCGGCCGACGTCGACCAGGCCCTGGTCGCGGCCGGCGTCAAGCGCGCCCCGGGGCCGTTCAAGCTGGCCACGGTGCAACACCGCCTGGCCGTGCTGTCCGAAGCCCATGAAACCCAGGGCCTGCCCAATCCCTGCCATAGCCGCGCGGTGCAGTTGCTGATGTCGCGCACCCGCAGTGCCTACGCCCGGCGCGGGGTGCGCCCTGGCCGCAAGGACGCCCTGACCCGCGAACCGCTGGAACAGATCCTGGCCACGTGCGACGACTCGTTGATCGGCAAGCGCGACCGCGCCTTGTTGCTGTTCGCCTGGGCCAGCGGCGGGCGGCGCCGCTCGGAGGTCGTGCGGGCAACCATGGAGAACACGCGCCGCACGCCCGAAGGCTTCCTATACGTCTTGGCGCATTCCAAGACCAACCAGGAAGGCGCTGATCGCGCCGATATGTACAAGCCCATCGTCGGCCGCGCCGCGGCGGCGCTCGATGCCTGGTTGCAGGCGGCCGCCATTACTGAAGGCGCGCTCTTTCGGCGTGTGCGCCGGGGCGGCGTGGTGGGCGGCGCCCTGGGCGCGGAGGCCGTGCGCCGCATGGTCAAGGACCGCGCGGCCCGGGCCGGGCTGGACGGCGACTACGCCGCGCACAGCCTGCGGTCGGGCTTCGTGACCGAAGCCGGCCGCCAGGGCCTGGCCCTGGGTGAAATCATGGCGATGACCGGCCATGCCAGCGTCGTCAGCGTGGTGGGCTACCACCGAGCCGGTGCCGCGCTCTCGGCGCGCGGGGCGCGGCTGCTGGATGACGACGCTGCCGACGCCTAGGGCCTGTTCACACCGGAAGGCGCCTTCTGGTGTGAACAGGCCCTGGGCATTAGCGTCAGCCGAATCGCGAACGGCGCCGTCCGCGCGGCAGCCGGGACGCGTCGGCGTGCCGGCTCACTGCAACCTGAGCGCCAGCGCCGTCAACGCCACCGCCAGCACCGGCAAGGTCAGCACGATCCCCACTTTGAAGTAATACCCCCACGGGATCGTCACGCCCTTGCGTTGCAGCACATGCAGCCACAACAAGGTGGCCAGGCTGCCGATCGGCGTGATCTTCGGGCCCAGGTCGCTGCCGATGACGTTGGCGTAGACCATGGCCTCTTTGACCACCCCGCTGGCCTGGCTGGCGTCGATCGACAGCGCGCCGACCAGCACCGTGGGCATGTTGTTCATGATCGATGACAGCAAAGCGGCCAGCAGCCCGGTGCCGAACGTGGCCGGCCAGAGTCCTTGCCGGGCCAAGGCGGTCAGCAGGTCGGCCAGGTGCTGCGTCAGCCCGGCGTTGCGCAGGCCATAGACGACCAGGTACATGCCCAGCGAAAACACCACGATCTGCCACGGCGCCTCGCGCAACACCTTGCGGGTGCTGATGACCTGGCCGCGGCCGGCGACCGTCAACAGAATGGCCGCGCCCGCGGCGGCCACTGCACTGACCGGCACGCCCAGCGGCTCCAGTCCGAAAAAGCCCGCCAGCAGCAGCGCCAGCACGACCCAGCCGGCACGGAACGTGGCCGGGTCGCGAATGGCGGCGCGCGGCGCCTGCAACGGCGTGGCGTCGTAGCGCGCGGGCACGTCACGGCCGAAATACAGCAATAGCACGGCGAGCGTGGCCGCGATCGCCGCCAGATTCACCGGCACCATGACCGCGGCGTAACGGTTGAAGCCGATGCCGAAAAAGTCGGCCGATACGATGTTGACCAGATTCGACACGATCAACGGCAGGCTGGCCGTATCGGCAATGAAGCCGGCGGCCATCACGAACGCCAGGGTCGCCGCGGCGCTGAAGCCCAGCGCCACCAGCATGGCCATTACGATAGGCGTCAGGATCAGCGCGGCGCCGTCATTGGCGAACAACGCCGCAACCGCCGCGCCCAGCAGCACGATCAGCGCGAACAGGGCGCGTCCCCTGCCCCGGCCCCAGCGCGCCACGTGCAGCGCGGTCCATTCGAAAAAGCCGGCCTCGTCCAGCAGCAGGCTGATCAGGATGACGGCGACGAAGGTTGCCGTGGCATTCCAGACGATCTGCCACACCACCGGGATATCGGCCAGGTGCACCACGCCAGCGGCCAACGCCAGCCCGGCGCCCAGGCTGGCCGACCAGCCGATGCCCAGCCCGCGCGGCTGCCAGATGACCAGAACCAGGGTGAAGACAAAGATGGCGATCGCAACTGCCATGGCCACTACGGCTTGGGCGCCGGTGCGCAGGACTGCCCGCCGCAGCAGTTTTCGGTCAGATATCCCAGCAGGTCGGCCATGGTGCCGTACTGCGCGGCATAGATGACGAAGCGCCCGTCCTGGCGCGAGGTCAGCAGGCCGGCGTGCACCAGTTCTTTCAGGTGGAACGAGAGCGACGACGGCGGAATGCCGGTTTTTTCCGCCAGGTTGCCGGCGGGTAAGCCCGCGGGGCCCGCCTGGACCAGCAGGCGATAGACGGTCAGGCGCGATTCGTGGGCAATCGCGGCCAAGGCTTGCACGGCAGTTTTCATATCCATTGTTCGACTTTATTGGAAATATCGAACAATGTAAAGGCAGGTCAACAATGCCTTTGGCCGGGCGCCGCCATGACGACGCCTCGCCTTGCCGTTGACCTGTCTCTTATACACATCTCCGAGCCCACGAGACCTAATAACCGATCTCGTATGCCGTCTTGTGCTTGGAAAGGGGGGGGGGGGGGGGGGGGGGGGGGGGGGGGGGGGGGGGGGGGGGGGGGGGGGGGGGGGGGGGGGGGGGGGGGGGGGGGGGGGGGGGGGGGGGGGGGGGGGG
>NZ_JAELTJ010000556.1 GCF_016428805.1 Achromobacter sp. ASV32
GACAAAGGATAGAGCAGTCATATTATTAGTCGTTCAGTTTTATTATGGGATGACCATGTCAAGAATTCGAGTGCCGCTAACTAAATAGTTTTATTACGTGATAAAAGGCACCAGCCACTGCATTGACCCATACGTCGTCACCTTTGCGTCATCAAACCAGATAGACGACGATCTCTAGAACGAGTCATTTTATAGTTGCGTAGCGATGCTAAGCACTGAGTAAAATATTTATATTGTGCTCTAAACAGCGAAAGCCAAAACTCAGTACCATCGCCGGGTAAAGGCCAGGGGTTGTGAATCGCCGGAAAGTACACCATATTATTTTCCTATAACTTCTAGCAATTGCTTCTAGGCCTAGCGTACGAGTTCAATTAATTGAAAATGCGCCAGGGCTTCGCCAGAAGCAGGATAATATGCGCTCCCTGGGGAGCAAGGT
>NZ_JAELTJ010000557.1 GCF_016428805.1 Achromobacter sp. ASV32
GTCCAAAACGAAAGCCCCCGTTGCTAACTCTGTACGTAGAGGAGAAGGACCTGATCATCATCGGTGGAGGTGTTGCTGGCTATGTGGCCGCCATCAAGGCCGGCCAAGAAGGAATGAAGGTCAGTTTATGCATATGTGGATTCCCATAAAATTTCGAGAATCCAAAAATTCTGACTCCTTTTACGACAACAGGTCGCTTGCATCGAGAAGCGTGGTACCCTCGGCGGAACCTGCTTGAACGTCGGCTGCATTCCCTCGAAATCCCTTCTCAACAACTCGCATCTCTACCACCAGATTCTCCACGATACGAAAAACAGAGGCATTGAGGTCGGCGATGTCAAGCTGAACCTGGCCAACTTCATGAAGGCCAAGGACACTAGTGTCAATGGCCTTACCAAGGGCGTCGAATTCCTCTTGAAGAAGAACGGTGCCGAGT
>NZ_JAELTJ010000558.1 GCF_016428805.1 Achromobacter sp. ASV32
GCTTTGCTTCGAGAATACTGGGACTCGACGCTAACTGTGCTCGCTTGATAGGACCTCAAGCAGCAAAAGTTCACCCTCGAGGTTGAGCCGACTGACTTGGTATGTTCCGATGCCGCCACCGCCTCGCCTCTTCGGCCGCTTGCACTCGCTCCGATCACACCATACTGACTGAACGGCTCAATAGATTTCCGCCGTCAAGGAAAAGATTTCCAGTGAAAAGGGATGGGATCCCAAGCAACAGAAGCTCATTTACTCCGGTACGCCTGCCAAACCAACCGCCGAACCCCGTCCGTGGACCCGCCTCTGACGTCGACTAGGTAAAATCTTGAAAGATGAGGAGACTGTCGCCTCATACAACATTGAAGAGAAGGGCTTCGTTGTGTGCATGGTAAACAAGGTAGATTTGATACATTGACGTCCTGACGCTTGAGTACCA
>NZ_JAELTJ010000559.1 GCF_016428805.1 Achromobacter sp. ASV32
GCGACCAAGTCACCCCAAGGCCCTGATGCGCCATCACAGCCAGAAACAACAAATACGGCCCTCTCCTCCAAGGGCGCCATGTCATTGCAATCAGCACGCAAGAACTATCCTGCCGGGCGACAACCCAAGCGCGGCAGCCTAGCCAGCTCAACTGGCGCAGCGTCATCGACTGGGAACAGAAGCCATGTTCCCTCCCTCACATCCAACGCCTTCTTCCGCCCCATGAGCTCACAAAAACTCCAAGCCCAGCGAGCCGTAGCGAAGTCGACCACGCCACTGCAGCCGATGCCAGAGCCCGAAAATTTCGACGAAACCATGACGGATGCCGGTGCCAGCGTCATTCCCCCCGACTCACAGCAACCAAGCGCATTCGCTAATCGCCGCCTCGCAAGCGACGCCTCTGCCAGGCCTTATTCGCGCGGCACAGAAATGGCCG
>NZ_JAELTJ010000560.1 GCF_016428805.1 Achromobacter sp. ASV32
GTACATGCAAGCACATCTATATTGGTAGCCATTGAACATACCCCTTGCTCGAACCCTTGACGTCCCGTACCAGGACTTCAAAAGTCTCAAAATCTAGCGCGGTTACGGCATCGAAGCCGACGTCGAGGATGATGAGGGACCACTCGAAGAACGCATAGGTGGTGTAGGCTGGGTTTCGTGTTAGCAAAAGAAGTAGTTCCAGAGGAGGATCTACAGCGGACCACGCAGGGCAGACTCACCTCCCGCGACGCGATGGACCTTGTGCTGAATAAAAAAGTAAACAAGAGGCACTAGGGTCCCAAAGAAAGCTCCGGCGATGTATTTGCGGTACTTGATAGCGGTCGGGTTTGGGGGGCTGAGGGCAATGCAGCCTGTGGTCCAGGGGAGGGTGAAGACAATGTAGGAGATCATGAGAATATCGTGCCAATCGTGGTC
>NZ_JAELTJ010000561.1 GCF_016428805.1 Achromobacter sp. ASV32
GCCCAATCCCACGGGAAGTACCGGCTACGGACAGGACCACGTTGATGCCATTACGGATAACTGGGGTGGAAGCCCTTACGACGACCTTGTGAATTGCTTCAAGCATTTGGAGGGCATTGAGTACATTGACACTGAGAATGCTGTTGCACTTGGAGCTTCTTACGGTGGTTACATGATCAGTAAGTTGGCTTTTCTGTTTTTGGTGGAGGAGACGTTTTGCTAATAGGTTTTATCTAGACTGGATCCAAGGCCACGACTTTGCCAAAAAGTTCAAAGCCCTCGTCTGCCACGACGGTGTCTTTTCAACTCTGGGCCAGTGGTCTACCGAGGAGCTGTGGTTCCCTGAGCATGACTTCAACGGTACCATCTACGATAACTGGGATGGTTACGCAAAGTGGGATCCTGCTCAGTACGCTGACCTGTCTCTTATACACA
>NZ_JAELTJ010000562.1 GCF_016428805.1 Achromobacter sp. ASV32
CCCCCCCCCCCCCCCCCCCCCCCCCCCCCCCCCCCCCCCCCCCCCCCTCTCACCCACCCCCCCCCCCCCCCCCCCCACACAACCGCATCGTCGTCGGCAGCGTCAGATGTGTATAAGAGACAGGCTCCAGGTAGATGGCAAAGGCACCCGGGCGCTTGTTGCCACCCTGGTCAACATATCTGGCAGTGTTGTTGAAAACTCTGAGCATGGGAATGACACCATTGGAGGTGCCGTTGGTGCCAGCAATATATGAGCCAGTGGCGCGAATGCGGTGGACGTTGAGACCAATGCCGCCAGCCATCTTGGAAATCATGGCGCAGGACTTGAGAGTGTCATAGATACCCTCGATGCTGTCGTCCTTCATGTCGACCAGAAAGCAAGAAGACAGCTGAGCTTGGGGAGTACCAGCGTTGAAAAGGGTAGGCGAGGCATGTG
>NZ_JAELTJ010000563.1 GCF_016428805.1 Achromobacter sp. ASV32
GCTCAGTACGGCAAAATTCTCGATGAGCACAATGGGCAGGCTGAGCAATGTCGTATAAGAACCTCTTTTCAACACGACACTCAAACTCTTGGCTTATGCACCGGGCTTCTAAGTGCAGCAGCGGTATCTTTTTCTTCATCAACCCGAGACCTCGAAGCGTTGGGGCCTGTTGCAATTCGCCTAGCCATTGTGATTGGTGCCGTTGTTGACGCCGAGGATCTTGGGGTAAACGGGACAGATCGTTCCAAGTCATTCTCTGTGGCCTACAATGCGGCCACCAAGGATACTCTGGAATGCATTTTGTGTGGCTTCTCAGAGGCATATGTTGCAGTGCAACAGGACAAGTGGCGATGTACCGTCACTGTTCCGCAAAGCTCACTCACCGAACTGCAGAGCAAGTTGAGAGATGCTGGATGCAGCATCACAGATATGCCG
>NZ_JAELTJ010000564.1 GCF_016428805.1 Achromobacter sp. ASV32
GTATTCTTTACCAAGCAAAATGGCGACAAATGCCCGTCATGGTTGTCATTGCATTCACGGGATACATTGTCAACTTCTTCAGCAGCATTAAATTCACAGCGAGTCCCCAAATCGCCAATACACTTGGTGCATTGGCAGTCGGTGTGCTTGCTAATCTGTACTCGCGCATTCGACACGGAGTGGCAGCTGCGACTCTGATTCCCGCCATCTTTGTACAGGTGCCGGGAGGTTTGGCTTCGACTGGCGGGTTGCTGAGCGGTCTCCGAACGGCAAACATGCTCACCAACTCGACCAAAATGGTTAATGGCACGGCGCCTTCTCCCAGTGAGGCGGCTAGCGCTACTAGTACTGTCGTTTTCGACGTTGCGGCGTCAATGATCCAGATTGCCATTGGCATCGCTGTCGGTCTATTCATGAGCGCGCTGATTATCTACC
>NZ_JAELTJ010000565.1 GCF_016428805.1 Achromobacter sp. ASV32
GGACACGGGAGGTCTTGGAGTGGGCGCGGGGAGGCATTCTAAATGGTTGTTAACAGTTGTCGCAATCCAATGTTGCGATGTGATTTACTCACTTGACTTTACTCCGGTGATGATGGCTGGAGGTGAACTTTTGCGCACAGTCACGAAATCGTGAGGTTCTTGTGGGGAGGGTAATTTTTGGCGCGGCAGATCACGTGTAGCCACTTTGACGAACCCTAAGCGGGCGCACGACCCGCAACACCACCTTTGCCCTACTGTGGAGGGTTAAAAAAATTCGGATTATCTAAGCATCCGCTCCCACAAGCACGGCGCAAAATCACCACACCGTCCACCAGCGAGTCTTGTTACCACCTTTTTCGCCAATCCACGATCAACAACACCGAAACCCCCGCGTTGTTCCGGTAATAAATCAGACGCGATGGGTCACTCCTACGG
>NZ_JAELTJ010000057.1 GCF_016428805.1 Achromobacter sp. ASV32
GACCTGGGCCGCAGCCAGGGCCGAGGCTACGGCCAGACCAACCTGGGCGTGGCCGGCGGCATCCTCGTGCACGCCGATGGCGTCACGCTGTCCCAGCCCCTGGGCGAGACCATCGCGCTGGTACGCGCGCCGCAAGCCGGCGGCGTGGGGGTGGAATCGCAATCTGGCGTGCGCACCGATTGGAACGGCAGCGCCGTGGTACCCAACGTCGCGCCCTATCGCAGCAACCGGATCGCGCTGCTGACGCAGGATCTGGGTGACAAGGTGGAAGTCAAGCATGCGGCGCTTGACGTGGTGCCCACGCGTGGCGCCGTGGTCCTGGCGTCGTTCGAGACATCGGTGGGCTATCGCCTGATGCTGACCTTGACACGACCGGATGGGCGGCCGCTGCCCTTCGGATCCCGCATCGATAACGAGGCGGGCCAGGAAGTCGGCGTCGTAGGCCCCGAAGGCCAGGCTTACGTGACCGGCGCGCCCGAAACCGGCACCCTGAAGGTGACGTGGGGCCAGGGCGAGACCGCGCAATGCCTGGTCAAGTACACGCTGCCCCCGGAAGACAACCCGCCGCCGATCCGCCACTACGAAGGGAGCTGCTCATGAAACCGCGCACTCGCCCCAACCTCCCTGGAGCCCTGCTCAGGAAAAACCGTCTCTCGCGGCATCTTGCGGCGGCATCTTTCGCCGCCTTTGCCACCGCTGCGCTGCCTGCTGCAGCCGCGGCGCAGTCTGGCGCGAATCCCGCGAACAGCTGCATTTATTACGGTCCTTTGGCGGATATGGGCGTAAGGAGAGTGGATGTTGGCCCGATCTGGGTTGGACAAGAGAATCCCGTAGGGGCGGTCCTGAAGTCGACTGCCGTGCAAATTGGGTGGGGAGAGATGTATCAGTGTCCGCTCCAAGGAGGAACAATGGTCTATGAAAACAAGATACTGTGGGGCAATCCCATTGCCGGGCTGGATCGCACCTATTCCACCAACGTCGCCGGTATTGGCTACAGACTGTCGCTGGACGCAGGTTCGCAGGCGATTTCCAGCAAGCTGTTCCCCGACACCAAGACGGTCGTCATCGGCCCCCACACCCCTTCCACGCCCGGTGCCGGGGGGTTCATGGGGAGCCAGTACTGGGTCGTCCAGCTGGAGATCATCAAGACGGCTGATCGCGTCGGCAACGGCCCGCTCTCTCCCGTACCCATCGGGCGCGTCCAACTCGGGGGTGATCCGTCCAAGCAATTCATCGCCGTGCAACTCGGTGATGTCCGGATCCTCACCAAATCGTGCCGCGTGGCTGCGAGTTCCAAGAACCTGATCGTCAACCTGGGGCGAGAACTACGCAGCCAGTTCCGCGGTATCGGCAGCGTTACGACCAGCAAGGACTTCCAGGTGGTTGTGAACTGCCAGTCCTCCCCCTCTTCCGACGGCATCGAGAAGATGGTTTCTCTGACCATGGATGCGACGCCGGACTCCTCTGGCGCGCCCGGCGTGTTGGGCATTGACACTGGCACGGAAACGGCTTCTGGCGTTGGCATCCAGGTGCTGGATGGCGAAGGCCGACCTGTGACGTTTGGCCAACCCAAGGAACTGGGTATGTCCAAGGACGGCGACTACCTGGTGCCCTTCAAGGCACGCTATTACCAGGTCGCCAACACGGTTACCGGTGGCAAGGCCGATGGCAGAGCGACCGTGACCTTGACCTACAAGTAAGGCCGAGGATCTTCAGGGCACGCCTGTACCGGGAATGTGCAATGTCTACAGTACGAACTCGGCCAGAGGGATACGCAGTATCGTTCGACGCGCGCTATATCCAGACCGCCGCCGGTATTTCTGTGGGCCCGGCCAATGGCCTGGCCACCGTTACCCTTACCTATAAATAGGAACGTGCCATTGGACCTTGGGCGCTATGGACGCTACGCGCCCACCAATCCCGTTTCGATGCCATAGCGCAACAGTTCAATGTCGCGCTGCAAGCCAAGCTTGAGCATGGCGGTGGACTTCTGCGTGCTGATCGTCTTTTTGCTGCGGTCCAGGCGGAACGCAATTTCGTTGACGGTCATGCCGGACAGGAACAGCCGCACGACCTCCAGTTCGCGCCCCGTCAGCGCCGCAGGACCTTTCCTGCATCGCAGGATCGACTGCGCCACCGCTTCGATGCGTGGTGAAAGATAGCGGCTGTCGGAGCGTGCGCTCAGAATGGCCGGCATCAGATGGCTGAGTTCGTCGAGCTTGCTGACAATGCACTGCACGCCGCGCGCAAGCAGCGCGTGCACCACGCCGGCATTCTCGAGACAGGTAAGAATGACGATGCGCAGCCCCGGATAGCGCTGCCGGATTGTTTCCAGGCAGGGAACGACATCATCGAGCAATCCGTCGAGCATGGCGTATTCACAGACCAGCACATCGTAGGCCCGTGCATCCAGTGCCTGCTGCATGCCACCCGCGCCGCGCGAAGCGCATGTCACGTCGATTGCGGTGCCTTGGGACAGGGCATGCCGCACGCCCAGGCATATGGCGGGGTGGTCGTCCGCGACCAGAACTCGGAAATTGAGGTAATTCATGATTTGAGCATCGAGGAAAAGCACGAGCGCTGTGCGCGTACCTGAATCGACCGAAAGCGCGTGCACGCACAACAGCATTCAAGCCTCCGTCTTAGCCGGAAATCCTAGGACTTTTCCGACATCGGAACGGAGTGTAGGAAAGAGAACGCGATCACAAATTGAACCTTTACGATTGTTCAATCTTCAAGTTCCGGCGCAGTTCCCCGCCCCGGGGAAACCACGGGTGATTCCTCTTGGACGTTCACTATTGAACACCGCAGCCATGTTGTTTTTTGCGGTCTTCGGCCGCTGTCAGCGTGGCCGATGGCAGCTCGCGCCGTCAGGCCGTCTTTGCATATGTTTACTCTTGCACTGCCATCTCGAGCATAAACTCCTCGCTCGCCGTTGCTCGAACGGCACTCATGAAACCTTGCTTGAAACCCATCAATGATCAATTCTTCTTCCGATAATTACGCCCCCCTCACCGAAGCAGAACGGCGAGCGCTACGCACGCGTCTCGCGGCCAGCAAGCTGCTGAAAACCTCGGGCCTGCACTGGGAAATCAAAGACCCTTGGGAAATCGAAGCGCCGCGCGCCGCTCAGCCACACATCATGCCGACCCCCTCCCCAGTGGAAGCCGAGCTCCGCGCGTACATGGCGGAAATGAAGAAAACTTGGCCAATCACGAAATGAAAAGAGACCGGAGTGTTCCGGTCTCTTTTTTGGATGCTCCTCAACCATCAATAGGCTTGCGAGCCACGCGCTTGAACAACTCGGCGACCATCCGCCGTTGTCGCGCGAATATCTGGTCCGCCGCGTCCTGGCTGTCGATCGACCGCGCGACGATGCGCCCTTCGGATTCCAGCCGCGTCCGGATGCCGGGAACATTCAAGACTTCGCCAATCGCTTTGCGAAGTACTGCCACGCGATCCTGCGGCACCTGCGGCCTGAAGTAGTAACCTTCACCGATCGTGTACTCGAAGTCCGGGACGAGCCGGCTCTGGGAGATCAGGGGAATATGCTGCATCGGCGGCGGCAATACCGCAGAGAAACTACTCAGGATCTTGATTCGCCCCTGCTCGCGCAAACCCTCGAAGCGGGACTGATATGCCTGCAGGGAAAAATCGATCTGCCCTCCGACCAGATCCTGCAACGCCGCCGATACCCCTTTGTAAGGCACGTGCAGGAACGGCAGATTCAAGCGAGCCGCCAGCGCCTCCCCCATCAGATGAAAGAGGGAGTCCACGCCCGACGTGGCATAGGTGAGTCCGACATCCCTATCAAGGCGGCCGGCATAATCGAGGAACTCGTCCAGCGTATCAACCGGAATATCCTTTCTGACCAGGAGCACCAGGTTGATGTCCGCAAGGGGCGCGGCCAAGCTGAAGTCATTGGGCTTGTAGCGGGCGGCCTCATTGAGCGCCGGCACCAGGAACACCTCGTTGATCGTCCCTTGCAAGAAGGTATAGCCATCAGCGGGCGAGTCCAGGAACTTCTGAGAACCAATCAAACCCGTGGCGCCACCGACATTTTCCACCGCGACTGTCTGGCCGAGCCGGCCCTCCAGCGAATCGGCAATAATGCGAGCTGCGGCGTCGCTCGAACCGCCGGCGGGATACGGCACGAGCAGCGACAGGGGATGCGCGGGAAAACTGCCCGCGGCAGTCGCTGCGCAAGTGCGCCCGCCCATCGCCAAGCCGGCGGCCCAGCCCATGCATTGGAGAAAGCGACGACGGTCAAGGACGTCCATGTCTACCTCCAGCGGATTCAACCCGATAAAAATGTGGCCCCCGAGGCGGATGCCAATGACACCTCAGGGTGACAAGATTATGCCGAAATCTTCGACTCGGAGCCACGCGTAGCGCCATGAAAAACGCCCCTGGCGGGGCGTCTGGTGTTTTCTGCGGCTATGTCGGTGACAGACTCAGGTCCGCAGCCGCGGATGCCGCTTGAACAGATACCGGTACACGAACCCCGGATAAGCCAGCACCAGGTACAGGCTCAGCGTGATGGCGTAGAACTCCCAGGTCTGCGCGAAGCGGTTGCCCAGCGCGGACTCGAACGTGAAGCCCAGGGCGCCCACGATCAGGTAGAACACCAGCACTTCGATCAGGCGCATCCAGAACGGTTTGACGGCGGCCCCGCCGCCCTGCTTCCAGGGCAGCACGGCAAACACGCGCTCGGTCAGGAACGGCAGGTTCGCGCTGACAAGCGCCAGCGCGATCAGGAGCCATACCGCCAAGGTCTGGTTCATGCCCCGGTCCGGTTACAGGCTGAGCGAGCTGCGGATGGCCTGCACGCACAGAGCCATCAGGCCGCCCGGCAGCAGGCCCAGCACCAGGATCAACAGGCCGTTGACCGACAGCACGCCGCGCTGGCCGCAGGTGGCCGCCATCGGGGCCGCGTCGGCCGCGGGTTCGTCGAAGTAGACGACCTTGACCACGCGCAGGTAGTAGAACGCGCCGATCAGCGAGAACATCACCGCGACCACGGCCAGCGTGACGTGACCGGCGCTGATCAAGGCCTGCAGCACGGCCAGCTTGGCATAGAAGCCCACCAGCGGCGGAATGCCGGCCAGCGAGAACATCAGCAGCAGCACGATGGCGGCATGCCACGGGCTGCGGCGGTTCAGGCCCTTCAGGTCATCGATGTGCTCGCACTCGAAACCCTGACGCGACAGCAGCAGCACGATGCCGAAGCTGGCCAGCGTGGTCAGCACGTAGGTCAGCATGTAGAACAGCGACGCGCCGTAAGCGGACGAGGCCAGCTCCGGCTTGCCCGCGACGGATCCCGACATCAGGCCCAGCAGCACGAAGCCCATGTGCGAGATGGTCGAGTAGGCCAGCATGCGCTTGAAGTTGGTCTGCGCGATGGCGGTCAGGTTACCGATGGCCAGCGACAGCACCGCCAGGATCATCAGCATCGGCTGCCAATCGGCGGCCAGGCCATGCAGGCCGTCCACGAGCAGGCGCAGCGTGATGGCGAAGGCCGCCAGCTTGGGCGCGCCGCCCAGGATCAGCGTAACCGCCGTGGGCGAACCCTGGTAGACGTCCGGCACCCACATGTGGAACGGCACGGCACCCAGCTTGAACGCCAGGCCCGACACCAGGAACACGATACCGAACACCAGGGCCAGCTTCTCGGCCTTGCCGGCGGCGATGACCTTGGAGACTTCGGCCAGGTCCAGGTGACCCGTGGCGCCGTAGACCATCGACATGCCGTACAGCAGGAAGCCCGATGCCAGCGCGCCCAGCACGAAGTACTTCATGGCGGCTTCGGTGGCGACGACGTTGTCGCGGCGCAGGGCGATCAGCGCGTACAGCGCCAGGGACATCAGTTCCAGGCCCAGGTAGATCGAGATCAGGTTCCCGGAGGAGATCATGACCATCTGGCCCAGCAAGGCGAACAGCGTCAGGACGTATAGCTCACCGCCGCGCATCATGTCGCGCAGTTGGGCGTACACCCGGCCGTAGACCAGCGTGACCGCCACCGCGATGTACGAGGCGATCTTGAGCAGGTGCGACAGCTCGTCGGTGACGTACAGGCCGTGGAAGGTCGAACCCGCAACGCCGTTCTTCCACTGCAGCGCCGACACCACGGTCAGCACGCCCAGTGCAAGCAGGGTCAGCAGGAACGTCGGCTTGCGCTCGGGGTGATTGCTGACCGCGTCGACGAGCAGGATAGCCAGGCCGAAAACCAGCAGAAGGATTTCCGGCGTCGCCAGGGCGAAATCGATTTGGGATTGCATCATTGTCTTGTCTTACAGTTTCGAGACGGCAACGTGTTGCAGCAGGGCCTCGACCGACACGTGCATCACGTCGGTGAAGGGCTTGGGATAGATCCCCATGTACAACACGGCGATCGCCATCACGCCAAGAATCACGAATTCGCGGCGGTTGATATCGGTCAGTTCGCGCACGTGGTCATTGGCGATGTCGCCCAGGACAACCCGCTTGACCATCCACAGCGAATACGACGCACCCAGGATCAGGGCGGTTGCGGCAAGCAGGCCGATCCAGAAGTTGTGCTCGACCGCGCCCATGATCACCATGAACTCGCCGACGAAACCGCTGGTGGCCGGCAGGCCGCTGTTGGCCATCGAGAACAGGATGAAGAACGTGGCGAAACGCGGCATCACATTGACCACGCCGCCGTAGTCGGCGATGCGGCGCGAGTGCATGCGGTCGTAGAGCACCCCGATACACATGAACATGGCGCCCGAGACGAAACCGTGCGAGATCATCTGCACGATGGCGCCTTCGACGCCTGCCGTGTTGAAGATGAAGAAGCCCAGGGTCACGAAGCCCATGTGGGCGACCGACGAATAGGCCACCAGTTTCTTCATGTCGTCCTGGACGATCGCCACCAGGCCGATGTAGATCACGGCAATCAGCGACAGCGTGATCATCAGGCCGGCCAGGCTGTGCGACGCGTCGGGCGCGATCGGCAGCGAAAAGCGCAGGAACCCGTAGGCGCCCAGCTTGAGCATGATCGCGGCCAGCACGATGGAGCCGCCCGTGGGCGCTTCGACGTGGGCGTCAGGCAACCACGTGTGCACCGGCCACATCGGCACCTTGACCGCGAACGCGGCCAGCAGCGCCACGAAGATCAGGATCTGCGGGGTGTAGCCCAGCTTGGTCTGCTGCCAGGTCAGGATGTCGAACGAACCACCCGAGGCGTGCCACAGGTAGATGAACGCCACCAGGGTCAACAGCGAACCCATCAGCGTGTACAGGAAGAACTTGAAGGCCGCATAGACGCGGTTCGGTCCGCCCCAGACGCCGATGATGATGTACATCGGGATCAGCGTGGCTTCGAAGAACACGTAGAACAGCATGCCGTCCAGCGCGGCGAACACGCCCACCATCAGACCCGACAGGATCAGGAAGGCGGCCATGTACTGCGCCACGCGGCTGGTGATGACTTCCCAGCCGGCCAGCACCACGATGATGGTGATGAACGCGGTCAGGAGCACGAACCACAGCGAGATGCCGTCGATGCCCAGATGGTAGTTGACGTTGAAGGCTTCGATCCAGGAGGTCTTCTCGACGAACTGCATGGCAGCCGTCTTGGAGTCGAATCCGGTGTACAGCGGGATCGTGACGAGGAAGCCGGCGATCGAGCCGATCAGCGACAGGCCGCGCGTCAGACCGGGACGGTCGTCACGGCCCACCGCCAGCACCAGCAGGCCGAATACGATCGGGACAAAGATCGCAAGCGTGAGCCAGGGGAAAGTGTTGGATGCCATCTCGCTTGCCATCATTGGGGAATCAGCACAAAGAAAGTCACCAGCGCCATGATGCCGATGATCATTGCGAACGCGTAGTGATAGATGAAGCCGGACTGCAGGTGACGGCTGATCGCAGCCACCCAGCCCACCACACGGGCGCTACCGTTGATCAGGAAGCCATCGATGATGCCGCGGTCGCCGGTCTGCCACAGGCCACGGCCCAGGCAGCGCAGGCCGCGCGCGATGATCTGTTCGTTGACCCAGTCGACGTAGTACTTGTTTTCAAGCACCTTGTTCACGCCCGACAGGCTCGACTTGATCGCGGCCGGCACCTTCGGGTTGATCAGGTAGCAGTACCAGGCGATGACCGCGCCGGCCACGACCAGCCAGAACGGCAGGGTCTGGAACGCGTGCAGGCCAAAGGCCACCCAGCCGTGCCATTCTTCACGCAGTTCGTGTATGGCGGGATGCTGCGGCAGTACCGTGATCACGCCATTGAAGAACTTGCCGAACAGCATGGGATCGACCGCCCAGGCACCGATCAGCACCGAGGGGATCGCCAGCAGGATCAGCGGCAAGGTCACGACCCAGGGCGACTCATGCGGCTTGCCACCGTGGTGGCCATGATCGTCATGACCATGATCGTCGTGGCCGTGGGCATCATGACCGTGGCCATGGCCGTGGTCGCTGGTGTCGAAGCGTTCCTTGCCGTGGAAAACCAGGAAGTACACGCGGAACGAGTACAGCGAGGTCACGAACACGCCGATCAGCGTGGCGTAGTAGGCAAAGCTTGCGCCCCAGACGTGGGCGGCGCCGGCGGCTTCGATGATGTGTTCCTTCGAGTAGAAACCCGAGAAGAACGGCGTGCCGACCAGGGCCAGCGTGCCCAGCAGGAAGGTGATCCAGGTGATGGGCATGTACTTGCGCAGGCCGCCCATGTTGCGGATGTCCTGGTCGTGGTGCATGCCGATGATGACCGACCCGGCGCCCAGGAACAGCAGCGCCTTGAAGAACGCGTGGGTCATCAGGTGGAAGATCGCCACCGAATAGGCCGAAGCGCCCAGCGCGACGGTCATGTAGCCCAGCTGCGACAGCGTGGAATACGCAACCACGCGCTTGATGTCGTTCTGGATGATGCCCAGGATGCCCAGGAACAGCGCACCGATGGCGCCGATCACGATGATGAACGACAGCGCCACGTCCGACAGTTCGAACAGCGGCGAGAAGCGGGCGACCATGAAGATGCCGGCCGTCACCATGGTGGCGGCGTGGATCAGCGCGGAGATCGGGGTCGGGCCTTCCATCGAGTCAGGCAGCCACGCGTGCAGGGGCACCTGCGCCGACTTGCCCATGGCGCCGATGAACAGGCAGATGCAGGCCACGGTCAGCAGCATCCAGTCAGAGCCGGGCAGCGTCAGGGTGGCCAGTTTGTCGGCCTGGGCGAAGACCTCGCCGTAGTGCATGGTGCCGGCGTAGGCGAACAGCAGGCCGATACCCAGCACGAAGCCGAAGTCGCCGACGCGGTTGATCAGGAACGCCTTCATGTTGGCGAAGATCGCCGTCGGGCGGGTGTACCAGAAGCCGATCAGCAAGTACGACACCAGGCCCACCGCTTCCCAGCCAAAGAACAGCTGCACCATGTTGTTCGACATCACCAGCATCAGCATGGAGAACGTGAACAGCGAGATGTACGAGAAGAAGCGCTGGTAACCGGGATCATCGGCCATGTAGCCGATGGTGTAGATGTGCACCATCAGCGACACCGAGGTCACCACGACCATCATCATGGCCGAGAGCGGATCGATCAGGAAGCCGATTTCCAACTTGGTCTGGCCGATCAGGCTCCAGGTGTAGACCGCGCCATCAAAGCGCAGGCCGTTGAGCACGTCGCCCAGCACCACCACCGAACCGATAGCGGAGATGAGCACGCCCAGGATGGTGATGACGTGCGAAGCGCGGCGGCCGATGGGACGGCCCAGGAAGCCCGTGCCGAAAAGGCCCGCGAGGATTGCTCCGGCCAGCGGCGCCAGCGCGATGAGCAGGTAGAGATTGGGTGAGCTAGACATTTTCTTCCAATACCCCGTCAGCCCTTCAGGCGATCGAGTTCGTCAACGTTGATCGTGTTCAGGTTGCGGAACAGCAGCACCAGGATGGCCAGGCCGATCGCCGCTTCGGCGGCGGCCACGGTCAGGATGAAGAACACGAACACCTGGCCGGCGGTATCGCCGAACCAGCTGGAGAACGCCACGAAGTTCATATTGACGGCCAGGAGCACCAGCTCGATGGACATCAGGAGAATGATCAGGTTGCGGCGGTTCAGGAAGATGCCGAAGATCCCGATGGCGAACAGGATTGCCCCCAGGATCAGATAGTGGGCCAGCGTCAGCGTCATTGTTTTTCTCCTTGGGGCGCGGCGGCAGGCGCCGAGGCGCCGTTCTTGGCCTGGGCGCGCTCGCTCTGGGCGGGCATGCTCACCATGCGGAAGCGATCCTTCGAGCGCACGCGGACGGCGGCAACCGGGTCGTTGTACTTGACGTCGCGGCGGCGGCGCAGGGTCAGTGCGATGGCGGCGACCATGCCGACCAGCAGCAGCGCGGCGCCGACTTCGATGGCGTAGATGTACTGCGTGTACATCACTTCACCGAGCGCGCGGGCGTTGTTGTAGTCGCCGGCAACCGGGGCCTGCGGACCCGAGCCGTACCAGGTCGAACCCAGCACGAAGGCCATTTCCACCACCATGACCAGGCCGATGATCAGGCCCAGCGGCAGGTAGGTCTTCATGCCCTGGCGCAGCGCATCCATGCGGATGTCCAGCATCATGACGACGAACAGGAAAAGCACCATCACGGCGCCCACGTACACCAGCACCAGCAACAGCGCGAGGAACTCGGCGCCCAGCAGCATCCAGAGCATGGCGGCGTTGGTGAAGGCCAGGATCAGGTGCAGGACGGCGGTGACCGGGCTGCGCGCGGTGATCACGCGGAACGCCGCGATCACCAGCACGGCGGCCAGTATGTAAAACAGGACAGTGGTAAAAGTCATGGATCAGGACCCTGGGCTCAACGGTAGGGAGCGTCTTCGGCCCGGCGGCGGGCGATGTCGGCTTCGTAGCGGTCGCCCACGGCGAGCAGCATGTCTTTGGTGAAATACAGGTCGCCGCGCTTTTCACCGTGGTATTCGTGGATATGGGTTTCCACGATCGAGTCCACGGGGCAGCTTTCCTCACAGAAGCCGCAGAAAATGCACTTGGTCAGGTCGATGTCGTAACGCGTGGTGCGGCGGGTGCCGTCATCGCGTTGATCCGATTCGATGGTGATGGCCAGCGCGGGGCACACGGCTTCACACAGTTTGCACGCGATGCAGCGCTCTTCCCCGTTGGGGTAGCGGCGCAGCGCGTGCAGGCCGCGGAAACGCGCCGAGGTCGGCGTCTTTTCCTGCGGATAGCGCAAGGTGACCTTGCGCTTGAAGAAATACTTGCCCGTCAGGCGCATGCCCTTGAGCAGTTCGGCCAGCATCAAGCTGCCGAAGAAATCTTTGATCGCTTCCATATCCTGCCTCTGCCTGGCGGCTTAGCGCCAAATGTTCCAGGGCGTCTGCATCCAGATCGCCACCACGACCAGCCAAATGCCGGTCAGCGGGATGAAGATTTTCCAACCCAAACGCATGATCTGGTCGTAGCGGTAGCGCGGGAAAGAAGCGCGGAACCACACGAACAACGAGACCACGACGAACGTCTTGAGACCCAGCCAGATCCAACCCGGAATCCAGGTCAGCGGCGCGATATCGATCGGCGATGCCCAGCCGCCCAGGAACATGATCGATGCCATGCAGGACAGCAGGATCATGTTGGCGTATTCACCCAGGAAGAACAGGGCAAAAGCCATACCCGAGTATTCGACCATGTGGCCGGCCACAATTTCGGATTCGCCTTCCACCACGTCGAACGGGTGGCGGTTGGTTTCAGCCACGGCCGAAATCACGTAGATCACGAACAGCGGCAACAGCGGCAGCCAGTTCCAGGACAGGAACGTCAGGCCCTTGTCGGCGAACCAGCCGCGGTTCTGCACATGCACGATTTCCGACATGTTCAGGCTGCCGGACACCAGCAACACCGTCACCAGCACGAAGCCGATGGCCAATTCGTACGACAGCATCTGGGCCGACGCGCGCAGCGCGCCCAGGAACGCGTACTTGGAGTTCGACGCCCAGCCGGCGACGATCACGCCATACACGCCAACGGAGGTGATGGCCATGATGTACAGCAGGCCGGCATTGACGTTGGCCAGCACGACATCGGGGCCGAAGGGCACCACGGCCCAGGCCGCCAGCGCCGGCATCAGCGTGACCACCGGGGCCACGATGAACAGCACCTTGTTGGCCTGGCTGGGAACCACGACTTCCTTGGTCAGCAGCTTGAAGACGTCGGCGAAAGGCTGCAACAGCCCCTTGAAACCGACGCGGTTCGGGCCCATGCGCACGTGCATGGCGCCGATCATCTTGCGTTCCCAGTACGTCAGGTAGGCGACGCACAGGATGATCGGCACGGCGATGATCACAATCTTGATGAGGGTCCAGAGCACCATCCAGACCGTCGGGCCCAGCAATGCCGTACCCTGGCTTTCAAGAACATTGAGCCATTCCATCAGGCACGCTCCACGCTGAGTTGACCAAATGCGCCACCCAGGGCTGCGGTATTTTCAAACGCTGCGGAAATACGCACGGCGCGATCGGCCACGGCATCATCCTGCACGGTTTCGAGTTCGACGGCGCCCTGCCCGCCCGTCACGCGCACCTTGACGCCGGCGGTCAGGCCGAGGCTGGTGAGCGTGCGGCCGTTCATGCGCGCGGCGGGCTGCTTCGAAGCCGGCGCGGCTTGCAGCGGCTCCGAGCGGCGCACCATGGCATCGCTGCGGTAGATCGGCACGTCGGCCACGCGTTCCAGGCCGGTCAAGGCCTGACCCAGGCCCAGCGGCGCCTTGATGTCGTTGGACAGGCGGCCTTCGATGCCGCCGGCCAGCGCGGCGTCGCGCACGGATTCCGAGGTTTCATCGTCGAAACCCGCCAGGTGCAGGACGTTGCCCAGCACGCGCAGGACCTTCCAGGCCGGACGGGTCTGGCCGAACGGCGCGACCGTGCCCTTGAAGCTCTGGGCCAGACCTTGGGCGTTGACGAACGTGCCCGAGGTTTCCGTGAACGGCGCCACCGGCAACATGACGTCGGCCCACTCGGCCGCGGCCGAACGGTAAGGCGTCAGGGCGACGGCGAATTGCGCACCGCGCAGCGCGGCAATCGCTTGCTGGCCGTTGTCGGCATCCAGCAGCGGTTCGGCATGCAACACGACGTAGGCCTTGAGCGGCTCGGCCAGCATGGCGGCGGCATTCTTGCCGCCCTTGCCCGGTACGGCACCGGCCAGGTAACCGCCAACGGTGTTGCCGCCGGAGGTCAGGAAGCCGAACTTGCCACCGGCCAGATCCGCCACGGCGCGGCCGTTGGCGGCCAGGGTCGAGGCTTGGGCGCTGGCCACGGCCATATTGCCCATCAGGACGGCAGTGTTGGCACCGCTGGCCAGGCTGGCGGCGATGATCTTGGCGTTCTCGCCCGGGGTGACCGAGGCGAATTCGGCCGGCACCGCGGCTTGCTTGGCTTGCGCCAGGGCCACAGCCACTTCGGCAAGCGCGCGCGGCAGCTCGGACGGCGCCACGGTGATGCGACCGGCGACGGGCATCAGGGGATCGTCGGCGGCGCTGTCGACCATCAGGATCTGCGTGCCGCGCTTGGCGGCCTGGCGCAGGCGCTGGGCCATCAACGGGTGATCCTTGCGCAGGAACGAGCCGACAATCAGGACGCGGTCCAGGTTGTCGAGTTCGGCGATGGGCATACCCAGCCACGGCGCGCCGGTCAGGGCGGCGTCGAAGGCGGCGTCGGTCTGGCGCAGGCGGAAGTCGATGTTTTCCGAACCCAGCGCGCGCACCAGGCGGCCCAGCAATGCATATTCTTCGGTGGTGGCGTATTCCGACGCCAGCGCGCCGATCTGGCCGGCGCCAAAGCTGTCGCGAACCCGCGACAGGCCCTGGGCCACGGCAGCCAGGGCGTCAGCCCACGAGGCTTCCTGCCACTTGCCGTCGGTGCCCTTGATCATCGGAGCGGACAGGCGGTCTTCGCTGTTCAGGCCTTCGTACGAGAAGCGGTCGCGGTCGCTGATCCAGCATTCGTTGACGGCTTCGTCTTCAAACGGAACCACGCGCATCACGCGGTCGCCCTTGACCTGAACGACCAGGTTGGCGCCCAGGCTGTCGTGCGGGCTGACCGAACGGCGGCGCGCCAGTTCCCAGGTGCGGGCGCTGTAGCGGAAGGGCTTGGAGGTCAGCGCGCCCACCGGACAGATGTCGATCATGTTGCCCGAGAGTTCGGACTCGATCGAGCGGCCCACGAACGAGGTGATTTCGGAGTGCTCGCCACGGCCCAGCATGCCCAGTTCCATGACACCGGCGATTTCCTGGCCGAAACGCACGCAGCGGGTGCAGTGGATGCAACGGCTCATTTCCTCGGCGGAAACCAGCGGACCGAGGTCCTTGTGGAACACCACGCGCTTTTCTTCCTGATAGCGCGAGGCGGAGCCGCCATAACCCACGGCCAGGTCTTGCAGCTGGCATTCGCCGCCCTGATCGCAGATCGGGCAGTCGAGCGGGTGATTGATGAGCAAGAATTCCATCACCGACTTCTGAGCGGCACGCGCCTTCTCGGAGCAGGTGTGCACGACCATGCCGTTCGTCACGGGGGTGGCGCAGGCGGGCAGCGCCTTGGGCGCTTTTTCCACTTCGACCAGGCACATGCGGCAGTTGGCCGCGATGGAGAGTTTCTTGTGGTAGCAGAAATGCGGCACGTAAAGCCCGACTTTCTGGGCCGCATGCATCACCATGCTGCCCTCGGGCACTTCTACCGTATTGCCGTCGACGGTTAGTTCAACCATTGCTGTTCCTGAGACCTACAGATATTGCGGAACCACACAAGACTTATGCTCGATGTGGTGCGCGAATTCGTCGCGAAAATGCTTGAGGAAGCCACGGACGGGCATCGCGGCGGCGTCACCCAGGGCGCAAATGGTGCGCCCCATGATGTTGCCTGCCACGTTGTCCAGCATGTCCAGATCTTCCGGACGGCCGTGACCGTTTTCGATGCGGTGCACCATGCGGTAGAGCCAGCCGGTGCCTTCGCGGCACGGCGTGCACTGGCCGCAGCTTTCCTCGAAATAGAAGTACGACAGACGCAGCAGCGACTTCACCATGCAGCGCGTTTCGTCCATGACGATCACCGCGCCCGAACCCAGCATGGAACCCGCCTTGGCGATGGCGTCGTAGTCCATCGTGGTTTCCATCATGATGTCGGCCGGCAGCACCGGCGCGCTGGAGCCGCCGGGGATCACGGCCTTGAGCTTCTTGCCGCCGCGCATGCCGCCCGCCAGTTCCAGCAGCGTCGAGAACGGGGTGCCCAGCGGGATCTCGTAGTTGCCGGGACGCTCGACGTCGCCGGTGATCGAGAACAGCTTGGTGCCGCCGTTGTTGGGCTTGCCGACTTCCAGGTAGGCCTGGCCGCTGTTGCGGATGATCCAGGGCACCGCCGCGAAGGTTTCGGTGTTGTTGATGGTGGTGGGCTTGCCGTACAGGCCGAAGCTGGCGGGGAAAGGCGGCTTGAAGCGCGGCTGGCCTTTCTTGCCTTCCAGCGATTCGAGCAGCGCGGTTTCTTCGCCGCAGATGTAGGCGCCGTAGCCGTGGAACGCGTGCAGCTGGAAGTTGAATTCCGAACCCAGGATCTTGTCGCCCAGGAAGCCGGCGGCGCGCGCCTCTTCAAGCGCCTCTTCGAAGCGCTCGTAGACCTCGAAGATTTCGCCGTGGATGTAGTTGTAGCCGACGCTGATGCCCATGGCGTAGGCAGCGATCGCCATGCCTTCGATCACGATGTGCGGGTTAAAGCGCAGGATGTCGCGATCCTTGAACGTGCCGGGCTCGCCTTCGTCGGAGTTGCAGACGAGGTACTTCTGGCCCGGGAAGGCGCGCGGCATGAAGCTCCACTTCAGGCCGGTCGGGAAGCCCGCGCCGCCACGGCCGCGCAGACCCGAGGCCTTGACTTCGGCGATCACGTCTTCCGGCTTCATGCCGGTGGTGAGGATCTTGCGCAGGGCTTCGTAGCCGCCGCGCTTGACGTAGTCGGCCAGGCGCCAGTTGGCGCCGTCGACGTCGGCCATGATCTGCGGCTTGATGTGCCGGCCGTGCAGGCACATCGAGTTGGCCAGGTCGTTCAGCGGGTTGGGCTCCAGCCCTTGCGCGAACTGCTTGTAGATGTCGGGCGCGTTCATGCCGACTCTCCTTGCGCCTTGAGGGTCGCGACCAGCGCGTCCAGCTTCTCTTCGGTCATGCGCACGCACATATGCTTGTTGTTCACGATCAGCACGGGGGAATCGCCGCAAGCGCCCATGCATTCGCCCTCGACCAGGGTGAACTGGCCGTCGGCGGTGGTTTCGCGATAGTCCACACCCAGCTTGCGCTTGAGGTAGTCGCCGGCGCGTTCGCCGTCGCGCAAGGCACAGGGCAAGTTCGTGCAGACGGCGATCTTGTTCTTGCCGACGGGCTTGACGTCGAACATGTTGTAGAAGGTGGCGACTTCCTGGACCGCGATGGGCGGGACGCCGATGTAGTTGGCCACATCTTCAATAATGTCGGTAGCCAACCAGCCCTTCTCTTCTTGCGCAATCGCAAGAGAGGCCATGATGGCGGACTGCCGCTGGTCGGCCGGGAACTTCGCGAGTTCTCGGTCGATTTTCTGGTAGGCCTGTTCGGAAAGCAGCATAGTTTGAATCCGGGTTATGCGGGCGTGCTCGTGACTGTCTGGATCAGCGATCGATTTCGCCGAAAACGATGTCCTGCGTACCAATGATGGTGACGGCGTCGGCGATCATGTGACCGCGCGACATTTCATCCAGCGACTGCAGGTGGACGAAGCCGGGCGCCCGAATCTTCAGGCGGTACGGCTTGTTGGCGCCATCCGACACCAGATAGATGCCGAACTCGCCCTTCGGGTGTTCCACCGAGGCAAAGGCTTCACCGGGAGGCACGTGGAAACCTTCAGTGAAGAGCTTGAAGTGATGGATCAGCTCTTCCATGTTGGTCTTCATGGCGGTGCGCTTGGGCGGGGCGATCTTGTGATTCTCGATCATGACCGGACCCGGATTGTTGCGCAGCCATTCCACGCACTGGCGGATGATGCGGTTGCTTTCACGCATTTCGGCGATACGGACCAGGTAGCGGTCGTAGCAGTCGCCGTTGACACCCACGGGGATGTCGAAATCGAGCAGGTCGTAGACTTCGTAGGGCTGCATCTTGCGCAGGTCCCAGGCCACGCCCGAACCGCGCAGCATCGGGCCGGTGAAGCCCAGCGCCTTGGCGCGTTCGGGATCGACCACGCCGATGCCCACCAGGCGCTGTTTCCAGATGCGGTTGTCGGTGAGCAGGGTTTCGTACTCGTCGACGCAGGCCGGGAAGCGGTTGGTGAAGTCTTCGATGAAGTCCAGCAGCGAACCGGAACGCGCGTCGTTCATGACGCGCATTTCCTTTTCGCCGCGGTATTTGCTGGTGTCGCCGTACTGCGGCATCGTGTCGGGCAGGTCGCGGTACACGCCGCCCGGACGGTAGTAGGCCGCGTGCATGCGCGCACCCGAGACCGCTTCGTAGCAGTCCATCAGGTCTTCGCGCTCGCGGAAGGCGTACAGGAACACCGCCATGGCGCCCACGTCCAGCGCGTGCGAACCCAGCGACATCAGGTGGTTCAGGAGACGGGTGATCTCGTCGAACATCACCCGGATGTACTGCGCGCGCAGCGGGGCTTCGACGCCCAGCAGCTTTTCGATGGCCATGACGTAGGCGTGCTCGTTGCACATCATGGACACGTAGTCCAGGCGGTCCATGTAGGGCAGCGCCTGGATGTAGGTCTTGTGCTCGGCCAGCTTTTCGGTGGCACGGTGCAGCAGGCCGATGTGCGGATCGGCGCGCTGGATGACTTCGCCGTCCAGTTCGAGCACCAGGCGCAGCACACCGTGCGCAGCCGGGTGCTGCGGGCCGAAGTTAAGCGTGTAGTTCTTGATTTCTGCCATGATTTAACGCCCCAAGCCGTAGGTGTCTTCGCGGACCACGCGCGGCGTGATCTCGCGCGGATCGATCGTGACGGGCTGGTAAATGACGCGCCGTTGTTCCGGGTCGTAACGCATTTCGACGGTGCCGGAGAGCGGGAAGTCCTTGCGGAACGGATGGCCGATGAAGCCGTAGTCGGTCAGGATGCGGCGCAGGTCGGGGTGACCTTCGAAGACGATGCCGTACAGATCGAAGGCTTCGCGCTCGAACCAGCCCACAGCGGGCCAGCATTCCATCAGCGATGCGACCATCGGGAATTCGTCGTCGGCGGCCCAGGTGCGCACGCGCAGGCGCCAGTTGTTCTCGATGGACAACAGGTGCACGACGATCGCGAAGCGGGCGCGATGCACCTTGGCGTTGGCTTCCTCGGGCAGCTCGCGCGTGCCGTTGCCCCAGGTCAGGTAGTCGACACCACAGAGGTCGATACAGGTTTCAAAGCGCAGACCGGCTTCGGTGCGCAGCTTGTTGCAGACCGAGAACCATTGTTCCGCGGGCACTTCGAGCGTCAGCTCGCCCAGCGCCTCGGTCAGCGCGATATCGGCGCCGAGGGTGGTCTGCAAATTGTTTTTCAGGGTTTCGAGCCTGGTCATCATCTTGTACGCTTAGGTGAACCGATACGCTGTTTCGAAGAGGCCTGCGGCGGCTTCGTGGCTGCCGCGGACCGATACGAAGAATCAGCGCGCAATCGTGTTGGTCAGACGGATCTTGTTCTGCATTTGCAGCAAGCCGTAGACCAGCGCCTCGGCCGTGGGCGGGCAGCCCGGCACGTAGACGTCTACCGGTACGATGCGATCGCAGCCGCGCACCACGGAATACGAGTAGTGGTAGTAACCACCGCCATTGGCACAGGAGCCCATGGACACCACCCAACGCGGCTCGGGCATCTGGTCGTAGACCTTGCGCAACGCCGGCGCCATCTTGTTGCACAGCGTGCCGGCGACGATCATCAGATCGGACTGGCGCGGGCTGGGGCGGAAGATGATGCCGAACTGGTCCAGGTCGTAGCGAGCCGCGCCCGCGTGCATCATCTCGACCGCGCAACAGGCCAGGCCGAAGGTCATGGGCCACATGGAGCCGGTCTTCGCCCAGTTAAGGAACTTGTCGGCGCTGGTAGTGATGAACCCTTGCTTGAGAATGCCGTCTATAGCCATATTCGTCTCTGATAGCGTGCAGTGAAATGCAGTGAACAACCCGGCGGCGGGTTATTCCCAGTCCAGCGCGCCCTTTTTCCATTCGTAGATGAAGCCGACGGTCAACACGGCGAGGAAAACCATGACCGTCCAGAAGCCGACGAGCCCGACCGTGCCTTGGGCAATGGCCCAGGGGAACAGGAACGCGATTTCCAGGTCGAAAAGAATGAACAGAATCGCCACGAGGTAGTAGCGCACGTCAAACTTCATGCGAGCGTCTTCGAAGGCTTCGAAGCCGCACTCATAGGGGGATAGCTTCTCGGCGTAAGGACGCCGCGGGCCAAGGAGGGAGCCGGCCGTCAGAAGCGCGAACCCGATAAGGGTGGCCACTACGATAAACAGCAGGACGGGAAAATACTGTTGCAGGTTCATTCAGGCGTCCGTCAAATGCGCAAACCTTAGGATTGTAGCATTCGCGCGGTTACTTCTGGCTGAACTCTGTAGCGTGAACAGCGGGTGAAAGACTGCATTCCTCTGTTGGAACAATGGCAGTTTTCGGCGGAGGAAAACAAGCTTAACGCACGCACCCCGCGCCCAATGCCCCCATGCGCAAAAACGCCCGCCCAGTGGTCGCAAATCTTCAAGACAGATAAAAAAAAAGCCACCCCGCAGGGTGGCTTTATATGAGCGGGCCGAAGCCCGCTCATGCACTGCAAATCGAGGCAGGACTTGCGCCCTGCTTTCGATTAGAAGCGGTGACGCAGGCCCACGCCGACGGCGGTCGACTTCAGACCGTCGATGAAGGCGTAGTTCTTGGCGTACGAACCGTAGGCGTACAGGTTGGTACGCTTGGACAGGTCGTAGGTGTAGCCCAGGTTGAACACGTTCATCGTAGCGTCGTCGCCGGTCAGCTTGTCGTTGCTGGCCGAAACGCGCTGCCACGAACCGAACAGGCTCGAAGCGCCGCCGATCGGGGCCGACAGACCAACCAGGTACGAGTTCGACTTGAAGCCATCAGCGAAGGCGTTCGTGCCGAAGCCGACGGTGCCGGCCGAGGTCTTGACGTCTTGGCTACCGAACCAGCCGTCGGTCGTGCGAGCGTAGGCCAGAGCCAGCTTCACAACTTCGAAGTCGTACGAACCGCCGACGGTGTATTGACGCGGGGTGGCGTCAACTTGACCTTGGGTCAGCTTGTTCGAGGCGTTCAGTTGGTCGAACGTCAGGGCGACGTTCAGCGGGCCGTTGACGTAACGCAGGCCGGTCGTGATGGCGCGGGTGTTGTCGGCGGTCTTGAAGCCGGTTTGAGCAGCGTTGGTGTCGTTGGCGTTGAACGAGTAGCCGACGCCGAACTGGAAGCCGCTGAACGACGGGGTCTGGTACATGACCATGTTGTCGTAGCGAACGGTGTTCGTGGCGCTCAGACCCATACCGATGTTAGCTTGGCCGAAACCAGCGCCGAACGGGTCGATCGAGCCGAAGTACTTCGACGCGATGTTGGTTTGGCGACCGAAGTCCAGTTGACCCCAGCTGTCGCTGGCCAGACCGACGGTGGCTTGACGACCGAACAGACGGCCACCTTGGGCCGACGTGCCGTTACCCGAATCAAAGCCCGATTCCAGTTGGAAGACAGCGCGCAGGCCGTCACCCAGATCTTCCGAACCACGCAGACCCCAGCGCGAACCGTTCTGGACGCCGTTGATCATGCCGAACTTGCTACCGTTCTGAGCGTCGGTACCACCGCTGATCTTGTTGTAGCCGAGGCCCGTGTCGATGATGCCGTACAGGGTGACAGACGTTTCTGCCTGGGCGACACCGGCGAAACCGGCGAGCAGGGCGGCAGCGAGCAGAGTCTTTTTCATTTAAGAAATCTCCGTTGATTTGAGTGACAAGAGCAGCAATCCAGCAAACCAGCCTGCCGCCCCCCTAACTCCGCGAAGGGAAGTTGACGCTATTGCATCAAAAATCAGGGGGGCTGGCTATGGTCGGCGTCAGAAAAGTGCAGGTTTGCGACAGCCCTGTTGGGATATTGCAACATCGCCTCTATGGCGTTAGGGCTAACCCGGCAATTTTCAAACGACCACGTATTCATGCGACTTTCAGCCCTGGCCCCAATAATCTGGATGGGTCCCGGCCGTTTCTTTCAGACGCCTTTCCTTGCCCGGATGCGCCTTTTTACCGCTTTCCCCGGCGGGACGCCGGTGCCGTGGCGTCGCGTTCCGAGCGTCAGCTTCAATAACATTGTTATATAAATAAATCGTCGATATTATTTCCGAACGACGAGACTTTCGGCGCCACCCCGCCTTCCCGAATACATGCCGACCCCGACCCAGCGTGCCGACCGCAATGAACGCCTGAGCGCCCTGCGCCGCCAGATGATCCTGGACGCCGCGCAGCGCGTGTTCGAGCGCGATGGCCTGGAAAAGACCACGCTGCGCGCCATCGCCAAGGAGGCCGGATGCACCACGGGCGCGATCTACCCCTGGTTCGGGGGCAAGGAGATCCTGTATGGCGCCCTGCTCGACGAATCGCTGCAGCGCCTGCATGCGCATCTGGCGGCCGCCACCACCGGCGGCGAGCCGGCCGTGGCCGCCCGCCGGGCAATCCAGGCCTTCTTCGGCTATTACGCCGAGCGCCGCACCGATTTTTCGCTCGGCCTTTACCTTTTCCAGGGTCTCGGTCCGCGCGGTCTGGGCCGGGAAATGGACGAGCAGTTGAACCTGAGGCTGCGGCAATGCGTCGACCTGCTGGGCCACGCGCTGGCGCGCACCAAGGCCTGGAGCCCGGAAACGGTGCTGACCGAGCAGATGAACGTTTTCACCTATCTGATCGGCCTGTTGCTGCTGCTGCATACCCATCGCCTGAAATCCCTGGGCCAGCGGGCCGATGTGCTGCTGGATCACTACTGCAACGCGCTGGAACAACGATGACCGCCACTACCCTGCCCTGCGCCGATGCCGAGGCGCCGCTGATCAGCCTGGCCGACTTTCGCCTGCTGCTGGCCGAACAACATCCTTTTTCGCTGCTGCTGGGCATCGAGATGCTGGCAATCGGCCGTGGCACCGCGCTGGCCGCCCTGCCGGCGCGCGACACGCACCAGCGGCTGGGCGGCATCGTCGCCGGCCCGATGCTGATGGGGCTGGCGGACCTGGCCATGTACGCCGCCGTGGTCGGCGCCACGGGACAGGCGCATGCCGTAACGGCCAGCCTGACCATCAATTTCCTGCGCAAGAGCCCGGCCGGCGCGGTCCATGCCAATGCCCGGTTGCTGAAGGTGGGCCGGTTGTCAGCCGGCGAGGTCATCCTGACCGCGGCCGGCTCGGACGAGCCGCTGGCCCATATCGTCAGCACCTGGTCGGTGCCCAAGCCATGAGCCCGCGCATCAGCATCGTCGGCATGGGGCGCACCGGCACAATGGCGGCGCGGCGGCTGCTGGCGGCCGAGCCAGACATTGCCCTGACGGTCTATGACATCGATCCGGACCGCTGCGAGGACTTTCGCGGTAGCGCGACGCTGGCCACCTCGGCCCGCGAGGCGCTGGCCGAGTCGGACACCATCGTGCTGGCCCTGCCTCGGGAACGCGAGATCGACCGCACCCTGGAGCGTTTCAGCGACGGCGAGGTAACGGCGCAGGTGGCCGGCAAGCTGATCGTGGATCTGGAGCCACCGCCGCCCGAACGCGCGCGCCGGCTGGACCTGGCGATCACGACGGCAGGCGGGCGCTACGCTTGCGCGCCGCTGCGGCCGGCGAGCGCGGGGGAGCCGCAGGCGCGGCTACTGAACGCGCTGATCCTGCCGCGCTGAACGGGCCGCGCGCTCGGCCACGGCGGCGCAGACGGCCAACCAGGCGAAGCTGATGGCAAAGCCCGCAACCACGTCGCTGGCAAAGTGCACTTGCAGCAAGATGCGGCTCAAGCCGATCGCCATCACCAGCCCCGCGGCCAGCGCCACGCCAGGCAAGCGCCAGGGCGCCGGCGCCAGGCGCCAGGCCAGGTAGCAGGCCGCGCCGTACACGGCCATGGCGGCCGATGCGTGGCCGCTGGGAAAGCTCCAGCCCACAGCAGCGGCGAAGCCGTGATCGTGTTCGGGCCTGACCCGCGCGAAACTGTGCTTGAGGAGCCAATTGAGCGCCCCGCCGCCCCCGGTGGCGGCCGCGTAGAACAGCGCCAGCCGAAGCTGCTTGCGCAGCAGCAGCGCCAGGGTGACCAGCACCGCGAGCAGGGTCAGGAAATCGCGGTCGCCCAGCGTCGTGAACCAGGACAGCAGCCATAGCAGCGAGTCGGACATCGACAGGCTGAGTGCGTCGGCCAGGGCGCTGTCGAACTCGACCACGCCACCGGGCCGCGTGATGGCAGCGGCCAGGGACAGGAACGCGGCGCAGCCCAGGCCCACCGCGCCGATAAAGCCCGCCAGCCGGGCCGACGGGCTCGCCTGGACATAGGCACGCGCCAGCGCCACCGCCAAGGCGGCCGCGACGAGCGGCAAGCCCAGAAACAGCAGCAGCGCATGGGGGGCCACCCAGGCGGCGTAGTCATCGGTCATTCCGGCCTCCTGGGCGCAACGGCAGCACGCGGCGGCCGCGTGGCCGGCAAGGGCAGGCGCCTCATGCCGGACCCGCCACCAGGGTCTTGTCGACCGGGGCGAAGGCGTGGGTGGCGACCGCGTAGTCCCAGCGCTCGACATGGCAGACCAGCCCATCGCCGGAGGTTTCGCGCGTGATCAGATTGACCGAATTGGGGATATTGCCCCGGACGCGGCGCGAGCAGGTGGTGCCCGCCTGCACCACCCAGCCGGCGGCGACCGCCGGATTGGCACTGGCGGGCAGCACGTAGGGCAGATGGATGTGGCCGCCCAGGATCAGGTCGACCCCGGCCTGGGCCCAGGCCGCCAGCGCGCGTTCGCGGCCGAACAGCAGGTTGTGGCGGTCGGACTCGACCTTGGCGCGCACCGGATGGTGCGCGACCACGACCCGCAATTGACCGGGCTTGGCCTGGCGCAGGCGCTGCGCCACCCGCGCAATCTGCGCGTCGGAGATTTCGCCATCCTTGCGGCGGCGGGGCCGGGTGGTGTTGATGCCGATGGCCAGCAGGCCCGCCGATTCATAGACCGGTTCGAGCACCGCGCCCAGCGCGCGCTTGTAGTTGCCGTAGGGATTGAGCGCCCGCGCGAAGAGGTTGAACAGGGGAATGTCGTGGTTGCCCGGCACGGCCAGCACCGGCAGCGACAGGCGTTCGATGAATTTGCGCGCGGCGGCGAACTGGCCGCGGCGCGCGCGCTGGGTGATGTCGCCGCTGATGACGACCAGCTCCGGTGCCAGCGAGCGCGCCAAATCCAGCGCAGCCTCGACCACGGGCTTGCGCTCGGTGCCGAAGTGGGTGTCGGAAAACTGCAGGATGCGCGTCATGAGCGCTCCGGTTCGGCCGTTTCCGCGGGCACCACCAGCGGCAGCGGCGTGTCGGACACCTTGAATTCCAGCGGGGTATCCATCCAGGAAATCTCGCCGTCCATCGCCACCTTGATCCGATGGCGCCCCCGGATAGCGACCGTCAGGCGGTCGAACGCGAAGCTGATGACGTGCTCGGCGTCGCCCAGCCGGCTGAACAGGCCGCGCAGCAGCAAGCCATACAGCGCGAGCGTGCCGACCGGCCTGGCCGCCATCGCCACCAGGCGGTTGCGGTCCAGCTCGGTGGGATCGATGCCGATGTGTTCCAGTTGCAGGCGATTGTTGCCCACGACCAGCGTCGGGGACCGCTGGTTACGCGCGCGGCCTTCGTATTCGAGCCGCAAGCTGAGCTGGCGCGGCGCGCGCAGCAGTGTGACCAGTCCGGACCACAGCGCCACCAGACGGCTGCGGCCAAAGCGCTGCTTGTAGGCTTCGCGGTCTTCGAGCAATTGGGGGTACAGGCCCAGGCTGGCATTGACCAGGAACAGGCGGCCGTTGAGCAGGCCCACCTGCACCGCCCGCACTTCGCCGGCCAGGAGGCCGCGCAGCGCAGGCTCGGTGTCCTGGGAAATGCCATAGCGCCGGCCGAAGTAATTGAAGGTGCCTTGCGGCAGGATGCCGAAGGGCACGCCCTGCCCCAGCACCTGGCTGGCGACCGCATTGAGCGTGCCATCGCCCCCGGCGGCCACCACGATGCCCTGCGCCTGCTGCGCCTGGGCCACTGCGGCGCGCGCGGTTTCGGTGAGTTGCGAGGGGTCGTCGACCGGCATCAGCTGGTAGCGCCGGCCGGCTTCGTCGAGGACACGGCGGATGGTGTCCTGCAGCACTTGCGCGTCGCCGCGCCCGGAGCCTGTGTTCAGGACGATGAAGAGAGGTTCTTGCCCCGTCAGGGGACGAGCCCCTGTCGTCGGGCTCTGCTGGATAGGCGTCATGGACAAAAGATAGCCCATGGCGGCAAATCGCCGCAACCGTGCCGCCGCGCGGCGATACCGCGCGGCGGCACGCGGCTCAGCGGCCGACGGCGTAGGCCTGCATGAGGCGCGGCGTGGCCGCGGCGTGCAGCAGGCCGTCGGCGTCGCGCGAGGCAGCAGTCAGGCGGCCGACCGACCACTGCGGCACTTCCTCGATCTGGTGCCCGCGCGCGCGCAGGTTGTCGATCGTCTCGGCGCCGAAGCCGCTTTCGACCGCCAGGTGGCCCGGCTTGCGGTCGCGCGGATAGAACGAGGACGGGAAGTGCATGGTGTGCGACATGGGCAGGTCGATGGCTTCCTGCAGGTTCAGGCCGTGATGCACGTGGCGCAGGAAGAACAGCAGTTGCCATTGCTCCTGCTGGTCCCCGCCCGGCGTGCCGAACGCCAGGTAGGGCCGGCCGTCGCGCAGCGCCAGCGACGGCGTCAGCGTGGTGCGCGGGCGCTTGCCAGGCGCCAGCGTGCCAGGCAGGCCCTCTTCCAGCCAGAACATCTGGGCGCGGGTGTTGAGCCCGAAGCCGAGTTCCGGAATGACGGGCGAGGACTGGAACCAGCCGCCCGAGGGCGTGGCCGAGATCATGTTGCCCCAGCGGTCGATGACGTCCACATGGGTGGTGTCGCCGCGCTTGACCGAGGCGCGCATGTCGGCCAGCGTGGGCTCGTTGGTGACGCTGCCCGGCGCCGAGACCTTGGACAGGCGCTGCAGCGTGTCCATGACACGGGCCACCTGGGCCTCGAAGCCCGGGATGTTGCCGGGCAGCAGGTCTTGCGAGGCCTGCTCGCCGATCAGGGCCCGGCGCGCGGCGTTGTAGTCGTCGGACAGCAACCGGTCAAGCGGCACATCGACGAAGGCGGGGTCGCCGTAGTAGGCCTCGCGATCGGCGAAGGCCAGCTTCATGGCTTCGGTGACCCGGTGCACGAATTCGGCGCTGGTCGGGCCGACGCCGGCCAGGTCCATCTCCTTGAGCAGCGCGAGCGTCTGCAGGAACACGGGCCCCTGGCTCCACGCGCCCGCCTTGGCCACGGTGTAGCCGTGGTAGTCGTAAGTGGCCGGCGTGTCGTAGCTGGCCGACCAGCCCGCCAGATCGCCGGCGGTGATGACGCCGCGATGGCACTCGCCGCTTTCGTCCATGACCGCGTTGCCGCGGGCGAACTGGTCGATGGCTTCGGCCACGAAACCGCGGTAGAAGGCGTCGCGCGCGGCTTCGATCTGCCGGTCGCGATCACCGCCGGCCTGCTCGGCCTCCCGCAGCACGCGCGTCCAGGTGCGGGCCAGCGCGGGGTTGCGGAACAGCTTGCGGGCCGCGGGCACATTGCCGCCGGGCAGGTAGATCTCGGCGGTGGTGGGCCAGTGCGTCTGGAAGAAGTCTTTCAGGCCGGCAATGGTGTTGGAGATGCGCGGCATCAGCGCATGGCCGTGCTCGGCGTAATAGATGGCCGGCTCCAGCACGTCGCGCACGCGCATCGTGCCGTGGTCGCGCAAGAGCTGCATCCAGGCGTCGAAGGCGCCGGGAATGACGGTGGCCAGCAAGCCGTTGCCGGGAATCAGCTTCAGGCCTTCGGCGCGGTAGCGCTCGAGCGTGGCGCCGGCCGGGGTGGTGCCCTGGCCGCACAGCACTTCCAGGCGCTTGGTGCGGGCGGAATAGAACACTGCGGGCACTTCGCCGGCCGGGCCGACCAGGTGAGGTTCGACCACCTGCAGCACGAAGGCGGACGCGACACAGGCGTCGAAGGCGTTGCCGCCGCGTTCCAGCAGCGACATGCCAGCCGAACTGGCCAGCCAGTGAGTGGAGGTCACGACACCGAAGGTGCCGAGGATTTCCGGACGAGTCGTAAACATGATGCGATCCTGTTGCGGACGGCGAAAGCGCCGGTGGCCGCAGCAATAAGTAAAACGGGACCCGTTCACCGGGTCCCGCGCTCAGGGCTTATTTCTTGGCGAGGCTGACGCCCTTCAGGCGGATCAGGCCGTCGGGGTACGGCACGAAGCCGTCCAGCTTCTTCTGCGCGCCGAAGGTCCAGGGCAGGTAGAACAGGTAGACGATGGGACGCTGGTCCTGCATGACGGACAGCACCTTGTCATACATGGCGCGGCGTTTGGCCGTGTCCGGTTCGGCGCGGGCGTCATTGAGCAGCTTGTCGGTTTCGGCGTCGCAGAACTTGCCGTCGTTCAGGTTGCCCTTGCAGCTCAGGTACTGGTGGATGTTGCCGCTGGGATCGACCCGGCCGGACCAGCCGCTCTGGCCGACTTCGAAGTCGCCGCGGGCCAGCGACGATTGCAGCGAAGCGAATTCGACCGGACGCAGGGTGATGTCGAAACCGGCTTCGGCACCCATGGCCTGCACCAGTTCGAACACCTGTTGCATAGTGGTGTTGTTGCCGAAGGTGATCTCGAACTTGACGCGGTCAAAGCCCGCCTCCTTCAAGAGCGCCTGGGCCTTTTTCGGATCGCGGCCGCTGTGCTCGAACGACTTGTTGTAGGCAAAGCTGGCTGGCGGGAACGGCTGGTAGGCCGGCTGGTACTGGCCTTCACCGATGACCTGGTTGAGCACGTCGCGGTCGATGGCGAGGTCCAGCGCCTGGCGTACGCGCTTGTCCTTGGCCAGCGGGTTGTTGGCGCGCGCACCGTTGCCCAGGTTCACCGAGATCGACTGGAAACCCAGGCCGGTAACCGGCGCCAGGCGCAGGTTGGGATCGTCCTTGACCGCCTTGGCGTCGCTGGGCGCCACACGCTCGATGATGTCCAGATCGCCGGCGCGCAGGTTGTTCAGGCGCACGGTGTTGTCAGGGATCGGCGTGAAGACGACGCGGTCGAAATGGTAGTTGCCCGCGTCCCAATACTTGGGAAATTTTTCGAGCACGATGCGATCGTTCTGGACCCGTTCCTTGAATTGGTACGGGCCCGAGCACACCGGCTTGCCGCCGGGGTCCTTGTCGAACGAGGCCGGCGAAATCATCATCCCCGCGCGGTCGGACAGCTGCGACAGCAGCGAGGCGTCGGGTTCGGCCAGGTGCACCACCACGGTCTCGGCATCCGGCGCGTCGATGCTGGCGACGGTGGCCAGCTCGCTCTTGCGGTTGCTGTCGGGCAGCGTGCGGGCGCGATCCAGGTTGGCCTTGACCGCGGCGGCGTTGACCGGCGTGCCGTCGTGGAACAGCGCGTCGGTGCGCAACTTGAAGGTCAGCGTCTTGTTGTCCGGGCTGGTGGACCAGGACTGGGCCAATTGCGGCACGAACTTCAGGTCGGGCGTGATATCGACCAGTTTGTCGCACAGCGAGGCGAACACGATGCGGCCGACGAATGTGCGGGCGCGCGCCGGATCGAGCACGTCCGGGTCGTCCTGCAGACCGATACGCAGGGTGGACTGGGCTTGCACCAGTCCGCTGGCCAGCATTCCCGCCATGGTCATGGCGAGGCAAAGTTTACGCATGAGTGATCTCCGTCGATTCAGGGGGCGGCTTCCCAGCGCGCCGGCGGCACGCCGCCCGGCAATGTGGGAACAGACCCCGAGCCGTGCTGCATCGCCGGGCCCATCCCCCCGTTGCGCACGTTCTTGTTGGATTCTGCGCCAGGCGCGCGGCGATTGTATAGAGCGGCGGCTGTCGATGGCCTAAATTGCCGCCCGGTGACCGCCTTGCGGACAAGACCGGGGGAACGCCGTCACGGCAGCCGGCAAGGCGCCGAGAAATCCACGGCCGCCTGCACCGATTCGCGCAGTCGGGCCACCAGCGGCCGGGTATCGTCGCGCCGGTGCTGGAAGGAATACGGCAGCGCCGCCGGCTCCGGCTCGCCGCGCAGCACCCGCAGGCTGCCTTCGGCCTGCAAGGCCTGGGCCCAATGGCTGGGTAGCAGCCCGACACCGGTGCCTTCGATCAGCAGGCCCGCGATGGCGCCCCAGTTGTTGCAGCACAGCCGCTGGCCGCCGATGTCGCGCCCGGCCAGCCAGTCGTCGATGATGCGCGTGGTGCCGGCGCCTTCGGGCAGCGTCACCAGCGGCAAGCGCGCCAGCAGCTCGGCCGACATGCGGGTTTCCCCGTCCAGCACGGCCGGCGCCGCGGCCCACGAGAATGCCGCTTCGCCGATCGGCGAGGACGCGATGTTCGGGCGCGAGGAGCGCCCGGCGATGACGGCGAAATCCAATTCGCCATCGGCGACGCGCTGCTCCAGCACCTGGCCGATGTCGACATAGGGTTCCAGCACCAGGTCGGGATAAGCGGCGCGCACCACGCCGATCAGGCGCGGCAGCCACGTCAAGGCGGTCAGCTCACCGACGCCGAAGCGACACCGGCCGCGCAGGCCCGGCGTTTCGGCCAGGGACGCGCGGATCTGGTCGGCCGCGGCCAGCAGGTCGCGCGCCTGCGGCACCAGCCGTTGGCCGGCATCGGTCAGGACGGCCTTGTGACCGCTGCGGTCGAACAGGGCTTGGCCCAGCGTTTCCTCGAGCTCGGTGATGCGCTTGGACAGCGACGAGACCGACAGGTGCAGGCGCTCGGCCGCCACGGCGAAACTGGCGCAGGTGGCGGCCCAGTAGAAGGCTTCGAGTTGCTTGAGGGTCATGCCCGGATTGTAGGGGCGCGGCCCCGGGGCGAGCCAGGGGCCAGCCGAGAGCGGGCAGCCCCGGCGGCTAGGCGGCCTGGGGCAGTTGCAGCTGCGGCGACAGGCGCAGCGTATCGATGGCGGCGCGGAGCATGCGCTCGACGCGCGGCCAGATGTCGCCTTTCAGGCGATCAGACCAACAGATCGTGCCGAACACCCCCTCGATCAGGGAGTGCAGATAGACATTGGACAGGCGCACGTCCAGCGCGCGCGGCAGGTCGTCGCGGCTGACGGCCACGCGCAAGAGCTTTTCGGAGGTGCGCAGGGCATGACGCTCCCAGAGGTCGCGGCGGCGCAGGAGCGGCGCGTTCTCGTCACTGCGTTCGCATTTGAGGTACAGGATTTCCAGCACGCGCTGCACCGAGCCTTCTTCGGCGTAGATCTGTACGTACTGCCGCATCGAGGCGTACAGCGATTCCAGCGCCTCGCCCTCGGTGCTGACGCGAGTCAGCGACGCGGCTTCGCCCAGCGCCCGGTCGCACATGGCGATGCAGACATCGATCTTGTTCTTGTAATGGCCGTAGACGGCGCCCCGGGACACGCCCGCGAAGTCAGCGATATCGCTCATGGTGGTGCTGGCCACCCCCTTGGACAGGAACACGCGTTCGGCGGCGTCCAGAATGCGATCACGGGTGCGTTGGGATTCTTCTTTCGTCTTGCGGGCCATACAAGGATCTCCTTGAAAAAGGGTTGAGGGAGGGGCTGCGGAGCAACAAACAAACGGCGGCCCGAGGCCGCCGTCTGCGCGCTGTAAATATGTATGCAGGTGCCAGCATACTTTTGAACAAAACAATTAATCAAGCATGACGGATTAAATGATAGACTGCCAGCCCCACAGGGAAAACCCGCGCACTTTCCCTCTCTCGCCCTTCCCGGGCGCACCACAATAATTTTTAAAAAATGATGCACCGAGTCCCCCTGAGAACGCTCGCCCTCGCTTCCGTATTGGTTCTTGTTTCCGCCTGCTCGCAAAAGGAAACGCCCGAAGCGGCCAAGTCTCCCGCCGAAATCGGCATCATCGTGGCCCGGCCCACGCCCACGGCCGTCGCCAGCGAACTGCCCGGCCGGCTGGAGCCTTACCGCGAGGCCGAGGTCCGTGCCCGCGTGGCCGGCATCGTGATCCGCCGCCTGTATGAAGAAGGCCAGGAAGTGACGCGGGGCGCGCCGCTGTTCCAGATCGACCCGGCGCCGTTGCAGGCCGCCTACGACTCCGAGGCCGCCGCGCTGGCGCGCGCCCAGGCCAATCTGTCGGCCGCGGCCGACAAGCTGCGGCGCTACGCCGACCTGGTGTCGGACCGCGCGATCAGCGAGCGCGACCATGCCGAAAGCGTGGCCCAGGAACGCCAGGCCCGCGCCGAGGTCGCGCTGGCCCGCGCCAACCTGCAAAGCGCCAAGCTGCGCCTGGACTACGCCCGCGTCACCTCGCCGATCGACGGCCGGGCGCGGCGGGCGCTGGTGACCGAAGGCGCGCTGGTAGGCGAAGGCCAGGCCACGCCCCTGACGGTGGTGCAGCAGCTGGATCCCATCTACGTCAACTTCGCGCAACCCGCGGCCGAGGTCATGCAACTGCAGAAGCAGATCCGCGCCGGCAGCGTGCAAGGCGTCGCGCCCGATCAGGTGCGCGTGCGCCTGTTGCTGCCGGACGGCTCGGAATACGGGCACGGCGGCACGCTGTCGTTCTCGGATCTGGCGGTGGACCCCGGCACCGACAACGTGACCATGCGCGCCCTGTTCGACAACCCCGGCCGCGAGCTGCTGCCGGGCATGTACGTACGGGTGCGGCTGGAGCAGGCCGTCAACCGCGACACCTATCTGGTGCCGCGCGATGCCCTGCTGCGCGGCGCAGACGGCGCGCACCTGCTGGTGGCCGGTGACGACGGCGCGTTGCGCCGCATCCCGGTGACCACCCACCGCCTGCTGGGCGCGAACTGGGTCATCACCGAAGGGCTGTCGGGCGGCGAGCGCGTAGTCGTGGAAAACGTCACGCAGCTGGCACCCGGCCAGAAGATCAAGCCGGTCGAGCGGACGGCGCCCCAGGCGCCTGGCCAGACCGCAGGAAACCAGAAAAAAGGGTAAACCGCCATGGCGCGTTTCTTTATCGATCGCCCCGTTTTTGCGTGGGTGATCTCGCTGCTGATCGCGCTGGTCGGCTTGTTGTCGATCCGCGCGCTGCCGGTCGCGCAGTACCCGGACATCGCTCCGCCCGTCGTGAACATCGGCGCCAGCTATGCCGGCGCCTCGGCCAAGGTGGTCGAGGAGGCCGTCACCGCCATCATCGAACGCGAGATGAACGGCGCGCCCGGCCTGATGTACACCTCGTCCAGCAGCGATTCGACCGGCTGGGCCAGCATCAATCTGACCTTCAAACAGGGCACCAACCCCGATATCGCCGCGGTGGAAGTGCAGAACCGGCTCAAGGCGGTGGAGCCGCGCCTGCCCGAATCGGTGCGCCGCGACGGCGTGCGGGTGGAAAAAGCGGCCGACAACATCCAGCTGGTGGTATCGCTGAAGTCCGACGGCAGCCTGGACGACATGCAACTGGGCGAGCTGGCGGCGTCCAACGTGCTGCAGGCGCTGCGACGCGTGGAAGGTGTGGGCAAGGTGCAGTCGTTCGGCGCGGAAGCGGCGATGCGCATCTGGCCGGACCCGGCCAAGCTGACCGCCATGGCGCTGACGCCGGGCGACATCGTGACCGCCCTGCGCAGCCACAACGCGCGCGTCACCATCGGCGAGCTGGGCAACCAGGCCGTGCCCACGGACGCCCCGCTGAACGCCAGCATCGTGGCGGGCGAATCGCTGCAGACGCCCGAGCAGTTCGGCAACATCCCGCTGCGGGCGCAGCCGGACGGCGCCACCCTGCGCCTGAAGGACGTGGCGCGGGTCGAGCTGGGCGGCACCGATTATATGTACCTGTCGCGCGTGAACGGCCTGACCGGCACCGGCCTGGGCATCAAGCTGGCGCCGGGCTCGAACGCGGTGGAAACCACCCGCCGCATCCGCGACACGATGCGCGAACTGGCACAGTACTTCCCGCCGGGCGTCACCTGGGACATCCCCTACGAGACCTCGACCTTTGTCGAAATCTCGATCCAGAAAGTGCTGATGACGCTGCTGGAAGCGGTAGCCCTGGTGTTCTGCGTGATGTACCTGTTCATGCAGAACCTGCGCGCCACGCTGATCCCGACGTTGGTGGTGCCGGTGGCGCTGCTGGGCACGCTGGGGGTGATGCTGGCGCTGGGCTATTCCATCAACGTGCTGACGATGTTCGGCATGGTGCTGGCCATCGGCATCCTGGTGGACGATGCCATCGTGGTGGTCGAGAACGTTGAACGCATCATGGCCGAGGAAGGCCTGTCGCCACGCGACGCCACCGTCAAGGCCATGGGCCAGATCAGCGGCGCCATCGTCGGCATCACGGTGGTGCTGGTGTCGGTGTTCGTGCCGATGGCGTTCTTTGACGGCGCAGTGGGCAACATCTACCGCCAGTTCGCCGTGACGCTGGCCGTGTCGATCGCTTTTTCGGCGTTCCTGGCGCTGTCGCTGACGCCGGCGCTGTGCGCCAGCCTGCTCAAGCCGATTCCAGCCGGCCACCACGAGAAGCGCGGCTTCTTCGGCTGGTTCAACCGCGCCTTCGCGCGCCTGACGGTGCGCTACACGGCGCGCGTGTCCGGCGTGCTGGCCCGGCCCGTGCGTTTCGGCCTGGCCTATCTGGCCGTGATCGGCGTGGCGGCGCTGCTGTTCGCGCGGCTGCCGTCGTCGTTCCTGCCCGACGAGGACCAGGGCAGTTTCATGGCCATGGTCATCCTGCCTCAGGGCGCCCCCCAGGCCGAGACGATGGCGGTGGTCAAGGACGTCGAACGCTACATGATGGAGCACGAGCCGGTGCAGTACGTGTATTCGGTCAACGGCTTCAGCCAGTATGGCAGCGGGCCGAACTCGGCCATGTTCTTCGTGACGCTGAAAGACTGGAAGCTGCGCCGCGACGCGGCCCAGCACGTGGACGCCGTGGTCAAGCGCATCAACGAGGCCTTTGCCGGCCGCAAGAACCTGATGGTGTTCGCACTGAACTCGCCGCCGTTGCCGGACCTGGGCTCGACCTCGGGTTTTGACTTCCGACTGCAGGACCGTGGCGGCCTGGGCTACCAGGCCCTGACCGAGGCGCGCCAGCAGTTGCTGGCCGCGGCGGCCAAGCATCCGGCGCTGACGGACGTGGTGTTCGCCGGTCAGGAAGAGGCGCCGCAGCTGCAACTGCGCGTGGACCGCGACAAGGCGCAGGCGATGGGGGTGCCGCTGGACGAGATCAACACCGCGCTGGCGGTGATGTACGGCTCGGACTACATCGGCGATTTCATGCTCAACGGCCAGGTGCGGCGCGTAATGGTGCAGGCCGACGGCAAGCGCCGCGTGGACGTGGACGACATCTCACGGCTGCACGTGCGCAACCTGCAGGGCCAGATGGTGCCGCTGTCGGCGTTCGCCACGTTGAAATGGGCCATGGGTCCGCCGCAGTTGAACCGCTACAACGGCTTTCCGTCGTTCACGATCAACGGCTCGGCCGCGCCCGGCCACAGCAGCGGCGAGGCCATGCGCGCCATGGAAGCGCTGGCGGCCGAACTGCCGCGCGGCATCGGCTTTGACTGGTCGGGCCAGTCGTACGAAGAGCGGCTGTCCGGCAACCAGGCGCCGGTGCTGTTCGCGCTGTCGGTGCTGATCGTGTTCCTGGCGCTGGCGGCGCTGTACGAAAGCTGGTCCATCCCCCTGGCGGTGATTCTGGTGGTGCCGCTGGGCGTGATCGGCGCGTTGCTGGGCGTGACGCTGCGCGGCATGCCGAATGACATCTACTTCAAGGTCGGCCTGATCGCCACCATCGGCCTGTCGGCCAAGAACGCGATCCTGATCGTGGAAGTCGCCAAGGACCTGGTGCGCGACGGCCAGGGCATCCTGTCGGCAACGCTGGAAGC
>NZ_JAELTJ010000566.1 GCF_016428805.1 Achromobacter sp. ASV32
GTCTGGGCACACGGTAGTGGGACAGCGGTGGGAATGGCCGGTATGCTTGGCGGCAGCGACATTCTCGAGAGTTTGGAAGGCATTGATAAAGAGGGCGACGTGATTCGGTGAAGTAACCAAATTAATAGGCGTAGAACAAGTCCTAGACCAAAACGAGACTGCAACGCATGAGGGAGAATACGAGAACGTAAGAGGAAGGGTAAAGCAGTGCTTATTCAAATATACGAAATGATTATTATAACACATGTCCTAAATTCGAATTCTGCCAATGAGAATGAAAATGATTGAAAGTTCGATGTAGAAGGGATAGTAAAAAAGCATGTGTACGATGCGCCCAGTTTTTCCAACGCCGATTTAAATGCCGGTTTAGCATATTGCATGAGCTGAATATTGTCAGTTTACTTAAGAATAGCAATCAAGAGCACAAGTATGATG
>NZ_JAELTJ010000567.1 GCF_016428805.1 Achromobacter sp. ASV32
CTCATCTTAGCATCCAACATCTGCTGCTTCACCTCGTCCAGCTCTGTTGTTAGCTCCGAGTTGGCCTCCTTGAGGGCATCCATTGTGATCTGAGCCTCCTTGCTCTCAAAGGTCAGACGCTCCAACTGCATCTTGAATTCATTCACTTCAGTTGTGAGCTTTTCGTTTTCTTTGCCAACCTTGCTGTCATGCTCCTTCAAGTAGGTGAGTTCTTCCTTGGTCTCGCGCAGCTGCTTCTCAGCGGCAGACGCTTGCGATTCTCTCTCGGCCAGCTGATCCTGCAGCTCGTTCTCGCGTCGAAGAAACTCTTCACGCTCATCCTTCTCCAGAGCAATGACTGGAGTGGCAGACCTGTCTCTTATACACATCTGACGCTGCCGACGACGATGCGGTTGTGTAGATATCGGGGGGGGGGGGGTGAGTTAAAGAGGGGG
>NZ_JAELTJ010000568.1 GCF_016428805.1 Achromobacter sp. ASV32
ACTCGGAACTGCGTGCGCACATTGAAAGATCCACAGCGGGTTGACTCACACCTACCAGGACGGAGCAGGTCGCCGGGCCCAACAAGCGGATTTCTCCCCATCCTGCGGAAAACAACAACGGGTCTTCGCGGCGAGAAATTGGCGCGAAGGTGCGTACCCTGTCAGCACCGCTCAATTACGTGTACGGCATGCTTGTCCCTGGTGGGTTGGGTCAGCGGACAACTGCGGAACTCCGCCGCCCACAGCCTCGCGAAAGCTTGCGAGAAGCTGATATCCAGAAGGAAATGTAGTGAAAGCCGCCAGTCAAAGGCCACTGGCTTCTGTGACTGCTCACATAGGCTTTTCGCCTTAGAAGACAGCATTCTTTTTAGTCCCTATGAATACTCAGTAGCCATCTCATCCATTGGAAAAGTCCCTGCCAGTCACTGTACGAG
>NZ_JAELTJ010000569.1 GCF_016428805.1 Achromobacter sp. ASV32
GGAGAGGAGGATGGCGGATGGTTTTATGTCGCGGTGTACTATGCCTTGACTGTGGATGTCTGCTAGTGCTTGGAGGGTGTCTTTGAAGATTGCTTTGATGTGTGAGGATGGAAGGGGGGAGTTTGTGGCGGCGTTGTGGAGGAGAGATTCGAGAGTTTGAGGCATATAAGGAAAGACGAGGACGAGCTGGCTCTCGTGGTCGAGAAAGGTCTCGAGGAGCGGGATGCATGGTGGCTTGAGGGTGTTGAGGATCTTGACTTCTCGTCGTGGGTTGTGTGGTTCCAGGGTGTGGTGGATTGTGATTACTTTCAGGGCGTAAATGTTGCTGCGGTAGACTTGAGAGGTTACGCCGTCTGCTATTGGGATGCAGTTTGTGTAGTTTCCTATTGTAATGCCTGTTACTGGTCGGTCTTGAGGGAAGGTTGTGTCGGTGG
>NZ_JAELTJ010000570.1 GCF_016428805.1 Achromobacter sp. ASV32
GTTATAGGCAAAACATGTACGTATATCATTGAGGTCCCTTTAAACATTTAAATTCTATAGGTCGTTATGTCATTCATTGTGTCTATAATACGCTATTTGTAGTGTCAGTTCAAGCTCATCTAATCATGCCCTCCGTTACGCCTCATGTAAACCTTCAGAGCTGCCCCAAAGCTGTCATTTATAGTTAGCACTTGCACTTTCAAAACCCCCGTCTCTGCACAACTTACCTGCTGCATACGCCAGAAACCATGTCAACGACGCACCTCCATCTAACCACTGCGGGTCAAAAGTCTTGGAGCTGAAGAATTCCCACGCCTTCTTCGGCTCAATTGTTGCATAGCTGCCATAGATGACGCCCTTCCACGCATTGCTAATCTCGTCGATCCGCTTCTCGCCAAAATACACATCCCACTCTTCCTGCACAAACTTGGCCG
>NZ_JAELTJ010000571.1 GCF_016428805.1 Achromobacter sp. ASV32
CTCCTCAACTCTCTGTGACTGGATCATGTTTTGAATTGAAGGCGTATACCCGAGCATTTTGATGCTCTTGATATTTCCCACGGCATGAGATGTGAAGTTCACACGTCGTTGGACTGCCTTCAGCCAGATACCTTGGCGACTGCCAACCAGAGAGCTGGCCCTTGCGCAAATGAGTGTTGACACAAATGCCAGGATGACCGGTGCGATGCAAACGGCGCCGAGCTGTCGCTGTAAAAGCCACACGCCAACTCCTAGCTGCAGGACAGCAGGACATAGCTCTGCAATAAGGAAGTTCCACGTTTCACATATTCTCTCTACATCGGTTCCGATCAGCGTCATGATAGGTGAACCGCTATCCGTGGCTGCCTTGGTGCAGATGTTGTTCAGTTTGTCAAAGATGTTGGTGATCAGACCACCACGAATAAGCGCCATAT
>NZ_JAELTJ010000572.1 GCF_016428805.1 Achromobacter sp. ASV32
TCTGCAGACCGAGCTGCTCAACACGAGACTTGATGGCGTTCCAGCCCTGTGCTACGTTAGTAAAGGATCCCGACTTCAAATTAACAGCTCTTTCTTACAGTAAGTCTGCTAACAAACGAGACATATCGGTTCAGACCAAAGTCCTCGGGGGTCAAGATTTCGTAAGTCGAGGGGTTGTTGAGAATAGCCTTGAAAGGTCCTAATTAGCCACTGCACTATGCATCCTCAGAAACGACTTGAGCATACCTTGGCATGGATACCAGCCTTGTGGGTAAAAGCGCAGAAACCAGTAATGGGGTTGTTGAAAGGTACATTAATCTCGACATTCTCGGCGACAAGGTCCTCAATGGCCTTGAGAGCCTTGAGGTTGTAGCGGGACTTGACGTATTCGGGAGCAGAGACAATCATGCGGGCCATCAGACCACCAAGAGGGG
>NZ_JAELTJ010000573.1 GCF_016428805.1 Achromobacter sp. ASV32
TTGGAAGTTAGAGTGGATGATTTGCTTCTTTTTCCAGGACGTGGAAAAGGTAGGTCCCTAGGGAGAGGCATGAGATCTCGAAAGTTTACTGACTCTTTCTCATGTAGATTTTCAGACGATTTTCTCGTTTTAGTTTCTGCCGTACTTGCTCTAGAGCCTTGGTTGCCTTCGACAGAGTTTTGCATCGAGCTCGTATTATGACGACTTTCATATTCTGCTGATGTTGTTGGTGATACAAAAGATGTTGCTGGAGTTCTCACGTAATCTCCCGAATCATTTAAAGGTACGATACTAGGCGAATCCATTGTGATAGGATAGTTTTGCGGCTTTTCCAGTCTGTAAAAGACCTTATATGGGTTGAATTCATCCAGTCCGTTTGACGCTACCCTCGGTACGTTTTCGAGCGGTGTATTTAGTTCTTGACACGATTGCTT
>NZ_JAELTJ010000574.1 GCF_016428805.1 Achromobacter sp. ASV32
GTTTTAGTAAACACAAATGCCACTGCCATAGAATTGATTGCTTACCATCGCCAGTTTCAAACGCAGCTCCACGATGGGCGATCCTTGATGAGTATTCCGTCCTCACATCTCTTCTATCTGCTCGCAACTGCTTTTGGAGCCTCGACGCTCCCCGTGGTAGATGCGCATTCGATTCCCTAGCGTCACTCTGCAGCCGCTTGAGGAGAGACAGACACTTTGAGTACGTCTGCAGCAAAGCAGCAACGGCATCTCCAAATTCTCCCATGGCTTGGTGATGAAATTATAAGGTAATTTGGCCGAGAAATCCCATTCCGAAGCTCGTCCGTCCGGCGCTTAGCTCTGGCTAGCACGTGGTTGTCGTTCCACGCCACCTTGCCGCCGGCTCTGACAGGCGTGCTTTGCCTTGGCCGTAATCTGTGTCTTGAGTCGCCAT
>NZ_JAELTJ010000575.1 GCF_016428805.1 Achromobacter sp. ASV32
CCCCCGCCGGCATGCGCGGTCGGTTATTAGGTCTCGTGGGCTCGGAGATGTGTATAAGAGACAGCCTTGGAACCTACCACAATAATGGTTACGGAACAATTTCAGTCTCCCGAGAGTGCGACTGGGACAACCCATCAAATTCGCCTGCAGTCTTGACACATCTCGACAGTAAATGTATCCTCAATGTGAAAAAGGGCAACACGTTCGGCAATCCAGTATCATGGAAGCTGGAGCACGTATCCGGCGAGTATTGGGTTGCATGGTTTTACATGGATGACTATGCTACAGTCAAGAGACCAAGCAGGTGCTTTAGAGCTCAGTTTGCCCTTGATGAGGCGGGTATGCCGGTCAAGTTCTCAATTGATATGAGAGATGAGGGTCCCGAGACGCCGCTTGTCGAATTTGAAAGGATTAATTGCGACATGAATTAAGG
>NZ_JAELTJ010000058.1 GCF_016428805.1 Achromobacter sp. ASV32
CCCCCCCCCCCCCCCCCCCCCCCCCCCCCCCCCCCCCCCCCCCCCCCCCCCCCCCCCCCCCCCCCCCCCCCCCCCCCCCCCCCCCCCCCCCCCCCCCCCCCCCCCCCCCCCCCCCTCTCCCTCCCCCGCCCCCCCCCGCCAACTCCACAACCGCATCGTCGTCGGCAGCGTCAGATGTGTATAAGAGACAGGAGCGGGCGCCCACGATTGCGGTCCGGCGCGCGGGCGCCGGACTGCCCCTTCGTCATCTTCGTCACAGCCTTCGGCTGTTCCTTCAGATTCCCTCGGGCGCATCGAGGTTGCCCGCTCCGCAAGCCGCCGCCCCGAGGGGCTACGGGTTTCGATGATTGGGGCGCTGCTGCACCCGTTGGGGTGGGAGAGGTTTGCGGGGCCCGCCCAAAACGGCCGCGCGGGCGGCCTTTTTTTGGTCTACGCGTTGTGGTGCGTCGGGAGGTGGCCGCTGCGCGCGGGTGGTGGGGTGTTGCTTGGGGCGCGCAGCGTGTGGGGACGGTTTGCTGGCTTTCTTTGAGAGTCAGTCAGCTTAGATCACGTAGAGGTCGACGTACTCGTTTACTGGCATCGCCTCCAGCTTGGCCTGATCCAGGGACACTTCCAGGATTTTCGCTTGTTGGCGGGCTGGGAATATGCGGGCCAGGTTGGTCTTGAACTTGGCCTCCAGCAGGGGGATGCCGTCGGCGCGGCGGCGCTTGTGGCCGATGGGGTATTCGCACACGACTTCGTCCAGGGTGGAGCCGTCGGTGAAGTGGACCGTCAGGGCGTTGGCGATGGAGCGCTTGTCGGGGTCGTGGTAGTCGCGGGTGTAGGCGGGGTCTTCGACGCAGGTGATCTTGTCGCGCAGGCGGTCGATGCGCGGGTCGCGGGCGATGTCGTCTTCGTAGTCAGCGGCGGTCAGGCGGCCGAACAGGAGGGGGACGGCGACCATGTACTGGATGCAGTGGTCGCGGTCGGCCGGGTTGTTCAGGGGGCCTTTCTTGTCGATGATGCGGATGCACGCCTCGTGTGTTCGGATGGTGATCCTGGCGATGTCGTCCGGGGTCTTGCCCAGGGTCTTGAGGCGGTCGTGGATCTGCATGGCGCATTCGACGGCGGTCTGCGAATGGAATTCGGCCGGGAACGAGATCTTGAACAGCACGTTTTCCATGACGTAGCTGCCATAGGGGCGCTGGAACGTGAAGGGCTGGCCCTTGAAGAGCACGTCATAGAAGCCCCAGGTCTTGGCGGTCAGTACCGACGGGTAGCCCATTTCGCCCGTGCGGGAAATCAGGGCCAGGCGTACGGCGCGACTGGTAGCGTCGCCGGCGGCCCAGCTTTTGCGGCTGCCGGTGTTGGGCGCGTGGCGGTAGGTGCGCAGGCTCTGGCCATCGACCCACGCCAGCGATACGGCGTTGATGACTTCGTCGCGGTTCAGGCCCAGCATCTGGGCGACGACGGCGGTCGAGGCCACCTTGACCAGCACCACGTGGTCCAGGCCGACCTTGTTGAAGGAGTTTTCCAGCGCGATGCAGCCCTGGATCTCATGCGCCTTGATCATGCCGGTGAGCACGTCGCGCATGGTCAGCGGCGGCTTGCCCGCGGCGATGGCGGTGCGCGAGAGCCAGTCGGCGGTGGCCAGGATGCCGCCCAGGTTGTCGGACGGATGGCCCCATTCGGCGGCGAGCCAGGTGTCGTTGAAGTCCAGCCAGCGGATCATCGCGCCGATATTGAAGGCGGCCTGCACGGGATCGAGCTGGAACTGAGTGCCAGGGACCTTGGCGCCATGGGGGACGATGGTGCCTGGCACGACCGGCCCCAGCAGCTTTCGGCATGCGGGGTATTCCAGCGCTTCCAGGCCGCAGCCCAGCGTGTCGATCAGGCAGTTGCGGGCGGTCTCGTAGGCCAGGCCGTTCTGGATTTCATAATTCAGTACGTAGTCGGCGATATCGACCAGGACCTGGTCGGGCTCGGGACGGACGTTGGAGATCGGGGCAGACATATCGGTACCTCTCCTGAGTGTGTACAGGCGGCCCGGGGCCTGCGCGGCGCGGGAAATGGCGTCGGCAGGCCCATGGTCTTTACTTGCGCTTGTCGAGCGGCACGAACTTCTGGTCTTCCGGGCCCACGTAGTTGGCGGTGGGGCGGATGATCTTGTTGTCGATGCGTTGCTCGATGATGTGGGCCGACCAGCCCGCGGTGCGCGCGATGACGAACAGCGGGGTGAACATGGCGGTGGGCACGCCCATCATGTGATAGCTGACGGCCGAGAACCAATCCAGGTTCGGGAACATCTTCTTGATGTCCCACATGACCGTCTCAAGGCGTTCGGCGATGTCGAACATCTTGGTGCTGCCAGCCTTCTTGGACAGTTTCTTGGCGACTTCCTTGATGACCTTGTTGCGCGGGTCGGACACGGTGTAGACCGGGTGGCCGAAACCGATGATGACTTCCTTGGCTTCCACGCGGCGGCGGATGTCGGCCTCGGCTTCGTCGGGCGTTTCGTAGCGCTTTTGCACGTCGAACGCGACTTCGTTGGCGCCGCCGTGCTTGGGGCCACGCAGCGCGCCGATGGCGCCGGTGATGGACGAGTACATGTCCGAACCGGTGCCGGCGATGACGCGGGCGGTGAACGTGGACGCGTTGAATTCATGCTCGGCGTACAGGTTCAGCGAGATGTGCATCGCCTTGACCCAGTCTTCGCTGGGCTTTTCGCCATGCAGCAGGTGCAGGAAGTGACCGCCGATGCTGTCGTCGTCGGTCTGCACGTCGATGACGCGGCCGTTGTGGCTGTAGTGGTACCAGTACAGCAGGGCCGAACCCAGGTTGGCCATCAGGCGGTCGGCGATGTCGCGCGCGCCCGGGGTGTTGTGGTCGTCTTTTTCAGGCAGCACGCAGCCCAGCACCGAGACGGCCGTGCGCATGACGTCCATCGGGTGGCTGGCGGCGGGCAGCGCTTCCAGCGCGTCCTGCAGCGTGACGGGCAGGCCGCGCAGGCTGCGCAGCTTTTCCTTGTAGGCCTTCAGTTCGGCTTTGTTGGGCAGCTTGCCATGGACCAGCAAGTGGGCGATTTCCTCGAATTCGCTGGTGTGCGCGATGTCCAGGATGTCATAGCCGCGGTAGTGCAGGTCGTTGCCGCTGCGGCCGACCGTGCACAGGGCGGTATTGCCCGCAACCACGCCGGACAGCGCGACCGACTTCTTAGGCTTGAAACCGGCCTTTTCTTCTGGTGCGGCCTGCGGCTTCGCTTCCTGCTTGGGGGCATCCTGCTTGGCGGCTTGCTTCTTGGGAGCCGTGCTCATGTCTCTACTCCTTTCCTTTCGCGGTGGTCGATGCAATGGGGGAAGCTGGGCGTCGCGGGATAGCCGTGGCGCCGGATACGATGGCCTGGGGCGGCGTTATGCCTTGCCCTTCTGGAAGAGGGCGTCCAGTTTCGATTCGAATTCGTGGTAGCCGATGCGGTCGTACAGTTCTTCGCGCGTCTGCATCAGGTCGACCACGTTTTTCTGATGGCCGTCGCGGCGGATGGCGGTATAGACGGCTTCGGCGGCCTTGTTCATGGCGCGGAAGGCCGACAGCGGGTAAAGCACCATGCCCACGCCCACGCTTTTCAGCTCGTCGACCGAGAACAGCGGCGTCTTGCCGAATTCGGTGATGTTGGCCAGCACCGGCACCTTGACGGCCCGGGCGAAGCGGTCGTAGGTGGGCAGGTCGTAAGCGGCTTCGGCGAAGATCGCATCGGCGCCGGCTTCGACGCAGGCCAGCGCGCGCTCGATGGCGGCGTCCACGCCGTGCGAGGCGATGGCGTCGGTGCGGGCGATCAGGTAGAAGTCGCTGTCGGTGCGGGCGTCGGCCGCGGCCTTGACGCGGTCGGCCATTTCCTCGGTGCTGACGATTTCCTTGCCCGGACGATGGCCGCAGCGCTTGGCGCCGACCTGGTCTTCGATGTGGCAGGCGGCAGCGCCGAACTTGATCAGGCTCTTGACGGTGCGGGCGATGTTGAACGCCGACGGGCCGAAGCCGGTGTCGATGTCCACCAGCAGCGGCACGTCGCACACGTCGGTGATGCGGCGCACGTCCGTCAGGACGTCGTCCATGGTGTTGATGCCCAGGTCGGGCAGCCCCAGCGAACCGGCCGCCACGCCGCCACCGGACAGGTAGATGGCGCGGTAGCCGGCGCGTTTTGCCAGCAGGGCATGGTTGGCGTTGATGGCGCCGATGATCTGCAGCGGGCTTTCTTCGGCAAGGGCGCGGCGGAACAGGGCGCCGGCGGATTCGGGTCTGGACATGGAGGTCTCCGTCTTTATTCTGGTTGGCCCACGACCTTAGCGCGGGTCCGGAACATAAATCTGTCCCCTTCGCGACAATCGCCGGTGGCGGGGCAAAGGGACACGTGTATGTCTCGGTCTTGCAAAAGCAGCCTTGCTTAAGGATTGGGCCCGCATCAACGGGCCCAATCCTTTACTCAAGCGCTGCTTACTTCAGCAGGTCCTTGACGCCGTCGCGCTCTTCCAGGAGCTCTTTCAGCGTGAAGTCCAGGCGTTCGCGCGAGAAGGCGTCGATTTCAAGGCCTTCGACTCGCTTGTATTCGCCGTTTTCGGTCGTGACCGGCACGCCGTAGATGATGCCTTCGGGGATGCCGTAGGAGCCGTCCGACGGGATGCCCATCGTGACCCACTTGCCATTGCTGCCCAGGACCCAGTCACGGACGTGGTCGATGGCGGCGTTGGCGGCCGAAGCGGCCGAGGACAGGCCACGGGCTTCGATGATGGCGGCGCCGCGCTTGCCCACGGTGGGGATGAAGGTGTCGCGGTTCCAGGCGTCGTCGTTGATCAGCTTGGCCAGCGATTGGCCGCCGACGGTGGCGAAACGGAAGTCGGGGTACATCGTGGGCGAGTGGTTGCCCCAGACGACCAGCTTCTCGATTTCGGCGACCGGCTTGCCCGACTTGGCCGACAGTTGCGACAGCGCGCGGTTGTGGTCCAGGCGCAGCATCGCGGTGAAGTTCTTGGCCGGCAGGTCCGGCGCCGACTTCATGGCGATGTAGGCATTGGTGTTGGCCGGGTTGCCGACGACCAGGACCTTGACGTTGCGGCTGGCGACGTCGTTCAGGGCCTTGCCCTGAGCCGTGAAGATCTGGGCGTTGACCGACAGCAGGTCCTTGCGTTCCATGCCGGGGCCGCGGGGGCGGGCGCCAACCAGCAGGGCCACGTCCGCATCCTTGAATGCCGTGCGCGGATCGCTGTGGGCGGTGACTTCCTGCAGCAGCGGGAAGGCGCAGTCATCCAGTTCCATGATGACGCCCTTCAGGGCTTTTTGCGCTTTTTCGTCAGGGATTTCAAGCAGTTGCAGAATGACGGGCTGATCTTTGCCCAGCATTTCGCCCGAGGCGATGCGGAACAGCAGTGCGTAACCGATTTGGCCGGCGGCGCCGGTGACGGCGACACGCAAGGCAGGCTTAGACATGGACGTTCTCCGTAATGGTGTGGCGAGAAAAAAATCTCACCAATCAGTGTAATCCGTTGAGCGGCAAAGACAGCGCAAGCAGGGCGCCTGGACAGGTCGTGACTCCCCAGGGCGGGCGCGTCGCCGGACAGCGAGGAATCCTAGATCGAATTTACGTGTGCGTCAATTGATCTTATATCTTATATAAGACATAAGACGTTGGACAGCGTTGCGCCCGATATGCCACAATAGAGCGTTTGTTCGAATGCGCCGCAGCACCGCCGGCTGCGCGCCTGTATCAGGCCAGAAAACCGGCACCGCAGCAGCGCATTGTGGATGGAACCGCAATCCTTTGCGCTGCCTCTCCATTCTCCGGATGAACATGACACGACCAAGACGATCCATGGCAGACCCCCGGCCCGAAACCTCCTTACGCACACGCGCCGCCCGTCCAACGGGCGAGGGAGCCGCTTTCAGTCCGCTGTATCGCCAGATCAAGGACCTGCTCGTCCAGAGCCTGGACCGCGGCGAGTGGAAACCCGGCGAACTCATCCCCAGCGAAATCGATCTGGCTGCCCGCTTTCAGGTCAGCCAGGGCACGGTGCGCAAGGCGGTCGATGAGCTGGCCGCCGAACACCTGCTGCTGCGCCGCCAGGGCAAGGGCACCTTCGTCGCCACCCACCATGAAGCCCGCGTGCGCTACCGCTTTCTGCGTCTGGCCCCCGACGAAGAGGGCGAGCCCGGCCGTGCGGAAAGCCGCATCCTCGAATGCCGCCGCCTGCGGGCGCCCGCCGAGATCGCGCGCGCACTGGACCTGCGGGCCGGCGAAACCGTGGTCTCCATCCGCCGGCTGCTGTCCATGGGGCAGACACCCACCGTGCTGGACGACATCTGGCTGCCGGGATCCATCTTCCGCGGCCTTACCCTCGAGCTGCTGACCGCCAACAAGGCGCCGCTCTATGGCCTTTTTGAATCCGAGTTCGGCGTCAGCATGGTGCGCGCGGACGAGAAGCTGCGCGCGGTCGCCGCGCCGGCCGAAGTCTGTACGTTGCTTAATGTTGCCGCCGGCGCGCCGTTGTTGCAGGTGGATCGCATTTCGTACACGTATGGTGACCGCCCCATGGAAATTCGGCGCGGCTTGTACTTGACCGATCGATACCACTACCGCAATAGTCTGAATTGATGAGCTTTTTACCTACGATTTGATACCAACCCGATCTCTGGGCGAAAATACCGTGTTTGCCCGCAAGGGCCACGGCATTAGCGCCGTCACGATTCCCTAGTTCCGAAACACCGAGGCCGTCATGTCCGACACCGCTGCCAAGCCACGTCCGCAGTTTCGCAATATTGGGCTTGCCCAAGTTGCGTTCTCCTACCGCCTGCCCCTGGCCGGCAAGCTGTCCATCCTGCACCGCATCAGCGGCATTTTGCTGTTCCTCTGTTTGCCCTTGGTCATCGTGCCGCTGTTCGCAGCGAGCGTGGCCGCACCGCAATCGTTCGCCTGGATCGCGTCCTTCGCGGCCAACCCGATCGTCAAGCTCGTCTTCCTGGTCCTCATCTGGGGCTACCTGCACCACTTCTGTGCCGGCATCCGCTATCTGCTGCTGGATCTGCACATCGGTATCGACAAGCTGTCGGCCAAGAAAAGCGCCGGCGTGGTCTTCGGTGTCAGCCTGGCGCTGACGCTGGTGTTCGGTCTCAAACTGTTCGGAGTGCTGTAAATGGCCGCCGCTAAAAACTACGGACCCAAGCGCCTGGTCGTCGGCGCTCACTATGGCGTCATGGACTTCATCATCCAGCGCATCACCGCCGTCATCATGGCCGTGTACACGCTGGTGCTGCTCGTCGGCATCCTGCTGATGCCTGCCTTCACGTACGAACACTGGGTCAAGCTGTTCAATTTCTACGTGGGCTTCATTCCGGTTGGCCAGATCCTGGCCTCCCTTGCATTCTTTGCGTTGGCCTGGCACGCCTGGATCGGCGTGCGCGACATCTGGATGGACTACGTCAAGCCGGTGGGCCTGCGCCTGCTGCTGCAAGTGCTGACGATCCTCTGGTTGATCGGTACGGTCATTTACTTTGCGCAAATCCTCTGGAGCATCTAAGCCGTGGTCTCTGTCATGAAATCCTTGCCGCGCCGCCAGTTTGATGTGGTGGTCGTTGGCGCCGGTGGAGCCGGCATGCGTTGTTCGCTGCAACTGTCCCAAGCGGGCCTGTCGGTTGCCGTGCTGTCCAAAGTGTTCCCCACCCGTTCGCACACCGTGGCGGCGCAGGGCGGCGTGAGCGCCTCGCTGGGCAACATGAGCGAAGACAACTGGTACTGGCACATGTACGATACCGTCAAGGGGTCGGATTGGCTGGGCGACCAGGACGCCATCGAATTCATGTGCCGTGAAGCCCCGAACGCCGTGTACGAGCTCGAGCACTTCGGCATGCCCTTCGACCGCAACCCGGACGGCACCATCTACCAGCGCCCGTTCGGCGGCCACACCGCGAACTTCGGTGAAAAGCCGGTCCAGCGCGCCTGTGCCGCCGCGGACCGCACCGGCCACGCGCTGCTGCATACCCTCTACCAGCGCAACGTTGCCGCGCGCACCCAGTTCTTCGTCGAATGGATGGCGCTGGACCTGCTGCGCAACGAAGCCGGCGACGTCGTGGGCGTGACCGCCCTCGAAATGGAAACGGGCGAAATCTACATCCTGGAAGCCAAGACCACGGTGCTGGCCACCGGCGGCGCTGGCCGTATCTGGGCCGCTTCCACCAACGCCTTCATCAACACCGGTGACGGCCTGGGCATGGCCGCCCGCGCGGGCATCCCGCTGCAGGACATGGAGTTCTGGCAATTCCACCCGACCGGCGTGGCCGGCGCCGGCGTGCTGATCACGGAAGGCGTGCGTGGCGAAGGCGGCATCCTGCTGAACAAGGATGGCGAACGCTTCATGGAGCGCTATGCGCCCACGCTGAAGGACCTGGCCCCGCGTGACTTCGTGTCCCGCTCGATGGACCAGGAAATCAAGGAAGGCCGCGGTTGCGGTCCGGACGGCAGCTACGTCGTGCTCAAGCTCGACCACCTGGGTGCCGACGTCATCAACAAGCGCCTGCCCTCGATCCGCGAAATCGCCATCAAGTTCGGCAACGTCGACCCGATCAAGGAACCGATCCCCGTCGTTCCGACCATCCACTACCAGATGGGCGGCATTCCGGCCAACTACCATGGCCAGGTGCTCACGCGTGAAAACGGCGAGAACAAGATCGTCAACGGCCTGTACGCCATCGGCGAATGCGCCGCGGTGTCGGTGCACGGCGCCAACCGCCTGGGCACGAACTCGCTGCTGGACCTGATCGTGTTCGGCCGCGCCACCGGCAACCACATCGTCAATTCGCACCCGGAACGCCAGCACGCCCACCAGGACGTGCCCAAGCAGGCCGTCGAGTTCTCGCTGGACCGCGTGAACAAGCTGGAAGCGCGCACCTCGGGCGAAAAGACGCAAGACATCGGCAACGCCATCCGCTTCTCGATGCAGCGCCACTGCGGCGTGTTCCGCACGCTGGAATTGCTGAACGAAGGCGTGACCCAGATCGAAGACCTGGCCAAGCAAGCCGACAACATCTATTTCAAGGACAAGTCCAAGGTGTTCAACACCGCGCGCGTCGAAGCGCTGGAACTGGCCAACATGACCGAAGTGGCCCGCGCCACGATCAAGTCGGCCGCCAACCGCACGGAAAGCCGTGGCGCGCATGCGCTGGACGACCACCCGACCCGCGACGACGAAAACTGGCTCAAGCACACGCTGTGGTACTCCGAAGGCAGCCGCCTGGATTACAAGCCCGTGCAGATGAAGCCGTTGACGGTCGAGTCCTTCCCGCCCAAGGCGCGTACCTTCTAAGTCCGGATAGAGCCTACTATGAGCACCAAGAGAATCGTCAAGTTCGAAATCTACCGCTACGATCCGGACAAGGACGAGCGCCCGTACATGCAGAAGCTGGAAGTCGAACTCCAGCCGACCGACAAGATGCTGCTTGATGCGCTGGTGCGCATCAAGAACGACGTCGACGACAGCCTGGCGCTGCGCCGCTCGTGCCGTGAAGGCGTATGCGGTTCCGACGCCATGAACATCAATGGCAAGAACGGCCTGGCCTGCACGACCAACCTTCGCGAACTGAAGGAACCCATCGTGCTGCGCCCGCTGCCGGGCCTGCCCGTGATCCGCGACCTGATCGTGGACATGACGCACTTCTTCAACCAGTACCACTCGGTTCGTCCGTACCTCATCAACGACACGCCGCCGCCCGAAAAAGAGCGCCTGCAGTCGCCCGAGGCCCGCGAAGAGCTGGACGGCCTGTACGAGTGCATTCTGTGCGCGTGCTGTTCCACTTCCTGCCCCTCGTTCTGGTGGAATCCGGACAAGTTCGTCGGCCCGGCCGGCCTGCTGCAAGCCTACCGCTTCATCGCCGACAGCCGCGACGAAGCCACGGGCGAGCGCCTGGACAACCTGAACGACCCGTTCCGCCTGTTCCGTTGCCACACCATCATGAACTGTGTCGACGTCTGTCCCAAGGGACTGAACCCGACCAAGGCGATCGGCAAGATCAAGGAACTGATGGTCCGTCGCACGGTCTAGTCTTGAATGTATTGGTGGTGTAAAGATGAGCAGGCTTACTGAACTTGAACGGGCGCGTCTGCGTTGGCGGGCGCGCCGCGGCCTGCTCGAAAACGACTTGATCATTACCCGGTATCTGGACGCTTACGAGGCGGAACTTACCGACGATGATGTGGCCGCGTTGACCCAGTTGTTCGAGATGGGAGACAACGACCTTCTCGACCTGCTGCTGGCCCGCAAGGAACTCGAAGGCGATCTGGATACCCCCAGGCTTCGGGGCATTATTGGCCAGATGCGCGCACTGTGATTAATTGAGAGGAAAAAACATGAACCTGTCTGACAAAAAAGCCACTCTATCCTTCTCGGATGGCAGCGCACCCATTGAGTTCCCTGTCTACAAGGGCACGGTCGGTCCGGATGTGATCGACATCCGCAAGCTGTATGGCCAGACGGGCATGTTTACGTTTGACCCCGGCTTCATGTCGACGGCCGCCTGCGAATCGGGCATCACGTACATCGACGGCGACAAGGGCGAACTGCTGTACCGCGGCTACCCCATCGAGCAACTGGCCGTCAATTGCGACTTCATGGACATCTGCTACCTGATCCTGAACGGCGAACTGCCGAACCAGGAACAGAAGGCTGACTTCGATTCGCAAGTGACCCATCACACGATGGTCAACGAGCAACTGCATTTCTTCCTGCGTGGTTTCCGCCGCGACGCCCACCCGATGGCCGTCCTGACGGGCCTGGTGGGCGCGCTGTCCGCGTTCTACCACGACTCGACCGACATCACGAACCCGCAGCATCGCCACATCTCGGCCATCCGCCTGATCGCCAAGATGCCGACGCTGGTCGCGATGGCATACAAGTACTCGCAGGGCCAACCGTTCATCTACCCGCAGAATGACCTGTCCTACACGGGCAATTTCCTGCGCATGATGTTCGCCACGCCGTGCGAAGACTACAAGGTCAATGAAGTCGTCGAGCGCGCGCTCGACCGCATCTTCATCCTGCACGCCGACCACGAACAGAACGCCTCGACCTCGACCGTCCGCCTGTGCGGTTCGTCGGGTACCAACCCGTTCGCCGCCATCTCGGCTGGCGTGGCTTGCCTGTGGGGCCCGGCTCACGGCGGCGCCAACGAAGCTTGCCTGCAGATGCTCGAAGAACTGCAAGCCAACGGCGGCATCGCCAAGGTCGGCGAGTTCATGGAGAAGGTCAAGGACAAGAACTCGGGCGTGCGCCTGATGGGCTTTGGCCACCGCGTCTACAAGAACTACGATCCGCGCGCCAAGCTGATGCAGGAAACGTGCAAGGAAGTGCTCTCGGCCCTGGGCCTGGAAAACGATCCGCTGTTCAAGCTCGCCATGGAACTGGAACGCATCGCGCTGTCGGATCCGTACTTCGTGCAGCGCAAGCTGTACCCGAACGTGGACTTCTACTCGGGTATCGTCCAACGCGCCATCGGCATCCCGACCTCGCTGTTCACGGCCATCTTCGCGCTGGCCCGCACGGTGGGCTGGATCGCCCAATGGAACGAAATGCTGTCGGATCCCGATTACAAGATCGGCCGTCCGCGTCAGCTGTTCACCGGTTCGGTCACGCGCGACGTGCCCCCGATGGACAAGCGTTGATTCGCAGCCCGCATGAACAAAAAACCGCCTTCGGGCGGTTTTTTGTTGCCTGGCGATAGGCCGGGTTGATGCGATGGGCGGAGGAATTTGGCGATATCATCCTTGCCATGATTCCCATAGCCCTCCCTTCCGCCGGTTTCTACATCCTGCTTTCCTGTGGCTTCCTGGCCGGCCTGGTGCTGCTGGGTTGGCTGCTGGTCGTGGCCGCCAGTGCTGGCGCGCGCCGCACGGTCCGCAAGTACTGGAAGACATCCACCTTGTTGTTCGTGGTGCTGCTGGTGCCCTTTGCGTTCTATGCGTGGGTACAGACCGTGTTCTGGCAGATCGGGCGCGAAAGCGACCGCCGTGAGGCGGCGCGCAACGTCACCCTGGAGGCGCCCACGACGGTAGGCGGCATCGTCATGCCCGCTGGCACGCGCCTCAAACTGCAGGATGAAGGCCAACTGGAAACCTACGTGCAAGCCGAATTCCCGCAGCCGGTGGCCATGTACGGGGTGCAGGCGTCGCGTGCGCTGCGTTATCTGGATGCCGACTACGACAACGAGACCTACGCCCTGCGCGGCCGCCATCCGCGCACTGTGCTGCTGCGCGGCGCAGGCAGCCAGGCGGTGCAGGGGTGGCAGTGCGATGCCACCCAGGACATCGAGTTCGACGTGGCGTCCGATGGCGCCATGAAAATGCTGAACAAATGCGTGCTGGGTCCGGGCAACCGGGTCGAGGCGCTGGATCTCGCGCCCGGTTCCATCGTCTATGGTTCGACTGGCACCGTCTACACCGATGGTTCGCGCGACGCGGATGAATGGCGCATCGAGGTCAAAGACCCGGTCGCGGTCAAGGTTTTCGGGCTGCCGTTGAGCGAGCCGCGGCTCTATCTGGATGGGCAGCGGCGCCTGCTGCACGTGAGCGATGCGGAGCTGGCCTGCCCGATACAGTTGGGCGGCGTGAGCTATGCCGCCGGTACGCAGGTCAAGACGATGCGGCGCGGCCGCGGCGATGGTCGCGAGCCGTACCCGGGCGTGTTGGTGCTGAGTCCGTGGAACGGCCAGGCCGCCAGGCGCGAAGGCCAAGCCGACGTGCCCGAGGGCATGTCGGTGATGCAGACGCTGGCCGGCGAGGTCGTGGGCGTGGTCAAGAACGACGCGGTGGGGGTGTTTCACTTCGCCACCATTATCGTGGGCGACGACATGCCTGAACCGACCCGCGCGCGCTGTCCTTGAGGCCGGCGGATCGCCCGCCGCGCCTGGACTAGGCGCCGATGCCGCGCGCCATCAACACGGCGAACAGCGGCAGCAGGATGAACAGGTGCGATTCGATGATCACCCAGCGGCGGGCACGCTTGATCTGTGCGACGTCCGGCACGAAGGCGGGCTGTTGACGCGCCTGCCTGGCCCAACGCAGGAAAGCCAGCGTGGGCGGGGCCGAACAGAGGCCGATGATGACGAACAGCGTGATCTTGGCGTGGAACCAGGGGTTGCCCATGTAGAAGGCGGCGCCCTTGATACCCAGGGTCAGGCGCAGCACGCCGGTGACCAACACCAGGATCGCGCTGAGCAGGTACAGGCGGTCATAGATCACCAGGCGCTTGAGCGTGGCCGGCGTCAGGTCGGGGCGTAGCAGCACCGCTTCGGCGGTCAGCACCACTACCAGTACGAAGATGGCCAGAAAGTGAAACCAGGCCAGAAAGGCGTCCAGCAGCATAGGGTCAGGCTCCAAGAGAAAAGGGGCAGGCAAGAGGGCCAGCACAGGTTTTACCATCCGCCTGTCGCCGCGTACTACCACGTCGTCAAGCCGAAAAAAAGGACGCCCCTTTTGGGGCGTCCTTCAGTGGCTGATCCGCGCGAGGCGATCAGCGGCGCTTCTTGGCGGCTTCGGCGGCTTCCTGCTGCGCATCCACCACGGCCAGGGCCGTCATGTTGACGATGCGGCGCACGGTGGCGCTGGTCGTCAGGATGTGCACGGGGCGTGCGGCGCCCAGCAGGATGGGGCCCATCGCGACGCCGTTGCTGCCGGTCATCTTCAGCATGTTGTACGTGATGTTGCCGGTGTCCAGCGTGGGCATGACGAGCAGGTTGGCCGGACCCTTCAGGGTGCTGTCCGGGTAGGCCAGTACGCGGATCTTTTCAGACAGGGCCGCGTCGGCGTGCATTTCACCGTCGACTTCCAGGTCGGGAGCGCGCTCCTGCACCATCTGGCGGGCGGCGGCCATCTTGCGCGACGATTCCGTGACGCGGCTGCCGAAGTTCGAGTGCGACAGCAGGGCGATCTTGGGCACCACGCCGAAACGCAGCATTTCGTCAGCAGCCTGGATGGTGATGCTGGCGACTTCCTCGGCCGACGGGTTCTCGTTGACGTGGGTGTCGGTGATGAACAGGGTCTGGTCGGGCAGCATCAGCACGTTCAGGGCGGCGTAGGTCTGGCCTTCCTTCTTGCCGATGATTTCGTCGATGTACTTGAGCTGGTTGTCGTACTTGCTGGCCACACCGCACAGCAGCGCGTCGGCGTCGCCGCGACGCAGCAGCATCGCGCCGATCAGCGTGTTGTGCTTGCGGATCATCGCCTTGGCGATGGCCGGGGTCACGCCTTCGCGGCCCTTGAGCTGGTAGTAGGCGTTCCAGGTTTCGTTGAAGCGGCTGTCGTCCTCGGGATCGACGACCTCGAAATGCTGGCCGGCGATCAGGCGCAGGCCGAACTTCTTGATGCGCATCTCGATGACCGACGGACGGCCGATCAGGATCGGGAACGCCAGCTTTTCATCGGCCACGGTCTGCACGGCGCGCAGGACGCGTTCGTCTTCGCCGTCGGCGTAGATGACGCGCTTGGGCGCCTTCTTGGCCTGGGCGAACAGCGGACGCATCAGCTGGCCCGAGTGGTACACGAAGCCCATCAGCTTCTGGCGGTAGGCTTCGATGTCTTCGATGGGGCGCGCAGCCACGCCGGAGTCGGCGGCAGCCTGGGCCACGGCCGGGGCGATCTGGACGATCAGGCGCGGGTCGAACGGCTTGGGAATGATGTAGTCGGGGCCGAAGGCCAGTTCCTGGCCGGCGTAGGCGCGGGCCACTTCGTCATTCTGTTCGGCCTGGGCCAGTTCGGCGATGGCCTTCACGCATGCCAGCTTCATTTCCTCGGTGATGCGCGAGGCGCCGGCATCCATGGCGCCGCGGAAAATGAAGGGGAAGCACAGCACGTTGTTGACCTGGTTCGGGTAGTCCGAACGGCCGGTGGCGATGATGCAGTCGGGGCGCGCGGCCTTGGCGACTTCCGGGCGGATTTCCGGTTCCGGGTTGGCCAGCGCCAGGATCAGCGGGCGGTCGGCCATGGTCTTGACCATGTCGGCGGTCAGCACGCCGGCGGTCGAGCAACCCAGGAACACGTCGGCGCCGTTGACCACGTCGGCGAGAGTGCGCGCGTCGGTCTTTTGCGCGTAGCGCTTCTTGTTGGGCTCCATGTTTTCATCACGGCCTTCCCAGATGACGCCGCGCGAATCCACCACGTAGATGTTCTCGCGCTTGACGCCCAGGTGCACCAGCAGGTCCAGGCAGGCGATGGCGGCGGCGCCCGCGCCCGAGCACGCCAGCTTGACCGAGCCGATGTCCTTGTTCACGACCTTCAGGCCGTTCAGGATGGCGGCCGAGGAAATGATGGCGGTGCCGTGCTGGTCGTCGTGGAAGACGGGAATCTTCATGCGCTCGCGCAGCTTCTTCTCGATGTAGAAGCACTCGGGCGCCTTGATGTCTTCGAGGTTGACGCCACCCAGCGTGGGCTCGAGCGCCGCGATGATGTCGACCAGTTTGTCCGGGTCGTTCTCGGCCAGTTCGATGTCGAACACGTCGATGCCGGCGAACTTCTTGAACAGGCAGCCCTTGCCTTCCATGACGGGCTTGGCGGCCAGCGGGCCGATGTTGCCCAGGCCGAGCACGGCGGTGCCGTTGGTGATCACGCCCACCAGGTTGCCACGCGAGGTGTACTTGGACGCGGCGTCGTCGCCCTGGTCGAAGATGGCCATGCAGGCGGCGGCCACGCCGGGCGAGTACGCCAGCGACAGGTCGTCCTGGTTGGCCAGGGGCTTGGTCGGGGTGACCGAGATTTTGCCGGGGGTGGGATAGGCGTGGTAATCCAACGCCATTTTGGTGAGGGTTTCGTCCATGGGATACAGCCTTTTCGGCGCTAACTTTGGAGGGTGAAAACGGAAAGCAAAAAGCGGGCTCTCGGCCCGCCGTATTCTTTGGGAAATGCTTAGGGAACACCCGTATTTCAACAGAAAGCGGCGCCAATTGGTTGCTGCACCGCAGCGATCAGGCGATTTTGGTCAAGCCACGCCGCATTCGACGCCGCGCGCCGGATGAGAAAAAAGCCCCGTTCGGGGCTTTTTTCCTTTGCCTTTCAGGGGCTTATTGCGCCCAGGGGGGACTGGTCCGAGATTCGGCATTGAGCTTGCGGCGCAGCGCGTCCGCCTGCTCCTGGCGGTCCAGGCTGTCCAGCGCGTACAGCACGATCCAGTCGGCGCTGACCTCGAAGAAGTCGCGCAGTTGCGCGCGCGTGTCGCTGCGGCCGAAGCCGTCGGTGCCCAGCGTGCGAAAGGGCGCCGGCACCCAGGCGCGGATCTGCTCCGGTACGGCGCGCACGTAGTCGGTGGCGGCCACCACCGGGGCGTCGCTGCCGCCCAGGCAGGTGCGCACCCAATCCACGGACTGCCCGGCATCCAGCCCCAGCACGCGGGCGCGCTCGGCTTCGCGGCCGTCGCGCGCCAGCTCGGAAAAGCTGGTGACGCTCCAGACTTCGGCATCCACGCCGTAGTCGTCGCGCAAGCGGTCGGCGGCCATTTCCGCTTCGCGCAGCATCGGGCCGGCGCCCAGCAGCCGCACCTGCGCCTGCTGGCGGGCAGGGCGCAGCCGGTACATGCCGCGCAGGATGCCTTCGGCGGCGGCGGCGCCGTCCCGGGGCATGTCGGGCTGGGCCAGGTTCTCGTTGGTGACGGTCAGGTAGAAGAATTCGTCGCGTTGCTCGTCCAGCATGCGGCGCATGCCGTATTCGACGATCACGGCCACCTCGTAGGCATAGGCCGGATCGTAGGCGCGGCAGTTGGGCACCGCCGCCGCCATGATGTGGCTCGACCCGTCCTGGTGTTGCAGGCCTTCGCCGCCCAGCGTGGTGCGGCCCGACGTGGCGCCGATGAGAAAGCCGCGTGTGCGCTGGTCCGCGGCGGCCCAGATCAGGTCGCCGATGCGCTGGAAGCCGAACATCGAGTAATAGATATAGAAGGGCAGCATCGGCAGGCCGTTGACCGAATAGCTGGTGCCGGCTGCTGTCCACGACGAGATGGCGCCGGCCTCGGTAATGCCTTCTTCCAGGATCTGGCCGTCGCGCGCCTCGCGGTAGTACAGCACCGAGCCAATGTCCTCGGGTTCGTACAACTGGCCTTGCGCCGAATAGATGCCGATCTGCCGGAACAGGTTGGCCATGCCGAAAGTACGCGCCTCGTCCGCCACGATGGGCACGATGCGCGCACCAATCTGCGGGTCTTTCAGCAGCGCCGTCAGCATGCGCACGATGGCCATGGTGGACGACATTTCCTTGCCGTCGGCGGCCAGCGCGAAACGGGCCCACTGCTCGGCCGCGGGCGGCGTCAGGCGCGGCGCCTCGGTATTACGGCGGGGAAGGTGGCCGCCCAGCGCGTCGCGGCGGGCCTGCAGGTGGCGCAGCTCGGCGCTGTCTTCGGCCGGACGGTAGAACTTCAGCGCCAGGCAGTCGGCATCGGAAATGGGCAGCGCGAAACGGTCGCGGAATGCCAGCAGCGCTTCGTCGTCCAGCTTTTTCTGCTGGTGCGTGGTCATCTTGCCCTGGCCCGCGGTGCCCATGCCGAAACCCTTCTTGGTCTGCGCCAGGATCACGGTGGGCTGGCCGCGATGACGCGAGGCACGGTGGTAGGCGGCATGGATCTTGACCATGTCGTGGCCGCCGCGGTGCAGGCGGTCGATCGCTTCGTCGGTCCAGTCGGCGACCAGCGCTGCCAGCTCGGGGTTCTGGTTGAAGAAGTGAGCGCGGTTGAAGGCGCCGTCGTTGGCGGCGAAGGTCTGGAACTGGCCGTCCACCGTGTTGGCGAAGGCGCGCGCCAGCGCGCCATTGGTATCACGGCGCAGCAGGGCGTCCCAGTCGCTGCCCCACACCAGCTTGATGACGTTCCAGCCGGCGCCGGCGTACAACGTTTCCAGCTCGTCGATGATGCGGCCATTGCCGCGCACCGGACCGTCCAGGCGTTGCAGGTTGCAGTTGACGACGAACACCAGGTTGTCGAGCTTTTCACGCGCGGCCAGCGTCAGGGCGGCGATGGACTCAGGCTCGTCCATTTCGCCGTCGCCGAAGATGCCCCAGACCTTGCGGTCGCCACCAGGGATCAGTGAGCGGTGCTCCAGGTAGCGCATGAAGCGGGCCTGGTAGATGGCGTTGATCGGGCCGATGCCCATGGAGCCGGTGGGGAACTGCCAGAAGTCCGGCATCAGCCACGGGTGCGGATACGACGACAGGCCGCGCAGGCCGCGCGCCGTGGCGGTGATTTCCTGGCGGAAGTGCGCCAGGTCGTCTTCCTTCAGGAAACCTTCCAGGTAGGCGCGGGCGTAGACGCCGGGCGCCGAGTGCGGCTGCATGTAGACCAGGTCGCCGGGGCCTTCGGGCGTGGAGGCGCGAAAAAAGTGATTGAAGCCGACCTCGAACAGGTCGGCTGCCGAGGCGTAGCTGGCGATGTGGCCGCCCAGCTCGCCGTGGGCCTGGTTGGCGCGCACGACCATGGCCAACGCGTTCCAACGGTTGATGCGGGCAATGCGTTCTTCCACCGCCAGGTTGCCGGGAAAGGGCGGTTCCTGGTCAGCGGGAATGGTATTCAGGTAGGCGGTGCGCGTCTGGCTATTGGCGCGCAGGCCGAGCGTGGCGGCGTGGCCCAGCAGGTTGTCCAGCACATAGCCCGCGCGGTCGGGGCCCGAGGCGTCGACCAGGGACTGCAGGCCATCGCGCCATTCGGCGGTCTCTGCGGGATCGGCGTCTTGCCGGAGGTCTTGTCCGGCGGCGGAATGGCTGGCGTCACACATGATGGTTTTGTCTCCTTATACCGTCCATGCTAGACCTGTCCCAGGGGCATGGGATATCAAAACCTGGGGGAGAAACCCTGGCTTTCAGCATAATCGTTTGCCGATGTTCGGGTGGGCGGCAGGATCTGCTGCCAGATGCCGCTTACGGCTCGTGACCACTGGGTGGACGCTGAAGCGCTAGAATTCGCGCTTCACAAAAAATAAACCGGCAACCAACAGGGCGGATACGCCCTGATAGCCGCGGCGCGTCCGCTCCCTGGGTGGCGTGCCCCGGCCAGTATAGGGAGACTTCAATGACTCAACCCACTCGCGTCCCGGCGGCGGTCACGCTGCCGGAACTCACGTTCCGCGGCATCTTGCTGGGCGCGTTGATCACCATCATCTTCACCGCCTCCAATGTGTTTCTGGGGCTCAAGGTCGGCCTGACATTTTCGTCGGCCATCCCCGCGGCGGTGATATCCATGTCGGTGCTGCGTCTGTTCAAGGACGCCAACATCCTGGAAAACAACATGGTGCAGACGCAGGCCTCGGCGGCCGGCACGCTGTCCTCCATCATCTTCATCCTGCCGGCCCTGGTCATGATGGGCCACTGGCAAGGTTTTCCGTTCTGGCAGACCCTGGGCATCTGCGCGGCTGGCGGCATGCTGGGCGTGATGTTCACGATTCCGCTGCGCCACGTGATGGTGGTGCAAAGTGACCTGCCCTATCCGGAAGGCGTGGCGGCGGCCGAGATCCTGCGCGTAGGCAGCGCCGAGCGGGCCCAGGACGCCGCACAAGAGGCGGGTCGGGCGCCAGCCAAGCCGGCCGCCACCGGCATGGGCGATATCGTCAGCGGCGGTGCCGTGGCCGCGGTGGTCAGCTTTGCGGCCAGCGGCTTGCGGGTGCTGGGCGATGGTGTCAGCGGCTGGTTCTCGCTGGGTGGCGCGGTGTTCCGCCTGCCGATGGGCTTTTCGCTGGCGCTGTTGGGCGCGGGCTATCTGATCGGCATCGTGGCCGGCCTGGCGATGCTGGTCGGGCTGGTGATCTCGTGGGGCATCGCGGTGCCGATCCTGACCGCCATGGCCGACATTCCGGCCAACATGTCCGTGGAGAAGTTCGCGACCGGCCTGTGGGCTTCGCAGGTGCGCTTCATCGGCGCGGGCGTGATCGGGGTGGGCGCCATCTGGACGCTGGCCACCCTGTTCGTGCCGATGGCGCGTGGCGTCAAGGCCTCGTTTTCGGCGCTGACCCGCGCCGGCGCCGCCCGGGCCGGCCAAGCGCCGCGCACCGAGCGGGACCTGTCGGCCGGCTGGATTTCGGTGGTGACGCTGATCCTGGTGGCGGTGCTGGTGATTACGTTCCAGGTATTCCTGGCCGGCGCGCCGCTGTCGGCGGCGGCGGTCTGGAAACTGGTGGCCTACGCGGTGCTGTTCGCCTTCGTGTTCGGCTTCCTGGTAGCGGCCGCCTGCGGCTACATGGCCGGGTTGGTGGGCTCGTCGACCAGCCCGATCTCGGGCGTGGGCATCGTGGCCATCGTGCTGGTGTCCTTGCTGATGCTGGCCTTGGGAGGGGAATTGCTGGCAGTGCAGAACGGCGTGCAGATGGCGATCGCGCTGGCGATCTTCAGCACCTCGGCCGTGGTGGCGGTGGCCTCGATCTCGAATGACAACCTGCAGGACCTGAAGACCGGCTGGCTGGTGGGCGCGACACCCTGGCGTCAGCAGGTGGCGCTGCTGATCGGTTGCGTGGTCGGCGCGGCGGTGATCTCGCCGGTGCTGGAGCTGCTGTACAACGCCTACGGTTTCGCCGACGCCATGCCGCGCGCAGGCATGGATCCCGGCCAGGCCTTGTCGGCCCCGCAGGCGACGTTGATGCTGGCGATCGCGCGCGGCATTTTCACGCACCAGCTCAACTGGACCATGATCCTGATCGGGATGGCGGTAGGCGTGGGCCTGATCGTGGTGGACGAGATTCTCAAGCGCACCTGCAAGGTGGCCCGCATTCCGGTGCTGGCGGTGGGCATCGGCATCTACCTGCCGCCTACGGTGGCGGCGCCCATCGTCGCCGGCGCGCTGCTGGCCTGGCTGCTCGAGCGTGCGCTGCGCCGTCGCGCCCAGGCTGCCGGCAAGCCATACGAGCAGTTTGCCGACGCGGCCAACCGCCGCGGCGTCTTGATCGCGTCGGGCCTGATCGTGGGTGAAAGCCTGGTGGGCGTGGTGATGGCCGCCATCATCGGCGCTGCCGGCACCGATGCGCCGCTGGCGATTGCGGGCGAGGACTTTGCCCGTACGGCCTCGTTCCTGGGGCTGGCAGTGTTTGTGGCGGTCGCGGTGCTGTTCTGGCGCCGCGTGATGCGCCTGGCGTAGCCGCGCCAGGCGGCGCGATCAGGAGCGCCGCCGGCTTGGCGCAGCCCCGGTTGCGGCGGGTGACGCCGCGGTGCGCGGTCAGTGTTTTTCGGCTTGCAGCGCCGCCGCAATGACGGCGCGCTCGTCGCAGGCGGTGCCGTTCAGAAAGGCATTGAGCAGCACCGCCGATATCGACGCCAGCAAGATGCCGGATTCCAGCAGCGTATGCAGCGAATGCGGCAGCCATTGCTTGAAGTCGGGCGCAATCAGCGGGACCATGCCGATGCCGATCGACACGGCCACGATCATGGCATTGTGGCGGTTGCCCTTGAAATCCACGCCGGAAAGAATGCGGATGCCGGTGGCGGCGACCATGCCGAACATGACAATGCCGGCGCCGCCCAGCACCACGGTGGGCAGCGATTCCACCAGCGCGGCCATCTTGGGCAGCAGGCCCAGCACCACCAGGATCACGCCGCCGGCCACGCAGACAAAGCGGCTCTTCACGCCGGTCACCGCGACCAGCCCGACGTTCTGTGAAAAGCTGGTGTACGGGAAGGTGTTGAACACGCCGCCGATCACGGTGCCCAACCCATCGGTACGCAGGCCGCGGGCCAAGTCCTGCTGACCGACCTTGCGGCCAGTCATTTCCCCCAACGCCAGGAACATGCCGGTGGACTCGATCATGACCACCACCATGATCAGCGACATGCTCAGGATCAGCATCGGGTCGAAGCGGGGCATGCCAAAGTGGAACGGCAACACGATGTCGACCCATTCGGCCCGGCCGATTTTCTCGAAGGTCATGATGCCCAGCGCGGACGCGGCCACCGCGCCGATCACGATACCCAGCAGCACGGAGATATTGGCGACGAAGCCGCGAGCGTATTTGACGATCAGCAGGATGGACACCAGCACCAGCGCGGCCACGGCCAGGCCGGCGGGATCCGCATAGCGCGGATTCAACATCGATGGCCGGATGGCGAAGCCTTGCGGCACGGGCGGAATCGGGCTGCCGGGCGAGGTGACCTGCGCCAGCCACTGGGCATAGACCGGGTCGACAATGACCGGCGCGGTGGGGCCGGCGGGATTGCCGAAGATCCAGTTGATGCCCACGCGCATCAAGGTGATGCCGATCAGGGTGATGATGGTGCCTGTCACGACGGGCGGGAAGAATCGCAGCATCTTGCTGATCAGCGGCGCGATCAGTATCGATACGATGCCCGCGCCGATGATGGTGCCGAACAGGGTCTGCGCGCCCGCGGCGCCCGGATGGGCATTGGCCATGGCCACCATGGGCGCCACCGACGCGAAGGTGACGCCCATCATTACCGGCAGCTTGATGCCGAACCACTGCGTGGCGCCCAGGGCCTGGATCAAGGTGACCAAGCCGCAACAGAACAGGTCGGCCGAGATCAGCATGGCGACTTCGGCCGGCGTCAGGTTCAGGGCGCGGCCCACGATCAGTGGCACCGCCACCGCGCCGGCGTACATCACCAGCACGTGTTGCAAACCCAACGCCGCGAGCTTGCCGGCGGGCAGGCGCTGGTCGACGGGATGAACCTCGGGGGACAAGCTGGGTGCTGCCTGCATAGCGGAAGTCTCCTGCCGGAGTGGGGATTCGGTCGGGTAGGGGTCCTGAGATACTTTTGTGTGTACTGAAAATGTATACAAAGCAAGGCGCGGGCTGAATAGAGGAAAACCCGTGCCGGGCATAGGGATACTGCTATCTGGGCGGGGGGACTGCTCTGGGAGAGCGGGGCAGTGCTGTGCGGGAAAGGCCGCATCACGCCGCAGCGACAGGCAGGTCGTCGCAGGCCCGTCTTCGGCCGCCTGAACGCTGGCCCGGTCCGCGTGCGCGGTCCGGGCCAGACGGCTCGTCAGGCCGGTTGCAGCAGGTCGGCCAGCGTGCGCGCGATGACCTTGGTGGCGCGCCGCAGGTCTTCGAGCACGACGCGTTCATCGTTGCGCTTGGCGTGCGACTCAAGCACCGTGCGCGGGCCGGCGCCGTAGATCACGCCGGGGATGCCGGCTTCGGCATACAGGCGCACGTCGGTGTAGAGCGGCGTGCCCATGGCCGGTATCGGTTCGCCGAAGACGGCTTCGCCGTGCTTCTGGATGGTGCTGACCAGTGGCTGGTTGCCCGGCAGGGGGCGCATGGAATTGGCCAGCAGCAGCCGTTTGATCTCGACCTGGATGCCGGGGGACTGCGCGGCGGCTTCCTGGATGATGCGGCGGATATCGGCCTCGACCTCGGCAGCATTCTCTTCGGGGATCATGCGGCGGTCTAGCTTGAAGCTGACCTTGCCGGGCACCACGTTGGTGTTGGTGCCGCCTTCAATGCGTCCGATATTCAGGTAAGGGTGCGAGATGCCGGGCACCGCGGAAGTCACCTGCTGGTAAAGCGTGTTCTGCGCATACAGCGCGTTCAGGATCTTGACCGCGCCTTGCAGCGCATCGACGCCGCTGGCGGGAATGGCGGCGTGCGCCATCTTGCCGTGCACCGTCACTTCCATTTGCAGGCAGCCGTTGTGCGCCGTGACCACTTCGTAGCTGAAGCCGGCCGCGATCAGCAGGTCGGGCTTGGTCAGGCCCTGGCGCAGCAGCCAGCCGGGGCCGAGCAGCCCGCCGAATTCCTCGTCGTAGGTGAAGTGCAGTTCGACCGAGCCGTGGGTGGGATGGGCGACAGCCTCCAGGGCGCGCACGGCGAAGGTAAAGCTCGCGAAGTCGCTCTTGCTGACCGCGGCGGCGCGGCCATACAGGCTGCCGTCGTCGATCTCGGCGCCGTAGGGATCGTGCTGCCAGCCGTCGCCGGGCGGCACCACGTCACCGTGCGCATTGAGCGCCACCCGCAGGCCGGGGCCGTACTCACGCCGCACGATCAGGTTGGTGATGGATTGCAGACCGTAGTCCTGGACCTCCTGGGCCGGCACGGCATGCGCTTCGGCGTCGAAGCCGAAGTCCTGCAGCAGTTCGGCAGTGCGGACCGCGTGTGGCGCATTGTTGCCAGGCGGCGTGTCGGTGGGCACGCGCACCAGGGATTGCAGGAAGCGGACTTCTTCGTCGAAGTGAGCGTCGATCCAGGCGTCGAGGCGGGCGTAGTCGGTCATGGTGTGTCTAGCGAGGGGAGATGTCATGGGCAAGATCGTCCAGCAGGCCTTGCATGGCAAGCGCGGCCAGTTGCATGTCGTCTCGGGTGGTGGATTCGCGGGGGTTATGGCTGATGCCGGCGTTTTGGCCGCGCACGAACAGCATGGCTTGCGGCATGACTTCGTGCAGCTTCATGGCGTCGTGTCCGGCGCCGCTGGGCATGCGGTGCACGGGCGCGCCCAGGGCGTCGACCGCGCGTTCCCAGCGTTGCTGCCAGTCGGGCGCGCTGGGCGCGGCCGAGGCGCGCATGGTTTCCTCGAGCGTGTAGCGCACGCCGCGCCGTTCGCAGATGGCTGCCAGCTCGGCCAGCACGTCGTTGACCAAGGCGTCGCGCTGCGGGTCGCTCGGCGCGCGCAGGTCCAGGCTGAACCGGCATTCGCCGGGCACCACGTTGATCGAACCGCTGGGCACTTCGAGCATGCCGATGGTGCCGACGGAATCGCCGTCGCGGGCCGCGCGCTGTTCGAGATACAGCGCCAGTTCGGCCGTGGCCGCGGCGGCATCGCGGCGCCGGTTCATGGGGGTGGTGCCGGCGTGGCAGGCCACGCCCAACACCTGCACCTGATAGCGCACGCTGCCATTGATGGACGTGACGATACCCAGCGGCAAGCCCATTTCGTACAGCACGGGGCCCTGTTCGATGTGGACTTCGATGAAGCCCAGGTAGCGGCTCGCGTCACGGCGCAGTTTCGGGATGTCGTCGATGCACAGGCCCGCGTGCTGCATGGCTTCGCGCATGGTGATGCCCTGTGCGTCTTTCTGGTCCAGCCACTGCGGCTTGAAATCGCCGATCAGCGCGCCGGAGCCCAGGAAGGTGGCGCGGTAGCGCTGGCCTTCTTCTTCGGCGAAACCGATGACTTCGATCTGGTAGGGCAGGCGGCGGCCCTGGCGGTGCAGTTCGCGTACGCACGCCATCGGCACGAAGATGCCCAGCCGGCCGTCGTACTTGCCGCCGTTGCGTACGGTGTCGTAGTGGCTGCCGGTCATCAATGCAGGCGCATCCGGCCGATCGCCGTGGTAGCGCCCGACCACGTTGCCGACGGCGTCGATCTCGACTTCGTCGAAGCCGCAGTCACGCATCCAGTGCGAAATACGTTGCGCGCAGGCGCGGTGCGCCTCGGTCAGGTAGGTGACGGTGAGCTGGCCCTTTTCGGCATAGCCCGGGTCGCTGTGGACGGCCAGGCGTTCCTGCCAGTCCCAGATGTCGTTGCCCAGCGCCAGGTCCTGGCCGAACTTGTCGGCCAGGCGCAACTGGGCGATGCGGTGGATGTTGCGCAGGGCTTCGTCCTGTTCGACGTCGGGCGGGTTGTCCAGGCGACGCGCGAATTCATCGATGATCTGCGCCCGGGTCAGGCCGATGCCGCGTGCGCCACGCACCGCCAGGATGAACGGGAAGCCGAAGCGCGCGTTGTAGTCGGCGTTCAGTTGCTGCAGGCGTTCGAATTCCTCGGGCGAGCAATGCGTCAGGCCCGCCTGGGCTTGTTCGTGGGTGGATTCGGCCGTGAGGTCCTGGCGCAGCATGGCGCGGCCGGCCAGTTCCGGGTGGGCGCGGATCAGCGCCAGGCGCGCATCGCGCGGGGCGGCATCCACGGCGCGTTGCAGCTGGTCCTGCAGATGCGCCAGCGACCGGAATGGCCGGGCGTTCAGCGCCTGGCGGGCGATCCAGGGCGAATGCTCGTAGACGCCGTCGAGCATCGCGCAGGCGGCGTCCGGCGTGGCGGCATTGAGGTGTTCCAGGGTGTGGGCCATGGCGGCGGACTCAACGGTTGGGAGAGTAGGGATGGGTGGTCTGCCAGTGCCGGGCAATGTCGAGCCGGCGGCACACCCAGACGCGGTCGTGGCGCGCGATATGGTCCAGGAAGCGCTGCAGCGCCGTAATGCGGCCCGGACGGCCGAGCAGGCGGCAGTGCATGCCGATGCTGAGCATCTTGGGCGTCTCGTCGCCCTCGGCATAGAGCGCGTCGAAGCTGTCTTTCAGGTACTGGAAGAAAGGATCCGCGTGCGAATACCCCTGCGGTAATGCAAAGCGCATGTCATTGCAATCGAGCGTATAGGGCACGATGAGTTGGGGCACGACGCTGCCATCGGTCTTTTGCACCTGCATCCAGAAAGGCAGGTCGTCGCCGTAATAGTCGCTGTCGTAGTCGAAGCCACCGTAGTCGGCGACCAGCCGGCGCGTGCGCGGGCTGTCGCGTCCCGTGTACCAGCCCCGGGGGCGCTGGCCGGTAAGTCGGGTGATGGCGTCCATGCCCAGGCGCATGTGCTCGCGCTCGGTGGCTTCGTCGATGTTCTGATAGTGAATCCAGCGCCAGCCGTGGCAGGCGATCTCGTGGCCGAGCTCGACGAAGGCGGCGGTCAGTTCGGGGTGACGCTGCAGCGCCATACCGACGCCGAACACGGTCAGCGGCAGCTGGCGCTTTTCGAATTCACGCAGAATGCGCCAGACGCCGGCCCGTGAGCCGTATTCGTAGATGCCGTCCATACTGACATGGCGTTCGGGGTAGCTGGCCGGATTGAACATTTCGGACAGGAACTGTTCGGATCCGGCGTCGCCGTGCAGGACGTGGTTTTCGCCGCCTTCTTCGTAGTTCAGCACGAACTGCACGGCGATGCGCGCCTGCCCCGGCCACTGCGCGTGCGGCGGGTTGCGGCCGTAGCCAACCAGGTCACGAGGGTAGGGCAGGGTGGAATCGTAGATGGCCATGACGGGTGGGGCATAGGGCCGGCAGGGGCCGGCGGCGGTTGATCCGGGATGGCCAGCCGGGCAGGCGGGCCGTGTCATTCATGATGGGCTAAACAATAGCTGGAAAGCAAGAATCTGTATACAATTTCTGTGCACCATCAAGGATAACCATGAGACGCCCGGACGCCCCCGGGCACAAGGAGACGCCATGGGCTTGACCACGCACGTACTGGATACCATGCACGGTTGTCCTGCCACCGGCATGTCGGTGGCGCTGTATGCCACTGACGGCGACGCGGCCACGCCGCTCAGCCGCTTCACCCTGAACGCCGACGGTCGCAGCGCCGCGCCGCTGTTCGCCGATGGCGACCTGAAGGCCGGCACCTACCGCCTGGTGTTCGATGTGGCCGGCTACTTCAAGGCGCGCGGCGTCGCCTTGCCGGAACCCAACTTCCTGAACCGCGTCAGCCTGGACTTCGGCGTGGCGCACCCCGACCAGCACTATCACGTGCCGCTGCTGGTCAGCCCCTGGAGCTACGCCACCTACCGCGGCTCCTGAGCCCCGCGCATCAGGGTATTCCTGATGCCCTGCCGCGCCCGCCGGCATGGTTTTCGTGGACAAAATCTGCATACAATTTGTCGAACGCGATCGCAGCGGTGCGGGGCCCGGCGGCCTTGTGCGCGATCTGTCTTCTGCTTACAGCGCCCGCGGTGGTAGGCAGTGTGGCGGTGCCCTATGGGGGCGCCGCCTCGCTGCGAGGGGCATGCATGGAAAGCTATTACCTGGATTGGGTCAATCTGCTGCTGCGCTGGGCGCACATCATCACGGGCATCGCCTGGATCGGCACGTCGTTCTACTTCGTCATGCTGGACAACAGCCTGGAGAAGCCACGCGACCCCGAATCCGTCGAAAAAGGCGTTGGCGGCGAGCAGTGGGCGCTGCACGGCGGCGGCTTCTACAACATGCAGAAGTACGCGGTGCAACCCAAGAAGCTGCCGGAACACCTGCACTGGTCGTTCCTGGAAAGCTACAGCACCTGGGTGACCGGCTTCGCGCTGTTCACCATGTCCTATCTGTGGAACGCCAGCACCTACCTGATCGACCGCTCCAAGATGGATTGGCAGCCGGCCACGGCCGTGATCGTGGCGCTGGCTTTCTTCGTGGCGTTCTGGTTCGTGTACGACGGCATCTGCCGCCTGTTCGGCCGGGGCAGGCACGGTGATCGCATCGTCGGCGTGCTGGTGGCCTTGTTCATTGTGCTGGCGTCGTGGCTGGCCTGCCACTGGTTCTCGGGACGCGCCGCGTTCCTGCTGGTGGGCGCCATGATGGCCACCACCATGAGCGCCAACGTCTGTTTCTGGATCATCCCCGGGCAGCGCCGCAATGTGGCCGCGATGCGCGCGGGCAAGCCGGTGGATCCGGCCAATGGCCAGCGCGGCAAGCAGCGCAGCGTGCACAACACCTATTTCACGCTGCCCGTGGTGTTCGCCATGATGAGCAACCACTACAGCTTCACCTACACCCATGCCTACAACTGGATCGTGCTGCTGCTGATCATGCTGGGCGGCGCCGCGATCCGGCAGTTTTTCGTGGTGCGCCACCGCTTCAAACTGGGCAATGCGCGCAACCCGTGGCCCTATGCGCTGCTGGGCGTGGCGGTGCTGGGCCTGACCATCGTCTGGATGCAGCCGGCGCCGGTGGCGGCCGCCGTTGCCGCGCCCGCGCCGGTCGAGGTGTCGTATGCCCAGGTGCGGCAGGTGTTCGAACAGCGTTGCCTGCTCTGCCATGGCCCGCAGGTGCAGATGAAGGGCGTGCGGCTGGATTCGCCCCAGCAGGTCGCCACGCATGCGCAGGCGGTCTACCAGCAGGCGGTGGTGTCCAGGATCATGCCGATGGGCAATTCCACTGGCATGACCGATGACGAGCGCGCCTTGATCGGGGCCTGGTTTGAGGCCGGCGCCAAAACAAAGTAGGGCGCGCCCAGCCGGGCACGCCCGATCAGGGCGGGCGGTCCGGGCGGGCCGGGGCCTTGGCCGATCCGGGCCGGGCCGCCCTAGGCCTGCGGATCAGCGCAGGTCGCCCGCGGGCCAGCCCATGGCCCCGAAGCCCGCCGCGCCAAAGCCGCTGTCAGCCGTTGCGGTACAGAAAGCTATAGGCGTTGATCGCCGGCACCCCCCCAAGATGTGCGTACAACACCCGGGAACCCGCGGGAATTTCTCCACGGCGCACGATGTCCATCATGCCCTGCATGGATTTTCCTTCGTAGACGGGGTCGGTCATCATGCCTTCGAGCCGGGCGCACTGGCGAATGGCCTCGTTGGTCTCGGCTGACGGCAGGCCGTAAGCGGGGTAGGCATAGCGGGTGTCCAGCACGACGTCGCTGTCCGTGATGGCGCGGTTCAGGCCCACCAGGTCGGCAGTGCGGCGCGCAATGCGCAGGATCTGCGCCCGGGTCTGGTCTGGCGTGGCCGAGGCGTCGATGCCGATGACGCGGTCGGCCCGGCCGTCGGCCGCAAAGCCCACCACCATGCCGGCTTGCGTGCTGCCGGTGACCGCGCAGACCACGATGTAATCGAACTTGAACCCCAATTCGGCCTCTTGCCGCCGGACCTCTTCGGCGAAGCCGACATAGCCCAGGCCGCCCAGTTCATGGTCGGACGCCCCGGCCGGGATGGCATAAGGTTTGCCGCCGCGCTTTTTCACGTCCTCCAGCGCTTCTTCCCAACTGCGTCGAAAGCCGATGTCAAAGCCCTGGTCCACCAGCCGCACGTCGGCGCCCATCAGGCGGCTCATCATGATGTTGCCGACCCGATCGTAGACCGCATCCGAATAGTCCACCCAGTTCTCCTGCACCAGTACGCAGGCCAGGCCGAGCTTGGCCGCGACGGCGGCCACCATGCGGGTGTGGTTGGACTGGATGCCGCCGATGGTGACCAGGGTATCGCAGCCCTGTTCCAGCGCCTGCGGAATCAGGTATTCCAGCTTGCGCAGCTTGTTGCCGCCGAAGGCCAGGCCACTGTTGCAGTCTTCGCGCTTGGCGTAGATCTCGACCTTGCCGCCCAGGTGGGCCGACAGGCGGTCGAGTTTCTCGATGGGGGTATCGCTGAAGGTCAGGCGGTGGCGGGCAAAGCGTTGCAGATCCATGCGGGCTCCTGGAGTGGCCGTCCGGGCGAGGCTGCCGCGGATGGAAAAATCATAGAAATGACAGGGATTTCCGGTCAATTGCGTATTTTTTTCCTTTCATAAATTTAAATTTTTCGTTTTGATTATTTTTGGATTTAATATTTATCAAAGAAAAAATAGATAGAAATTTAATTTTCAGGGACGCATTAAATGGCAGCCATCTCCGGACTGGATCGCATCGACCGCCAGATCCTGCGCCTGTTGCAGCAGGACGCGCAGATCACCAACCTGGACCTGAGCGCGCGGGTGCACCTGAGCCCCGCGGCCTGCCTGCGGCGCGTCGAGAAACTGAAGGCCGAAGGCATCATCAGGAAGACCGTGGCGCTGCTCGAGCCCGCCGAGGTCGACATGGCCACACTGGTGATCGTGGGCGTGGTGCTGGACCGCTCCACGCCCGAGTCCTTTACCGACTTCGAGGCCGCCGCCCGCGGTATCAGCGGCTGCCTGGAGTGCCACCTGGTGGCGGGTGAGTTCGACTACTTCCTGATGCTGCGCATCCGCGACCTGGAGCGCTTCAACAAGCTGCACGCCGGCGAGATCATCAAGCTGCCCGGCGTGCGCCAGATCCGCACTTTTTTCGTCCTGAAAGAGATCCTGTCGACCACCGAACTGCCGCTCTGACGAGGCAAATGTGCAACACCTCGTCCGCAAGCCCAAAAAAATGCGGCAATGCGGCATTTTTCGTTAACGGAATTTGGTGGTGCGTAGACGGCGTATTTGCAGGGGTTCGGCGGACATTCCAACGCCGCATGAAACCATTCCGCGCGGGCTTTTGCGTCACGCAAACGCAAGAAGACGCCCTTAAACTCAAAGGGTTATACTTTCATTCATACGGCTATCAAGGCTTGTACGCGCCTTCTGCCCCTGCTATCCGCTCAACGGGAAGCCCGTGCCGCGGAAGGTTTTCCTGCATCGTGTCGAGTGAAGCACTCGTAAAGGTGAAGCGATATGTCTTCGGAAATAGAATCTCTATCCACGTCTTATCTCTTTGGGGGTAACGCCCCTTATGTTGAGGAGCTTTACGAAGCCTACCTCGACAATCCCGGTTCGGTACCTGACAACTGGCGCGAATACTTCGACCAGCTGCAACATGCTCCCGCTACCGACGGCCAGGAATCCACCCGCGACCAGGCCCACGCTCCCATCGTCGAATCGTTCGCCCAGCGCGCCAAGGCCAATGCCTTCGTGCAACGCGCCGCCGAACCCGACCTGAGCGTCGCCACCAAGCAAGTGTCGGTGCAATCGCTGATTGCCGCCTACCGCTCGCTGGGCTCGCGCTGGGCCGACCTGGATCCGCTCAAGCGCCAGGAACGTCCCCCGATCCCCGAACTCGATCCGGCCTTCTACGGCCTGACCGAAGCCGATCTGGACCAGACCTACTCGGCCACCAACACCTACTTCACGACCGCCAGCACCATGACGCTGCGCGACATCCTGAAGGCGTTGCGCGACACGTACTGCCGCAGCATCGGTGCTGAATTCACCCACATCTCCGACCCCGCCGCCAAGCGCTGGATCCAGGAACGCCTGGAAACCACCCTGGGCGCGCCCGCATACTCGGCCGAAGAAAAGCGCCATATCCTGCAGCAGCTGACCGAGTCCGAAGGCCTCGAGCGCTTCCTGCACACCAAGTACGTCGGCCAGAAGCGCTTCTCGCTGGAAGGCGGCGAAAGCTTCATCGCCTCGATGGACGAAGTGGTGAACCACGCCGGTGAAAACGGCGTTCAGGAAATCGTGGTCGGCATGGCCCACCGCGGCCGCCTGAACCTGCTCGTGAACATCATGGGCAAGATGCCCGGCGACCTGTTCGCCGAGTTCGAAGGCAAGCACGCCGAAGGCCTGACCGACGGCGACGTGAAGTATCACAACGGCTTCTCGAGCGACCTGTCGACCCGTGGCGGTCCCGTCCACCTGTCGCTGGCGTTCAACCCGTCCCACCTGGAAATCGTCAACCCCGTGGTCGAAGGCAGCGCGCGCGCTCGCCAGGAACGCCGCGGCGACGCCGAAGGCAAGCAAGTGCTGCCGGTGCTGGTGCACGGCGACGCGGCTTTCGCCGGCCAGGGCGTGGTGATGGAAACCCTGAACCTGGCCCAGACCCGCGGCTACGGCACGGGCGGCACGCTGCACATCGTCATCAACAACCAGATCGGTTTCACCACGTCCGACCCGCGCGACTCGCGTTCGACGCTGTATTGCACCGACGTGGTCAAGATGATCGAAGCGCCGGTGTTCCACGTCAACGGCGACGATCCCGAAGCCGTCGTGTTCGTCACCAAGCTGGCCCTGGACTACCGCCTGCAGTTCCGCCACGACGTCGTCGTGGACATCGTCTGCTTCCGCAAGCTGGGTCACAACGAGCAGGACACCCCGTCGCTGACGCAGCCCCTGATGTACAAGCGCATCGGCCACCACCCCGGCACGCGCAAGCTGTACGCCGACAAGCTGACCACGCAAGGCGTGCTGGCTGAAGGCGAAGCCGACCAACTGGTCAAGGACTACCGCCAGCTGATGGAAGACGGCCAGCGCACCATCGAACCGGTGCTGACCGACTACAAGAGCAAGTACGCCATCGACTGGTCGCCGTTCCTGGGCGCCAAGTGGACCGACCAGGCCGATACCGCCGTGCCGCTGGCTGAACTCAAGCGCATCGGCGAACGCATCACCACCGTGCCGGAAGGCTTCACGGTGCACCCGCTGGTCGCCAAGCTGCTGAACGACCGCCGTACCATGGCCAAGGGCGAAATGAACCTGGACTGGGGCATGGGCGAACACCTCGCCTTCGCCACGCTGGTGTCCTCGGGCTACGCCATCCGCATCACCGGCCAGGATTCGGGCCGCGGCACGTTCACGCACCGCCACGCGGTGCTGCACGACCAGAACCGTGAACGCTGGAACGACGGTACCTACATTCCGCTGCAGAACGTCTCGGAAGGCCAGGCCCCGTTCACCGTGATCGACTCCGTGCTGTCCGAAGAGGCGGTGCTGGGCTTCGAATACGGCTACTCGAGCGCCGAGCCGAACACGCTGACCATCTGGGAAGGCCAGTTCGGCGACTTCGTCAACGGCGCCCAGGTCGTGATCGACCAGTTCATCAGCTCCGGCGAAGCCAAGTGGGGCCGCCAGTCGGGCCTGACCCTGATGCTGCCGCACGGCTACGAAGGCCAGGGTCCCGAGCACTCGTCGGGCCGCATCGAGCGCTTCCTGCAACTGTGCGCGGACAACAACATGCAAGTGGTGCAGCCGACCTCGGCTTCGCAGATCTTCCATGTGCTGCGCCGCCAGATGATCCGCCCGTTCCGCAAGCCGCTGGTGCTGTTCACGCCGAAGTCGCTGCTGCGCAACAAGGACGCGGGTTCGCCCCTGACCGATCTGGCCGGCGGCAGCTTCCGCCCGGTCATCGGCGAGGTCGACGAAGCCATCGACGCCAGCAAGGTCAAGCGCGTGCTGGCTTGCTCGGGCAAGGTCTACTATGACCTGGTCAATGCTCGCCGTGAACGTGGCGCCGACAACGTCGCCATCGTCCGTGTCGAGCAGCTGTACCCGTTTGCGCACAAGTCGTTCGAGACCGAACTGCGCAAGTACCCCAAGGCGACGGAAGTCATCTGGGTGCAGGACGAACCGCAGAACCAAGGTGCGTGGTTCTACGTGCAGCATCACGTGTACGAGAACATGGTCGAAGGCCAAAAGCTGGGTTACGCAGGCCGCGCCGCTTCGGCGTCGCCGGCAGTGGGTTACCTGGCCAAGCACCAGGAGCAACAGAAGGCGCTGATCGAAACGGCCTTCGCTCCGAAGTTCAAGGTCATGTTGACGAAGTAACGCTCACTGGATGCGCGCGCCGCGCGGCCAGGTTTCAGGAACCCCGTTTCGAACCTGGCTGCGCCGCGCCACAAGAACACACACATTTACGGAATAAACAAAATGGCTATTACCGACGTCGTCGTTCCCCAACTCTCCGAATCCGTCTCCGAAGCGACCCTGCTGACCTGGAAGAAGCAGCCCGGCGCCGCCGTTGAAGCGGACGAAATCCTGATCGAAGTCGAAACCGACAAGGTCGTGCTGGAAGTGCCGGCTCCCGCCTCGGGCGTGCTGGCTGAAATCGTCAAGGGCGACGGCAGCACCGTCACCTCGGGCGAAGTGCTGGCCCGCATCGACACCGCCGGTACTGTCTCTTATACACATCTCCGAGCCCACGAGACCTAATAACCGATCGCGTATGCCGTCTTGGGGGTGGAAAGGGGGGGGGGGGGGGGGGGGGGGGGGGGGGGGGGGGGGGGGGGGGGGGGGGGGGGGGGGGGGGGGGGGGGGGGGGGGGGGGGGGGGGGGGGGGGGGGGGGGGGGGGGGGGGGGGGGGG